>JAYTRM010000068.1:0-27595 GCA_043746165.1 Bdellovibrionales bacterium | reverse complement strand
TCTATTTAAATAACCAGATCTGCCGGCGTAGTCCGGCTTAACCGCTTTGAGCGGTTCACGCTATCTCAACCCTCCGGCTTTGCCGGAGGTAATTGAGTGACAGACTGCCACCCGCAAGTGAACCTCGAGTATGAGGCGCACTATTAGGCGGGTTGTAATGATTCTTTCCGTTCTCATCGGCGAAGGAAGTGGTGTTTCGTTGCTCGCGGCTACTTCTCAAGAGCTGGCGGCGAGTCCTGATTACGTTGACATCGGGCGGTTTTCAAATGTGAAAATTGATTTGCGCTATGCTTCTGTAAACAATTTCATGGGCCAGAATGTCTACGGCGATTTTCGAACCGCATATCTCCATAAAGATGCGGCCGAAAAATTTCAGAAGGCCACCGTTCATCTTAAAGAGCTTTATCCGGGTTGGAGTTTCATTGTCTTTGATGCGCTGAGGCCGCGTTCGGTGCAGCGGGTACTTTGGGCTAAAGTCAAAGGCACAAAGCAAGAGAGCTACGTCGCGAATCCTGATAAGGGCTCGGTTCACAACTACGGTTTTGCCCTCGACTTATCGTTGCTCGATGAAAAAGGTCAAGAAGTCGACATGGGAACATCATTTGATAGTTTTCAGGATCTCGCGCAACCTCGTTTTGAGGAAAAATTTTTACGGGCCGGTAAGCTGACTGCGGCGCAAATTGAAAATCGCAATCGGCTTCGTCGACTGATGGAGCCGGAAGGTTTCGTCGAGCTTAAAGACGAGTGGTGGCATTTTGATGCACTTCCGCTCTCGATTATAAAATCAAAATACAAAATCGTGGATTGATACGTGAAGCGTCTTCAATGACTCGCGAACTGTGGAAGGTGCTGTGACTGACATCAGAATCTGGCTGTCACTGGTGATCATCTTAGGCGTGAGTGAAACTCGGGCTGCAAATTATTATTGCGGAGCCGATATGAAAAACTGCGAAGACGAAAGCGGTGGGGGAAGCAGCGGCTCGACCTCTTCGCCGGCTCTTCCGAGCACGAGCTCAAAGATCAATGTCAATCCATCGGCGGTACCTGTGGCCAATCAGATTGGCGGTCAGCTGATCTACTACAACAATCAATTTGATGCGATGCTCGTTAAAGGCACAGGGCGGGTCGGGGCTTCGATTTCTCCTTCAAATGGCGAAGGCACTTTTTTTGGCCCCATCGGCTTCGAGACTGTGAACGAATTCGCCAATCGGATGACCGAAGGAACAGAATACAGTTCGCAGTCAATAACCCTGTCAGGATCCTTTGCGGCTTTTTCAAATCGTCGTGCAGATTTAGATAAATTCGAATTCATGCTCGGCGCTTCTATAAAATATAATAAAGTCAGTCACCTTCTCTGGCCTGGCGCCGGAATTTCCGGAATCATAGGCCCACTTACGTATGGATATTCGATCAGTGGAGCGCAATACATCTTCAATTCAGGCACGGCGATGCCTTTTGATTTGCAGTACTCCTACGACACAAGTTCACTGGGGGTCTACCTTCACAGCTTGGCTCTCGACTATTCATTGACGCGCACTTTTTACCAAGGAAGTCCGACGGCGTTGGTTTCGCTCTACACGATCAGTCTTCTTCTACCAAGGTGGATCTTGACGGCATCGTATCGTTCGGAGGACTCGGATCGTCCCGCCTACAATTTCGCGCTGAATACCTTGGCAAACCAAGAAGTAAAAACAACGTACTTCGCTGGAGTCCAATTTGCAGCTAACAAACATATTTTGGCCGAGGTATTTTACAACTATTACTTACTCCAAGACTTTTCACTTGGACTCACGTTGTTTTTCTAGCGCTTAATTTGGTGGATCGTCTGAAAAATCCTCTGAAAAATGCTCTGACAGCAAATCGCCATCGCGTTCTAAAAAGTAGTCCTCCAGCGTTTCTCCCTCGAGTTCTGAAGCAAGCAAGTAAAGGGCATCGGTCGTCGTGAAAATTCCAAGCACGCGATTATGGCTATCGACGATGACGGCTGAGCCGAGTTTTCCCTCAGCCATTTGCAGGGCAACTTCACTTAGGTAAGTATCTTGCGTCACTACGTAAACATCTTTTTTCATCACGTCGCCTAAGCTGAGTAGGGGACTTTGCTCAAGAGCCATTGCCGGTTTGAGGTCGCGGTCACTGATGATGCCGACAAGATTGTCGTCTGCAAGAATGGGCAAGTGGCGAATGTTGTTGTGTTTCATAATTGTAGCACCGTCTGTGAGGGACATCTCCGGCGTACCACAAATCGGAAAGTGAACCATGTGCTGAGAGATAACTTGATCCTTCATACATCCCCCCTTTACGAATAGAAAGAACCGTCGACCCCTTTGATTGGTGCTCCTGGGTTTTATTTTCGTCAATGATCTCGCGGTTCAAAAATCATAACAACTTATCGCCTCAGTCGCAAATTATCGGTTTACCGAACTCATCATCGCGTTGGGATAACGAGGGCCCGAGGCTGCGCCTTTTGGGGCGATGCGATCAATCTCGGCAATATCTTGAGGTGAAAGTTGGACATTCGCACTCGCGGCATTTTCTTCTAGATACTTGACTTGTTTGGTTCCAGGAATCGCGACGATATTCTTATCCTTCGCGGTGACCCAAGCAAGGGCCAACTGCGAAGCCGAGCAGTTTTTGGTCTTCGCAATAGACTCGATGAGCTTGACGAGATCGAGATTTTTTTTGAAGTTTTCGCCCTGAAATCTCGGAGAATGACGTCGGTAATCGTCCTCGGCAAGATCTTCAAAGCGGCGAATTTGTCCGGTGAGAAATCCGCGGCCGAGAGGACTATAGGCGACAAATGTAATACCGAGCTCACGGCAAACATCGAGCACTCCTTCCTCGGGATCTCTTGTCCACAGCGAGTACTCCGTTTGTAAAGCAGATATCGGATGAACTTTATAGGCGCGCCGAACGGTCTCGACAGATGCTTCTGAGAGCCCAATGGCGCGAATCTTTCCTTCTTTGACGAGATCGGCTAGGGCTCCGACCGTCTCTTCAATGGGCGTCGTGGGATCAACGCGATGTTGGTAGTAGAGGTCAATAGTTTCTATACCAAGTCTTTTCAGGCTGCTTTCGCAAGAGCTACGGACGTAGCTCGCCTTACCATTTATTCCACGCTTGGTCGGATCATTGGGATCACGAACAATGCCAAACTTTGTCGCAATGATGGCCTGCCCGCGCTTGCCCTTGAGAGCTTGGCCTAAAAGCTCCTCGTTAGTGAAGGGGCCATACATATCGGCCGTATCAAAGAAATTTATACCGAGTTCGAGCGCGCGATGAATGGTCTGTACGCTCTGGTTAGTTGATAAGTTAGTGGTGTAAAAATCGCTCATGCCCATGCAGCCAAGACCAATTCTCGAAATGTGGATATTCGTGCGTCCAAGAGATCTTTTTTCCATAATGTACTCCGAAGTTGAATGATCTATCCCGAGTCTGAACTTCGCCCCCTCAATCATCAAGTGGATTCGATTGGTAAGACGTCGAGGTCTTTCTGACGAATTTTAGCGAGCGATTCTGGAATCGATTTGGTCACGGCCGTCGCAAGTGCGTCGATAATTTTGCTTTTATAATGTTGGCGTCGCGAAACAATGCCAATCTCGCGCGCCGGAATCGGCCTCTCAAAAGGAATAAGAACTGAGTGAGTGCCTAGCTGATCCGTGGCAAGTGCTGGCAAAAGAGTGTAGCCACCATAGGAGTTTACTAGGTTTTTCAAAGTCTCTAGGCTGCCGCTTTCGAATTGGTAGGTTTTGTGAACAGACTTTTTACTTTTGAGTGAGCACACGTCCAGAACCTGGTGGCGAAGGCAGTGACCCTCTTCAAGAAGCCAGATATCATCGGAGTTTAGATTTGAATACTTAACGCGCTTAAGTTTGGCCAACGGGTGATTTTTCTTGCACAGGACCGAAAAAGGTTCCCAAAAAAGCGGACGCTCGATAATGCGATCGACCTTTAATGGGGTTGCGAGTAGTCCCGCATCGATCTCATCGTCTGCCAGCGCCTCGAGAATCTTATGGGTTTGCAATTCAAAGATCTTGAGCGAAATTTCAGGAAACATCTCCTCAAGAATTGGCAGGAGCTTTGGCAAAAGATAGGGTGCGAGTGTTGGGATGATCCCGAGGGTGAGCTCGCCTTGCAGCACATCAGCTGATTGGTTCAGCATTATGCCTTCGAGCTTTTTGGCCTCGTCGACGATGGATTGCATTTGTTCGACCAAAAGCTTGCCCGTTGCGGTCAGCAAAATTGGCTTTTTTGAGCGGTCAAAGATCACCGTCCCGAGGACATCTTCCAATTTCTGAATCTGCATGCTGAGGGTGGGCTGCGTCACAAAACAGGATTTTGCGGCCTTGGCAAAATGGCCAAATTTCTGCACCGCAAGCACATATTCGAGTTGGGTCAGCGAAAAATTCAATTTGGACTGCATTCGGCCCCCAGGGTTTACCCTTTGATAGAGCAAATCTATTGAATGTAAGATTATATCGATTTCTATTAATTTGCAAAAGGCCATATGCTAGCGAAATAACTAGAGACGTGAAACATATCGTTATAACGTCAGTTCAGCAAAAGTACCTAAAACAGGCTTAAAAAAGGCCCCAAAAAGATAAGAGGAGAAGTTTATGACGACACTCATTAACGCTAAAGTCCCTGATTTCAAAGCTCAAGCTTACGTCGGTGATAATTTCAAGACCATCACGCAAAATGATCTGAAAGGAAAATGGTCGATCTTGTTTTTTTATCCAGCGGATTTCACGTTTGTTTGCCCGACCGAACTTGGCGACATGGCCGATAAGTACTCTGAGTTTCAGAAAATGGGTGTTGAGGTGTATTCGGTGAGCACGGATACCCACTTCACTCACAAAGCTTGGCACGATGCCTCTGAGACCATTAAAAAAATCAAGTACCCAATGCTCGCTGATCCGACTGGATTCCTCTCCCGCGCTTTCGGCGTGTACATTGAAGAAGAAGGTCTAGCTTACCGAGGTACTTTTCTGGTTGATCCGGAGGGCCGAATCAAAATTGCTGAAGTCAACGATAACGGTATTGGGCGCAATGCGGACGAACTTCTTCGCAAAGTTCAGGCGGCTCAATTCGTCGCGACTCATCCGAACGAAGTTTGCCCTGCTAAATGGACTCCGGGCGCAAAAACATTGAAACCCGGTTTGAACTTAATCGGTAAGATCTAGGTCTGTCTTCACCAATCGATGGAGGTGTCTTGTGATCGACATTGAAATGAAAGCACAGTTGAAAGAAGTTTTTGCCGCGATCGAGGCACCCATCGATTTGGTTTACGATAAATCCGATAATGAGAATCAAGGCGAGCTCGTTGAAATGCTGGGTGACATTGCTTCAACGTGCGCTAAGATCAATGTCAAAGAATCGGGGCGCACTTCACGCTCGCCTTCATTTCGAATTGAGCGCGGTGAAAAGCCGACCGGAATTTCCTTTCGCGGAATCCCGGGTGGCCATGAATTCACCTCCCTGATACTCGCGCTCCTCAATACTGACGGCAAAGGCAAAATGCCTGACGGCGGCATAGCCACCCGTATTCGTAATCTTAAAGGGCCGATTCGAATTCGAACCTTTATCTCGCTGACCTGTGAAAATTGTCCCGACGTGGTCCAGGCCCTGAACCAGATGACCCTGATTCATCCCGATTTCCAACACGAAATGATCGATGGCGGCTACTTTTCGGATGAAGTCACAACACTCGGAATTCAAGGCGTGCCGAGCGTGATTGTCGACTCGAAAATGATTCATTCGGGGCGTATTCACTTTCTCGATCTTTTAACTAAACTCGAAGAAGTCTTTGGCAGTGAGACGAGTTCTGCTCTTTCGGCGGTAGCTCAAGACCTCGGTCACTTTGATGTGGTCGTTATAGGTGGCGGCCCGGCCGGTGCGTCAGCGGCGATTTACAGCGCGCGCAAAGGGCTAAAGACTGCACTGCTCGCCGAGCGAATGGGCGGTCAAGTTCAGGACACCAAAGGCATCGAGAATCTCATTTCGGTGATCTACACGGAAGGACCGCAACTTTCTGAGCAGATGCAAAAGCATGTATTAAGTTATCCCGTGAAAATATTTGAACAGCGGCGTGTGAGCCATCTCAGCCGTGAGAAAAAGCTTTTCCTAGAAGGTGGCGAGACGTTGAGCGGCGATTCCGTCATTATCACGACGGGTGCCAAGTGGCGTGAACTCGGGGTCAAAGGCGAGAAGGAATATCTAGGCCGCGGAGTCGCCTATTGCCCGCATTGCGACGGGCCATTCTATAAAGGAAAAAAGATCGCGGTCGTCGGCGGCGGCAATTCCGGAGTCGAAGCGGCCATCGACCTTGCTGGCATCGCGGGCGAAGTCGTTCTGTTTGAGTACAACGAGACCTTAAAAGCCGACCAGGTGCTGGTCGATAAGCTAAATTCACTTCCCAATACTTCGGTCGTCACCAGCGCGCGCACTCAGGAGCTCGTCGGCGACGGTCAAAAAATTACCGCCATTGATTACGTTGATCGTGTCACCGACAATTTGGTGCACCTTCCGATCGATGGGGTTTTTGTCCAAATCGGGTTACTTCCCAACAGCGGCTTCGTCAAAGAAACGGTTCAACTTACCAAGTTTGGCGAAATTGTGGTTGATGCCAAAGGCCATACCAGTGTGCCTGGAATCTACGCCGCAGGAGACGTCACCACCACACCGTATAAACAAATCGTTATTGCCATGGGCGAAGGAGCCAAAGCTGCCCTCGCGGCATTCGAAGACAGAATGTATCACGGCTAGAATGATCGTGAGGCTGCGTCGCGGCGGTTTTTGGTTCTTGTAATTTTCCGCCTGATGGCGCAGGACGCGCCATTAAGTCTTTGGTGCGAAACTCCGAAGTGGTAGCTGATTGTTTAGCGGGGAGCGTATCACCTTGAAGCGTTTGACCTCTACTGATTATTCAGAGCCTTCGCAAATGGCGGTCGAACTCAAGAACGCAAGAATGTTTCTAGCGTTTGTTGCCTTCTCATACCCGGCGTGGGCTTGGATTCACTTTCAGATTTCACCATTGGCCATCGACTCATACTATGAACGCTCGGTTATTTCGGCGTTGTTGCTGCTGCAAATCGGTTTAAGCAGTTTGAAGCGAATGTCCATCCCCAGAAAACTTCCATTTCTGAAACTTGGTGAGTGGATTTTAGTCGCGCACTATTTCAGCCTTGTGATTCGTAACCACCTGGCGCCGCATTACGCAGTTGCGACTTATTTTCTCGTCTTTTTCACGGTGTCGCGATTTGATACGAAAAAGATTTTCTTTATCTTCGTTCTTTTTGTTTTATCACAGTCCCTGCTGGTCCAGGCCCCAAATCCAGAAACTATTCCTTACGGGTTTCAACTCGGTTTAGCGCTTTGTTTGGCAATTTCTTATCTAGGCCTCCGGCGGCGTCTTAATATAGAGGCTGCTCTCAATGAAAGTGAGCTGACCTTCCGCTCCATGTTTGAGACTGCTGGGGTCGGGATGGCAATCGTCGATCTCGAAGGGCGTATTGTGAAGGTCAATCGAATCTTTCTAAAAGTTTTTATTTCGCCTGGCCGCCGATTGATGGGCTTGAACTTTGATGAACTCACCGGCGCAGTCGCCAATACGTCGATGTCGATGAAGTTGGCTATTCCATTTCTGTCAGAGGGCAAAAAGAAACAGTTCCAGTTCGAGACGTTGATGAGTAAGGAGCGCGGAGAGGGTCTTTGGGTCAAAGTATCTTGTTCTCTGATCGAACCTCAAAATTCGATGGCCTTCGTGCTCGCGATCGTTGAAGATCTCACGGAACAAAAATGTACCGAAAGGCTCCTCACTGAGGAGCGTGCTAAGATCAACCACGCCTCTAAAATGACAGCACTTGGAGAAATGGCGAGCGGAATCGCCCATGAAATTAATAACCCAATCGCGGTAATTTCGGCCAGTATGTCAATCTTAAATGACTTGGTGGCGACCGGCGTAATCGAGGCTGAGGAAGTCAAGAAAACGAGCGAACGAGTTCAGCGAACAGTGGATCGTATCGCCAAAATCATCACTGGCCTGAGACGATTTGCTCGAGACGGAAGCGGCGACCCCTTCGAGCCTGTGCAAGTCGCTCAAATTATTCAAGAGACTCTTGATCTCGTTTCTCAGAATTTGCAAAAACATGGTATCCGCCTCACCTGCGAAAATACATCCGGCGAGCAGAGCATTGTTTGTCGATCCGTCGAGATCTCTCAAGTCTTGCTTAATCTCATCAGTAATGCCATTGACGCGATCTCAGACCTCGATGAGCGTTGGATTAAAATTGAAACGCTCGAAATCGACGGTTTTGTGACGATTCTCGTGAGCAATAGCGGCCCCAGGCTCGCGCAGAATTTGCGAGAAAAGATTTTTCAACCTTTTTTTACGACTAAGCCGACTGGCCAGGGCGTCGGCATTGGCCTCAGTATTTCAATCGGTATCGTCAAAAATCATCACGGAAATCTGTTCGTCGATTCCAAGAGTCGCAACACTTGCTTTGTTTTACAACTTCCGAAATCCCAGCCAGAAGCCGTTGCCCGCCCTGCCTAAGCAGAGCTTCGAAATTTTGCCGTTGACCCCTTTTGACCTAGCGAGCATTCTCGAACATGCATGACAATGCCGCTGTGGGTACATCCGATCTTTTCCGCCCTTGTAGTTTTGCTGACGTTGCTTTTCGCCTCATCTGTGCTGCGCACCCGCCGTGCGGCTGGTAGCACGCTCGCTTGGCTGTTCATTATTTGCCTTTTGCCTTTTATCGGTATTCCGCTTTACCTCTCGCTCGGCGGCCGTAAAAATCGGCGAGCCGGTAATGATGTTCAACCAACTATTCCGGTTGAAGAACTGGCAACTTGGAACGCGACACGAAGACTCTTAGCGGCCTCTGGAGTCTCTATGGCTCGCGCAGGCAACCACGTCGAGATACTGCCAACAGGAGATTATGCTTACGGCAGAATATTTGAGCTCATCTCAGCGGCACGCAAGTCGATCCATCTGACGACCTTCATTTTCGCAAACGACAAAGTGGGAAACGCCATTGTCAATGCTTTGGCGATTCGCGCAAGTGAAGGAGTCGAAGTGCGAATTCTTGTCGACTCACTCGGCGCTACGCTGATCCGGCATCCGTCTTTCGGCTCAATCACCAAGGCGGGCGGGAAAGTCGCTTATTTTCAACCGGTACTCCATATTCCACTGCGCGGGCGAGCAAACTTACGCAATCACCGCAAACTTCTCGTGGTTGATGGAACTCGAGCGATAGTCGGTGGCATGAACCTCGCCGAAGAGTATATGGGGCCCGGCGAAGATCCGCAGCGATGGATCGATTTCGGTCTTGAGCTCGAAGGTTTCTGCGCGGTCGACCTGCAAAGGATATTTCTGCGCGACTGGAGTTTTGCTACGTCGAGCGAGATGGAGCAGGTTGTGGCGGTGGAGCAGTCCTCGGTTCAGGATATTAATGGAGTTTTGGCGCAGGTTGTGGCCAGTGGCCCAGATGTCAGCGGTGATCCGCTCTACGACGTTTTGCTAAATGCGATTTTTGAAGCGAAGTCGCGAATCTGGATCGTCACGCCATATTTCATCCCTGATGAAACTCTCAGCAAGGCTCTTGACGTCGCGGTTCGGAGGGGCCTTGAAGTTTTAATCATCATTCCGCGCGCTTCGAATCATCGGCTCGCTGATTTGGCTCGCTCGAGTTTCACGCGCGAGTTGGCAGCGACTGGAGCCAAGGTTCGACTGCATCCTAAAATGGTTCACGCCAAGGCCCTGATGATCGATCGGAAAATGGCAATTTTAGGTTCTGCAAATTTTGATATGAGAAGTTTGCTCCTCAATTACGAGCTTGGCCTCATCGTGTATTCGGAGAGTACATTGGACAAGATCGAAAAATGGATTGCGAATCTGAACGCAGGGTGTGACGAATTTGACATGAAATCCGGCGCCTGGCGCGAGCTCGGCGAGGGGATCGGCCGCGTAATCGGACCTCTATTATAAGCTTACGAGCCTCGATCGCGCGCGAATCCCCGCGGCTCCCATTCTCAAAGCTTAACTTCGCGGAAGTTGCTGTGGGTATCATCGAAATACCAGAGTTCGCCAAGTTCGAGGTCAAAATAAATACAGAGAACAGTAAGATTTTGTTTATCCATCGCGTCTTTGACAAATGGAAAGCTCAAAACATTTTTGCGAGAGACACGCAGCGATTCCATTTCAGCGAGCCGATATTTGGTCTCGTCATCGGCTTCTGGGTGGTCATGGAGGACGCATTGCCTTGCTTCTTCGGCGATGGTCATCCATTGACCGATGAAGCTGTCAGTTTCGGTGACGCCATTCATCAGTGCGCGAATACCACCGCATTGCCGGTGGCCGAGGATAATAATGTTTTCAACTTTCAAGGATTTTACCGCGAATTCGATCGCCGAACTCGTGCCGTGAAAACCTACGGCCGAAATCTCGCAGGGCGGAACAAGATTGGCGACGTTGCGCACCACAAAGAGCTCACCGGGGGAGGCATCGGTGAGGATCGCAGGGTCAACTCGCGAGTCACTGCAACCAATCAGGAGAGTTTTCGGAGTCTGGCCCGATGAAGCCAGCCGCTCATAAAGCGTATGTTCGGCGCCGTCCTGCGCAAAGTAGCGTTCTTTGAAGCGGCGGAACCCAGCGATGAGGCGTATCAAGTCATTGTTCATAGTCGCCGAGTAAGCCACGCTCAGAGTCAAAGTTCAAGCCTTGGAACAAGGCAGATTTGAATTGGTCAGAAATTACACGACTTTTTTGCTAAAAAGGCCCAGCGTTTCCTTGGCTTTGTAGCCCGGGAAAAGAGTATCGATTTTTGCAAGGTTAAAGTGCCCTTGCGCGGTCTCCGTAAGAACGGTGCGGTAGTCGGTAGTTACGGCGAGATCAGCGCGTTCATAAAGTTTTTCTGTTTGTAAGCCGGGCCATTTTCCGTGCATCTTTCCGCCCTGAACATTCGGGCCGAGCACGAAAAATACTCCGCCGTGGCCGTGGTCGGTACCGCGATTGGCATTTTCACGTAGCCGGCGTCCAAACTCACTCATGATCAAAACCGTAACTTTTTTTTCAACTTTCGGGGCGGTTTCAAGATCGCTAGTGAACGCAGTGACCGCTTGGGAAAGTTGTTCGACTTGTTTAGCAAAGACCCCATCCAAACCTGAGCCCTGGTACTTGTGAGTGTCCCATCCGCCCATATCGAGGGTAGCAACAGGAACGTCGAGACCTAGGCGGAGGAGTTGGGCGAGGGTGCGCATTCGGCCGCCAAGATCGGTTTTAGGATAGTCGTTGCGTGAAGGGTTGGTCGCCACTCGATTTTTAAAATCACGCAAGTACTTGAGCGATTCGAGAGTTGCATTTCCGGCTTGATGAATCCAGGTGTTGCCTTGATCGTACATGGATTTGACGATGTCGAATTGTTCGTCTTGAAGATTACCTTGTCCGCCCAGATTCAAACGGTTGATATCGGTGAGTGAAAAAGAACCTTTGTTGGAAGCGAGTGACGTTGGAACGAGTGGGCCAACCGTCATCGAGTTGAGTCCGGACTTGCCTCCAGCGAGCAGCAATGTGCGGGCGAGCCAGCCAGAATCGAGGACTCGATCCGAGCCAAGCTCTATGATGTTTTGGGCGTCGAAGTGACTTCGCGTGTTCGCATTGATGCCGGCGGCGTGAACAACGGCCAGGCGCTTCTCGGTAAAGAACTGATGCAAACCTTTTGCGCTCGGATGAATTCCGAAATCGGTATTGAGCGGAAGAAGGGCTGCGGGGCCGGTCAGTGGCATTTGTAGATTCGGTCGTTCGTCTTCGTAGATTTTGCGATCAGGACCCTTGAGGGGAGTTACGAAATTCAAGCCATCACAGCCGCCGTGTAGAAAAATGACGACAAGCAAGTCATTTGAAGCGGCGGCACCAGCCGGAAAAGAGCGAAAGAGACTTAAACCAGCCAGTGAAGCGCCCGCCATCTTGATGAACTCAAGTCGACCAAATTGGTCGGCACGATATTTCATTTCCATTGATACTCCGGAGCCATGTAAAGCATCGCGACGGCCATTCGCCCGTGATTTTCATTGGGAACTTTGTCAATGAAAGAAGTGACCTGCAGTCGCGATGTCGCCGGGAGCGGGCGCGCGAAAATGCGCCTTTCCCAAAGATCATAAAATTCGCCTGGTTTAAGTTTTTTGCCAGGCAAATTGAGATCGGGAATCTGCAGTTCTTTCTTTCGCGCCTGGGTTATGAGGTTGACCATGCGCCAGCGCTCGATCAGAGACTCAGCACTTGTCCATTTAAGATGTTGGTCGGGAGGGCCGTCAGGAGTTCGCCAACCAAAAAGACGGTGGCCCGTTCGCTCGTAGTTGTGCAAAAACTCATCGGTCGGCGTAAAGTCGGCACGACTCGTCCTGAGCAATCCGGCAACGTACTCAAAAGGTCTCTTGATCTTGGGTTCTGAACCCGCAAATTCTTCAGATAAGAAGATCGCTCGCACGACACGTTTGAGCTGATCCTTTTGGTTGGCATTCTGACGAAAAACTAGCGCGATTCTTTCAACTAATGAGTCTGGCGGGTTATCGGCAACAAAGCGTCTGCAAAGCTTGCGCGCGATGAAGCGGCTTGTCCCAGGGTGAGCCGCAAGTGCATCGAGGACATCGTGACCATCTTTTAAAGGCGGTTGATATTCTTTGAGTTGCCGACCGAGAACAATTTTCTGAAAACGATCGTGCCAGGGCTCAAAATATTCGAAGAGTCCGTTGTCTGGTGTGCCTTTACCGCTGTTGACCCTCCATCCCGTAAAGGCCCTAGCCGATTCGTAGACATCTCCGTCGACGTATCCGAGGGGTTGATTTTTGTTGTAGCCGAGTACTTCGCTTCGGTCTCGAGTGCCGAGGTAATTTTCGGCACCGAGAGTGTGAAGCTCAAACAGTTCGCGGGCGTAGTTCTCGTTGGGATTTCCACTCTGGTTCAATTCGTTATCCAGGTAAAAAAGCATCGCCGGGCTTTTGGCGACGGCTTCTAAGAATTCTCGAAAATTTCCTAGGATGTGTGGGCGAATGACGTCACGGTCGTAACTTGAAAAAACTGCAGCCACTTTTCCTTCGTAGGCGAAGACGTTAAAGTGCTCGTGCCAGAAATTGGTTAAGACTTCGTTCAGCTGACGGCGACTGTAGATCGCCCGCGTCCAGGTTGCGGCTTCCGTTTCAAGCGCAGGCTGGGTGCGTAGACTGTTGATGGTTTTCTTGGCTTTCTGCTCCTCGTTAGGCTTCATTTTTGCTGTCATCTCGGTATCGTTGATTCGGTCGGGCGCAATCACGTGGTCGCGCCAAAGTTGCTCGACGGACTTGCCGAGAGTTGCAAAATTCATGGCCCTCAACCGCGCATCGCAGTTAGAGTCGGAGATC
The DNA here is from genome assembly GCA_043746165.1 of Bdellovibrionales bacterium. Classification (GTDB taxonomy): domain Bacteria; phylum Bdellovibrionota; class Bdellovibrionia; order Bdellovibrionales; family JAMPXM01; genus JAYTRM01. The sequence continues at coordinate 14,200 of JAYTRM010000068.1, read as the reverse complement.
GAATCAGGATTGAGATGATGATCAACAAATGTCTCTATTTGAGTTTTAGAGTCTCGGCCCAGAGACGCAAATTGTGAGTAATCTTCAGCGCAAGGACCGAAAGTAAGGCGACCCAAAACCCGATCGGCCAAAGTTCGGTCGGGGACGGCTAGCTTTTTAGTCAGTACGGGTGGACTAACGGGAGCGGCAAAAGCGTGAGCTGTGAGTGAAGCGCCTGCAATTGCAGTCGTCTGTATAAATTTTCTTCGCGCCGGAGACTTCAAGGGTGGCTTCATGACGACAATTATAGGCCGACAAGTCTTGGCTCGCCAGTGATGCTTATGACTTTCGTTACGCTTGGCACGATTGTGAGCTGGGTTATTCACTGGCCGAGTTGGAGGACTCGACCATAGTTTGTGAGCTAGAGAGTTAGCTTGCGGGATGATGCCTCTGGCCACTGTTCTCCTAGACTAGTGGCTCACCAAGCATTGCCTCTCAGGTAAACTCAGTGTGAAATAATAATCGCCAGTCTGCGCTCGAGGCCCGAGCGCAAGTGAAGCTCAGGAGCTTAATGAAATGGTTACTGTCGCCCGGATTGCGAGTTGCGATTTTCGTCGTGTTCACGACGGGTATCGTCGCAGGCATGGCGTTGCGAGTGACCAACGATCCAAGCTGGAAAGGTCCAACCCGAAGAGCATGGTTTTACGTGGAAGATGCGTCGGGACTTCAGAGTCGCTCGATGGTCATGATGGGCGGTATGCGCGTTGGGGTGATCAAAAAAATCATTTTGGAGCGCGATCGCGCCAAAGTGTTTGTCGTCGTCGAAGATCAGGCCGTGATCACCACCTCGACGAGAGTTGAAATTAGGCCCGACGGTATCCTCGGTGATAAGCACGTCGAGCTCGTGGCAGGAAATTTCGCCGATCCCGCTCTTCCAAATGATGCGCAGATCGCAGACGTCGAAGACCGCGCATCGGTTGATCGACTTATCATTCAAGTGACGCGAATCTCTAAAGCGGTTGCTCAGGTGGCCGAAAATTTCAAGCAAGCGGTGAATGGAAATGTCGGTAAGCCCCTCGGGCGCATCCTCCGGGACCTTGACCATTTGACGAGCGATTTAGCGCATCTGACTCAAACTAAAAAAGGTGAGATGGGTGAAATCGTTGAGGGTGTCCATGCGATCACGCGCACACTCAACGGCCTTCTCAGTGGTAAGGGCAACAATGATATGATCGCATCACTCAAGACTGCAATGAAGAGCATCCAAAAAGTCGAAAAGTCGATTCAAAATCTTGAAGCGATAACCGGCAAAATAAATGGCGGAAGCGGAACTATCGGCAAACTTGTCAACGACGAAGAGACGGTCAGCGAGGTCATGGAAACGGTCTCGACGGTTAATGCCTACCTCGATGAAATTAATAAACTCCAAACCACCTACGATTTCCACTCGCAATACTTGGGAACCGGTGCGGGATACAAGACGACCATCGGCATTTTGATTGAGCCTGGTCCCGATCGGTTTTATGAGTTGGGCGTCGCCTACGACCCAGTTGGAGTTAACGAGGCCACATTGGCCAACACTGATGGGAACCCTCAAAATCCAAACGTTCACCAGAGCATTCGCTTTGAAGATGCGCTTCGCTTTAACGTATTATTTGGCAAGCGCTTTGGAAATTGGTCGGTTAAGGCGGGCCTGCTCGAGAGCAGCGCCGGCGGAGCTATTGATTATAGTATAGCTAAAGGGCGATTCGACGTCATGGTGGAGGCTCTGAGTTTTCCGAATACGAATCTGCGTGCCACTTTAAAGGGAGAAGTTTGGAAGGGACTTTACGCTTACGGCGGTGTCGACGATATTTTTGATCAGAAACATCGGTTTGGTCCTTTCATCGGCCTGGGTTATTCCATCAATAGCGAGGACCTTAAGGTCCTGCTTGCGGCTGTGACTTACCAAGAAATACCCAACAGCCACAACTAACTGCCAATCGATTTGACAATATCTGGTTGATAACGCGTGATGCCGCAAGAGGTTGCGGTGTTGGTGTTTCAATTCAGTAGGCTCGCTCTCTGTCATCCTCGACCAAAGTTCTTCAAACTGCCCAAAAATAACATGGCCTACTTGTTAATTCTCTGAGGTCCCGCAGTGTTTCGTTCGAAAGTTTGTTAATAAATTCGCAGCAAACTGTCCAAAGTCTTGGCCACATCGGACCTTTTGACAGTTTCACTTTACTTTCGTCCCGCTTAATTCTCTCCCCTCTGGCACGACTGTCGCAACGTCTGCTTCTATAAGTACAGAGTGTGACTTCACCTTGAATAATACCAACCTTGGTCGAGTACGTGGGGAGATTGTTATGAAGCGGGTCGCTCAATCCATCTTAAGTTTATCCGTCATCTCGGCACTTGCGGCCTGTGCTCCGACGAATTTTACAGCAGGTCCAACCTCAGGTGCGGTTTCACTCCAAGTAGTTCCGGCGCCGAACGCACAGCCTCCACCGGGAGCTGAACCGACAGCGCCTCCGGCAACACCTACACCTACGCCTACCCCAACTGCGACGCCTTCACCAACTCCGGTGGTTGTTCCACCAACAGCAACGCCAACTCCAACGCCCACCGCGACTCCGTCGCCAACCCCTGTGGCAACGCCGATTCCGACGGCTACGCCGACGGCAACCCCGACGCCCTCGCCGACTCCAACAGTAGCGATGGCTCAAACGTTCACGGCCCCGTCCGCAAACAACAAGGCTGATATCTTATTTGTCGTCGACACCACTCCGACAATGTATGTATCCATTATTCGCTTCGCGAACGCTCTAGGTAGCGTGGCCTCGCTCTCGGGAATTGACTTTCAAATTGGCGTGCTCAACGCCACGATGAACTCCTATGATGGATCCCTTAACGTTCCACTCGGCGAACTCATGGGCATGAATACTTTTCCGATCGAGGTCAGCCCGACGCTCGGCATTCTCAGTAAGAATGTTAATGATCCCTTGAACAATTACGTCGTGTCAGATGACTGGATTCTGTCGCAGAACTTAAGCTTCAGCGGATCGACGGCTCCTCCAGGAGGAGCTTTCTGCACGCAGCAGCCCTACTGTACAATCGGTCCTGCTCAGCCTTTGAAAGCGATCACGGCGATGATCGCAAATAAGTCAGACGCAAAGAACGCCAACTTCTTCCGCGCTGGTTCTGTGTTTGTACCGATCATCGTGACCGCGTCCGACGAAAATGGCGGTGGTCCAGGCGCAACGCAACCCTCGTCTGTGATCAGCGCTTTCAACTCGAGCCTTGGAAGTACCATGCGAGGAATGAAAGCTTTCAGCGTGCTCGTCGAGCCTGGCGACAGCAGTTGCCTGAGCTCCTTCTCAAATCCCTTTATCGGAACGCCGGTTGGCGGAGACCAAATGTACGGCCAGTTGCTAAATCAGTTCGTCACAGCGACCGGTGGATCTTCAACGTCGATTTGCTCGAGCAGTTTCAGTTCAGTCTTATCGCAGATCCCGACTGGCATAAGCCCTGCGCCGCTGACATCAGTCACTCTGTCGCAAGCGCCGTTAACCGGAACTGTGAAGGTGACATTGAGTTCAGGTGCCCTCATTGGCTACACTGTCTCAGGAACTCAAGTGACGTTTAATTCTCCGATTCCGCCAGGAACGAGCGTGACCGTCAGCTACCTTGTTCCTTAAAGAACGCCATAAAGTAATCAAGTCACAGAGCCAAGGAATCTAAGATCCTTGGCTTTTTGCAGCCAGGAGTGATGCCATCCCGGTGCGGGCTAAGACTCGCCGTCCTGGCGCAGACCAAAACCTAGATCTGCCCGCGAATGCAGCTCAGTGTTGAGAACCTCAAGGTTGAGCTCGCCCTCCCAACGCGAAACTACGATCGTCGCAACGCCGTTGCCAATGAGATTGGTTAAGGCGCGACCTTCTGACATGAAACGATCCACTCCCAAAATTAACGACAGACCGGCGATGGGCACTTCAGGAACAACCGCGAGCGTTGCGGCGAGGGTAATGAAGCCGGCGCCCGTTACGCCTGAGGCGCCCTTTGAAGTGAGCACCGCGACCGCGAGCAGCGAGATCTCTTGCTTTAAGGAAAGATCGATGTTGCATGCTTGGGCAATAAAGATCGCGGCAAGGGTCAAATAAATATTGGTACCGTCGAGGTTGAAAGAATATCCCGACGGAACAACGAGGCCCACCACCGATTTCGAGCAACCGAGTCGCTCAAGCTTGCGCATGAGCGGAACCAGGGCACTCTCCGATGACGAGGTGGCAAGAACCAAGATGAGTTCCTGACGGATGTAGCGGAGAAACAACAAGATATTAAAACCGATCGCGGCCGAGATCGAACCGAGCACCACGAAAACAAAAAGCGCACACGTGAGATAAAACGTGCCCATCAGAGAAGCCAGCGGCAGTAGTGATTTAACGCCATACTTACCAACGGTGAATGCCATCGCGCCGGCGGCGCCGAGCGGCGCAAGCTTCATGATTCCGCCAATGATCGTAAACAACACGTGAGAAATCACTTCGATCAATTCAAAGACGGGCCGCCCCTTTGGACCGATTTGATTAAGAGCCCAGCCAAACAGAACCGAAATTAAGATAACTTGAAGCAAGTCACCCCCACCCGTGAACGCATCAATGAAAGTTTTCGGTAAGATATGCATGACGAAATCAAGTGAAGACTGCTGGGCCGCCATCTGCAAATAGTGCGAAGTGCTACTTGTATCAAGAGTGGCGGGATCGGCGTTAAATCCTTTTCCAGGAGCCAGAAAGTTCACGGCAATGAGACCTATGATGAGCGAAATCGTCGATACGACTTCAAAATAGAAAAGGGATTTAACCCCGATGCGGACGACTTTCTTCATGTCGCCGGCACCGGCAACGCCAGTCACGATGGTGCAAAAAATAATTGGACCGATGAAAATCTTGACGAGTGTGATAAACCCGTCGCCGAGAGGCTTGAGGTTTTGCCCCCAGCTCGGTTCAAAGTAACCAATGCAGCCCCCAGCAAGAGTTGCGATAATCACGATAACGTAAAGATGCCGAAAGGGATTTTTCATGCCCGTTAGCATGCATGAGGAGCAGGCCTGAGGCCAATGTAAATCAGCTCTCGTCATTTTTTGTCAGTTGCAGACCTAAGGACTTCGTCGATTTTAAGAAGCATTGGGTCTCGGGGGTAGACCGGCAGGGCTTTGAGAGCAAGAAACTCCCTGGCTTCACCGAGTTTGCCCTGCTGAGTCAGTACCGCAGCTAAATTTTGATAAGCGAGTAGGTAGGCCCCGAATTGCCCAGACTTTTTGTAGCACTCCTCGGCCTTTTGCAAGTCACCGGTGCGTTGATAGGTGGCCCCCAAGTTACTCCAACTGACATTCCATTCAGGGTTGAGCTCGACAGATATCTCAAAGCGAGCGCGCGCTGCCAAAATTTCACCGCGCCGAAAGAGCTCGACTCCCAAGTTATTTTGCAAGCTCGAAGAGTCCGGCTGAGATTCGATGTCGGCGGAGTAAAGAGTAAAACCGTCTCGCCATTGACTCGCCCGAACCCCACTTCGAACTGAAAAAACGCAGGTGAGTACCACGGCTAAGATGATCGTAGGCCATTTACCGCGCCCGATAAGAAATTGCCTATGATCCTGGGCAACGGCGAGCATCATGCCCAAAAATCCGATACCGATCAGGTAAAACCAGCGCTCCGAGACGGTGCCATCAAGTGGAACGATGAGGTGCGAATGCAAGCCGAGAGAGCCGAGAGCCCAGATGGCAAAAAATAGGAAAAGTTTATTTTTCCGTCGCAAAAAATACCAGGTTGTAAGGCACAGAGTTGCGATGACACCGATGAGCGGAAGCCAGAACGATCGAAGATCGGGACCGGTGACGACCCAATCTTGCAGAGTGGCCAATATCCAAGGAGCAAAGAACTTAAAAATATAAGAGCTCAAGACGGCAGGTAAGCTCCACAGTTTAGTTGCGTAAGGGGTGCGCGCCATCTGCGATGCGGAGTGATCCAGCTTCATGAGTCCCGCCGTACCTAAGCGAAGCCCCAGATAAAGCGCGGTGGCAAAGGCTCCCGCTAGCGTTGCTTTAATGAATCGGTCGCGCCGAAAAAACAAGGCAGCAAGGCTAGAAAGGAAAATCAGCAGCAATGCACTCTCCTTACCAAGTAGGGCCAGAGTGAAACAAAAAGTCATCACGACAGTTGAAAAAATGGACAAAAGCTGACGTTTTTGAAAGACGAGGTTTAGGGCGATCAGGCCAAAAAAAGCAAAGAGCGGATCTTGCAAGCTGGCAATGTAGCTCACGGCTTCGACGTTGAGGGGGTGAACCAGAAAAACGACGGCGGCAAACCAGGCCATCCAGTCCGACGACGGATCATCAGCAGTGTCATCACAACTGTCATAAGACGACCGGCGAGAAAATATTTTGCGAAAAAAACAGTAAACAAGAATCGCATTGGCGATATGGAGGAGGAGTTGCAGAAAGTGAAAAGGCAGGGGATTGTCGCCAAAAGTAGATCGAAGAAGCGTAAATGTCCCAATCATCATCGGGCGATAATAAACCCCGTACGAGTTGACGCGGCCAGCCTCGTGAGTGGTCGCGCCTCGTAAAAAAACTTCACCGAGATTGCTAGCGGAAGTCGTGAGTTCGTTGCCGATCAGTTGAACTTCGTCATCGAGGACAAAACCGTTGTTTAACCACGGGCCGTAGATAACGAAACCGAGAAGAATAATGATTAAAAATTTCAACGGTTGCCGCAATTAATCCCCGGCGGTGATCGGAAAAGTCTCTTCAATGCGGCTCATGACTTCGGCGGTCAATTTGGGCAAGACGTCAAGGGCTTTCATATTTTCGCTGATTTGCGAAGGCCGGCTTGCACCCGTGATCACCGTTGAAACAGCCGGATTTTTACTGCACCAAGCAATGGCGAGTTGCGCCGGCGTGCAGCTGAGTTCGCCTGCGATCTTAATTAATGCGCGGACCTGCTTTTTTTTGCCTTGATCCTCGGCCGACTCTTTAAGCCAACCCATTCCCGCGACCTCAACGCGCGAACCCTGCGGAATGCTATCGAGATACTTTCCGGTGAGAATGCCCGAAGCGAGCGGACTCCAAATTGTGAGCCCTAGCCCGATGTCTTCGTAGAGTCTGCGGTACTCAACCTCGACGCGGTGGCGGTGGAAGAGATTGTATTGTGGCTGCTCGACGACGGGTTTGTGAAGGCTGTGTCTTTGGGCGATTTCAAAGGCGGCTCTGATCTCGTCGGCCGACCATTCGGAGGTTCCCCAATAAAGCGCATCGCCGCGTTCGATAATATTGTGCATGGCCCACACCGTTTCCTCGAGCGGAGTCTCGGGATCTGGGCGGTGGCAGTAAATCAAATCCAGGTGATCGACTCCAAAGCGCTTTAAACTCGAGCCGACGGCCTCGAGCAGATACTTGCGATTAAGTGTGTGTGAGCAATTTGGATCTTTGCTTAGACCCCAGAAAAATTTGCTTGAGATCAGATAACTCATTCGCGGCCAGTTGAGCTCTTTCAATGCTCGGCCCATCAGCTCTTCAGATTTTCCGCCCGCGTAAACTTCGGCATTATCAAAGAAATTCACGCCGTGATCGCGGGCCGCCGCCATCGATTCAATGACCGGCTTGAGTTCCATTTGGTTTGAAAAGGTGACCCAAGAGCCAAAAGACAGTTGACTGACCTTGAGACCGGAGCGACCCAGGCGACGATATTCCATGATGAACCTCCAGGAGAAGGATTTTAGTTCCCAAGCCGTCGCAATGTCTATCCGCAAAGTGCGCCTTCTGTTTGTCTTCTATTTGTCTTCTGTTTGTATTTTTGGCCCGACCTGACTAGGTTGGGCAGATGACGCGACTTCCATTTGAGCTGACGGCGCAGGATCCCAACTCTTCGGCCAGAACCGGTAAAATCTCTGCTTTACATGGCGAGATCTCGACGCCGGTATTCATGCCGGTCGGAACACAAGGAACCGTCAAAGGCCTCTCGGTTGAAGTCCTCAAAGAATTCGGCGCCCAAATTCTGCTCGCCAACACCTATCATCTGATGTTGAGGCCCGGCATTGAGGTTTTTAAAAAAATCGGCGGCCTCCATCGCTTCATGAATTGGGATCGTCCACTCCTGACAGACTCTGGCGGATTTCAGATTTTTTCTCTTTCGGAAGCGCGGAAAATGACCGAGCAGGGCGCCTATTTTCAAAGCTATGTCGACGGCGCCCGCCATCTTCTCTCTCCAGAGGAGAGCATTCGCCAACAACTGGCGATCGGTAGCGATATCATGATGGTGCTCGACCAATGTGTCGATTCGCGCTCCTCGCATCAAACGTCGAAAGACGCTATGGAGCTCACGCACCGTTGGGCTCTGCGGAGCTTGCTCGCGCGCGGCGATTCTGAGCAGGCGTTGTTTGGTATTGTCCAGGGCGCCTGTTTTGAGGACCTTCGCAGGCAGAGCGCCGAGTGCCTAAGTGAGATGCCCTTTGACGGACTTGCGATTGGCGGTCTCGCTGTCGGTGAATCCAAAGCGCAGCGCGAAGATAACACTGAGCTAGTGACTTCGCTGATGCCGAAGACCAAGCCGCGCTACCTCATGGGGGTAGGAACTCCGCTCGATCTACTTGAAGCCGTTTATCGTGGCGTCGATATGTTTGATTGCATCATGCCTTCGTCACTGGCTAAGCGGGGCACGGTTTTTACTTCACGCGGAAAGCTTCACATCTACCGCGGAGTCTACAAATTTTCAGAAGATGCTCTGGACCCGAGTTGTACATGTTCGACCTGCCGTGTTTATTCGCGGGCGTATCTTCACCATCTTATTAAGGCCGACGAGGTTCTGGGCTGGCAGCTCTTGAGCCAGCACAATTTCTTTTTCTATCATCAGATGATGTCCGAAATTCGGAGCAGCATTCAAAACCACAAGTTTTACACCTATTATCTCGAAAAACGGGTCGCTTGGGACCGTGGCGACGAGGAAAATCCGATGAACCCTCCGGTGCGGCGGCGGGTTCGGAGAAAGCCAGCTCATGATACTGGCCAAGATGCTGGCCAAGATACTGCCGCGCCGCGCACGAATTCTTGAGCCGCGACGGTGATTTGACCCTCGAGCGCAGGCAGAATATCATGCCAGGGTGTCAAGACTGCTTGTTTGAGAACTCTGATCGTTTCTCCATTCATGAGGTATTAAGTGAGCGAAGATCTCAAAGCCGAAATCGCCCGTCTCAAAGCGGAAAATGAATCTCTCAAAAAACCTTCAGCGCGCGGAACGCTGTCGATGAAGGTCAGCGAGAAAGGCGCCCTTTCGATTTACGGAATGGGCCGCTTTCCGGTCACTCTCTACAAAGAACAATGGGTCAAGCTGCTCGGCATCAGCGAGGAGATTAAAAAATTCCTCGAGGAAAACGACTCACGCCTGAAGACTAAAGAGTAATTTGGCTTATCCGGACGGATGCTGATAGATGCTGATGGATGTTGATGGATAAGAAAGTCATTTTCGGACGATCGATTAAGGACCTTCTGCTATCGATTGGTCCGACTGGCTTTGTTATCGCTTTGGCGGTGATTGTCGCATATCGATTTATCGATCCCGCTCCTCCGAATCACCTGGTCATTTCAACTTCGGACGGCGAGGGGGATTATCAAACCTACGCCAAGCTTTACCAAGAAATTTTGAAAGAGGATGGAATCAATCTCGAAATTCGCGATTCGTCGGGCGCGATGGAAAACCTTCAGCAGTTGCAAAAGGAAGATTCTGATATTCAAGTTGGCTTCGTCCAGGATGGCCTTGGCTCCCCCGATCAAGATCCCGACCTCAATTCTCTCGGAAGTCTTTATTATGAGCCATTTTGGGTTTTTTATCGCGGCTCCACCCCGATTGCACGTCTTGCGCAGCTCGAGGGTAAGAAAATCGCAATCGGCCGCGACGCGGGCGGAACTCGTGTGCTCGCACTCAAACTTTTTTCTGAAAGTGGATTAACGGATGAGAATTCTCAGTTTTTAACTTTAGGCGGTCAACAAGCTGCCGATGCTCTTCGTGCTGGCAAAGTCGACGCAGCGGTATTTCTCGCGACCGTGGATGATCCGCTGATCGAAAATCTCGCCGAAGACAAACGCGTTAAGTTGATGAGCTTTGACCAAGCTGAGGCCACGACACGGCAGGTTCCATTTCTTCATCACGTTGTGCTTTCGCACGGAACTATCGATATCAAGAACAATATTCCCGATCGCGATATCGATCTGGTTTCACCGACCGCGACGTTGCTAGCCAAAGACACCGTTCACCCGGCGCTAATTTTTCTCTTGCTGAAAGCGGCGACGCAAGTTCATGGCGGGCGCGGCCTGATTGAAAAAAAGGGCGAGTTTCCAAGCGACAAAGATTCGCAATTCCCGCTCGCCGAAGAAGCCAAAGCTTTTTACAAATCAGGCACGCCATTTTGGCAAAGGTTTTTGCCATTTTGGCTCGCGACATTGATTGAACGTTTCATCCTCCTCGTCATTCCGGTCCTGGCATTGATCATTCCGGCGGTTCGCTTGATTCCGAAAATCTACACTTGGCGAATTCGCTCGCGCATTTATCAGCGTTACGGCGAACTGAAGTATCTCGAGACAGCAATGCGCGGTGAAGCCGGTTATACCGAACACGTCAAATATCTCGATCAATTGGACTCCATTGAAGAGCGGGTGAACGCGATGAAAGTGCCGCTCGATTTTTCAGATCACATTTATGTTTTGCGCGAGCACATAGATTTTGTTCGCGGGCGAATCGCCAAGGCGCTCAGCCGTCGGATGGCTCACGTAGCTGCTGAAGCTGCCGAAACAGCGGCGTCAAGCGCGCAAACCCCACCGACATCCGCGACCTGAGAAGCCCGGTGGTGGCGCGAGTGCGAGTTGATCTGGTGTGAGTGTTTGACGTACTCCACATGCGTATCGACGAGCCAATCAAAAACTTGCAGTAAATTATGATGCTGACCGATTTCGAGATTAAAGCCGCGACTTGGTCCCAAGAGTTCAATCGCGGCGTGGACGGCTTCGATCGTCGATACACATCCCGGAGCCGGCTGCTTGCGTACGCGAAAATTCGACGGGCGTTCGGGTGAAAAACAAATTCGCGGAAGAGCAGCGAGGTTTCGACTGCGAATCATCTTTCTGGCGGTGTTCCAGGTTCCGTCGACAACAAAGAGCAAGGGCGTGCGGCGTGGATCAAAAAGCTGCCTCCGCTCGGTCGCCGAGATTGCTGAGAGATTAACTGAGTTCCGACCCGGATAAAGCACGAAGGGCTGCAACTCAGGTTGGCTTAAAAGTGTGTTGACCTTTTTGTCGTCAGAAAAATCCTGACCCGTCATGAGCTCCGAATGTTCAAGAATGAGATGCGACATGCGGCCGGTGGCAATCCTGCGACGCGCTTCGAGTTTGTGAAGTAAGATGGCGAATTTGATCCCAGGGTAGAAAGGTTTAACAATTGCGCAGTAGCAGTTGCGTCTCGGCTGAAAGCATTTCAGGCAAATGGTGCGGTAAGTGACTTCCTGAGCGGAGCGCGCGCGCTGAGCCTCGAGATAACTGGCTAAGTTCATCGCTCGATCTTAGCAAAGCCTCAAGGCCGCTGGCACCGAAAGGATGTTGGATTCAGGCCTAATTTTTGACGCAGATGCTCCGCTGGTTTGCATTCGGTCGTTCGCCGACTAAACTATCGCGAAACTAAGGAGGGTGAATGAATCAGTTCTTTGCTGTTATTTGTGCTTTGTCGTGTTTGATGGTTGGCGGTGCAAAGGTGGCATCCGCTGCAGAGACTTCGCCTGGGCTTGTCATCCATACAACCGAAATGGGTGTTGGAAAGTTTCACCGCTACGACAACAAAGTCCATGCCTATGAACAAGGCAATGCTTGGCTCCCGTACGTCCTTCCTGAGGGTGCCGCAACTGACAAGATGCTCGTGCAGAAAAATGCTGACGGATCCTACACGATTTTCTTCACCAACTTAGAAGAGATGATGACAGCGGCGCTGGGTATCTCGAAACAAGAACATCAGCAAGTGTCGGTATTCAATGTTCATGGTCATGGTCTGCCGGGCGCGATGTGGTTTCCGCCGTCGGTTGCTGACTTAAATTCGTGGAGCTGCGACAGCTGGAGGCAGGCTTCGGCCGGCGAAGACGTCGATAATTACAATCAGTACTACTCTGCAGTTCCGAGCGACGAGATTCAACAGATCCATGACATTTCCAATAACCCGAACGTCAACATGCCTTGCACCACTGGGGTGAAGGAATGGACAGCGGCCGTACAAAACAATCCTGACTTTAAGGCAATCTTTGCGCCCAATGCTCAATTTCATTTTCTATCTTGCGTCGTCGGACTCGGCACTCAGGGCGAAAATTTTGTCAAAGGTATTGCTGGGCTCTTGCTGACGACCTCTGCGGGCGCCGCTGGCGGCAGAGTTCAGGCTTCAATGAATTTCGGTTTAGGTGATTGGTCGATGCCCAAGGGCATGGGCTTTTGGGATTATCAGAGCGATGATCAGTTGAATCACGACAACTCGGTTTATCCGGTCAATCATCGCGATTCCGAAATTGCGCAAAAAGGGAGTATCCGCATGGCGACTCTTTCGGATTCTCAGTGGACCAGCGTGCAACTGAGCAATGTCGATGTGATGAGCTTGAGATTCGAATCAAGCGTTAAAGGAACACCCGTTTTTGAGCCGACTTCAATTTTAGCGAAATCCTCTGCCCAGTTTCCTGGCCCGGTTCCTGCGCAGATTCGCGTTCCGGGAACTAGCGTTTATTTGCCTGTTCGTCAGTAGGTCCTCAGTAGATCGTCAGTAGATCGTCAGTAGATCGTCAGTAGCTCGCCCGGGGGCCGTAAGGCCTCCCGTATTTCGGCGAGCCTCACGCTCACCCATCCACGATCTTGTCCATCGGCATGGAGCATTAATTTCTGAACTCGAGTTTAGACGCGATTGAGTCGCATATTGCTACGTGCCGACGGCCAAGATCGTGGATCAGGTGGCCATCTGTGCGCTCATAAATTCAATTCCGGCAAATCGGCTGCGGCTTTTCTTAGTCCACGAAAAGCAGAGCTCTCGTTGACGCTTTGGCCGAGCGGTTTTACGTCATTAAACATTTCGTTCCACCTGGCGTCGGCTTCCTTGCGAAACCTATGTTCAATGAACTTCATTTCGCGGACGGCTCGCATTTGCGCGAGATCGAGATCACTGGTCTTTGCGACCGCCGCTAATCCATCAGCGGCGGTTGCAAAGAAGCTCATCACGAGAGTCATCAATAAGAACAAGCGCATTCTGGCCTCCATGCCTGCGTCTGGGCTAGCTTGCTAGCCTTATTGAGTTGACGCGTCGGGAGGCCAGTGCGGTTAAGGCTTGGTGAATTTAAGTGTCATACGGTCGCTTTCGCCAATCGCCGCGTATTTATCGTGATCTTTGTCGCCGAGCTTGTAGCTAGGCGGTAGCGTCCACACGCCTTGCGGATAGTTTTTAGTATCCTTAGGGTTAGCGTTGATTTCAGACTGGGAGACCAACTTAAATCCGGCTTTTTTTGCTAAGGCGATGACCTTTTTTTCAGAAAGGTAACCGGATTCGGGCTTTTCTTTGCCCTTGGCCTTCGCACGGTGTTCAACGACGCCGAGAGTTCCGCCGTGCTTGAGGGCGCGATAAAAAGACGCGAACGCTTCGTTTTCAGTGTGCTTCATCATCCAGTTATGAACGTTGCGGAAAGTCAGCACCATATCAGCAGACTCCGCGGGTGCGATATCGCCCTTATCTTCAGGCGAAAAATTGCTGAACGTAACAGTCGCAGGCATGGGTGGGTTAGCAGCGACCCAGTCATTGAGCTTTTTCCAATTGTTATCGCTCTCGGTTGAATTTCCGTGCGGATAGGCGGCGATGAAGTGGCCATTTTTAGCAAGCAGAGGAGCGAGAATTTCGGTGTACCAGCCGCCGCCCGGCGAAACTTCAACAACCGTCATATTTGGTTGCAGACCGAAGAAAGTGAGCGTCTCGACCGGATGGCGGTAGACGTCGCGCCCTAAATTAGCCGATGTTCGGAACGGACAACTGATGGCAGCCTGGATTGATTCAGGCAGGGGCTTCTGCGGGGGTTGGGGCGCCGTCTTCGTCTCGTTTGAGCTACAGCCTAGAGCTAGGGCACAAAGTCCGGCGGTGGCGAGCTGGCTTATTCGTTTAAAAATCATGATGTTTCTCCTTGAAGTTGG
>JAYTRM010000067.1:0-1162 GCA_043746165.1 Bdellovibrionales bacterium | reverse complement strand
ACCATCAAGATTTACGATGGAACCACACTTCTTGGTACCAAGACCGTGACCTTCTACGGTTCAGCCTCCGCTTACACCGTCGCTCAGACCAACACAATCAGCATGATTGGTGCTAACACGGTCACCGTGACCGTTAAGGATGCGGCTGGCAATGTTATTCCAGGCGTAACTGTCTACGCATCATCAGCTACCATCGCTAACGCAACTGTTGGTGCAAGCGCAGTATCTAGTGCAACTGGTGTTGCAACCTTCACCGTAACCGGTGTTGCTGTTGGAACATCGGTCATTACCTTCGGAAATGCCTCAACGTCACCAACAGTTTCCGCAACTACAACTGTCACAGTTGGTTCGGGAACCGTCACTACGCTCACCTTGACACTTGATGCTGCCTCATACGCTGCTGGTGGAGCCGCTGTATTGACTGTAAAGGCTGTTGATGCTTCTGGTAACCCAGTTGCTGATGGCAGTTACACCTTGTTCACCGCAAACGGCGTCCTTGCTTCAACCGCAGTCGGTGGAGTTGCCCTTCCAGGTGCCACTGTTGCATTGGTTAACGGCATGAAGACCTACGCAATCTATGCTCCTCTTGCAGCTGGTCCAGTTACCTTGAATGCAACCACTGCTTCAGCTGCTCCTTTGGCAACTGCTGCTCAGGGTATTGCTCTGACTGCTACAGCAACTGTTGCTGGAGACACCACCGCAGTTGATGCAGCAAACGCAGCAACCGATGCAGCTAACTACGCTGCTGACGCTGCTGACGCTGCTACAACAGCTGCACAGGAAGCAACCGCTGCTGCACAGGCAGCCCAAGATTCAGCAGATGCTGCTACAGCAGCCGTTGTTGCTCTGGGCTTGCGTGTTGACACCTTGATGGCGTCAGTACGTGCACAGTTGAATTCATTGTCAAACTTGCTCGTACGTATCATCAAGAAGACACACGCGTAAGCACACCAGTTAGTCTTAACTAACTAACTGAAAACCCGGTTCCTGCTTCGGCAGGGGCCGGGTTTTTGGGTTTCCCCAGGCCCATTCACCGCGTGCGCAAAGGTGTCACTCACCCAACTCTCAGGCAATTACGGTTATCTTCTGCCATGTCAGCCACAAAGCGCCGTGCCAAAAATTCCGGAGTGGATTGGGCCGCACTGATCACTGGTCTGGGTTT
>JAYTRM010000066.1:0-18957 GCA_043746165.1 Bdellovibrionales bacterium | reverse complement strand
TGGGCCCACCCAGGCATTGTCCAAGGTGGATCGAATAGTGGTCCAATCCGTGCCCGTAGCCAGAACATCCAGTTTGCCAGCTGGCGACGTCGTCCCAATGCCCACGTTGCCGGCGCTGGTAAGTACCAATCGAGGAGTAGGAGTGAAAGTGCTTCCGATTGTTAGGCCCGTATCACCGTACCAACTAATTCCGCCGTTATATATCGTTTGAGCATTCGCGCTCGTTTGGGTTGCAATCCAGTTTGTGCCGTCGAACTTAGTACCGGCTGAGACGACAAGGCCATCTGAACCGGTGTTGGCAGTTATATAACCGGACCCGCCAGTTGAGGAAATCATAACCTGAGAGGCATTCGTTGAACCGGTTACTGAAAAAAGATTCGATGGCGTTGTAGTCCCAATACCGACGTTCGTAGCACAAGTCTCGTAGAGATTGGTGCCGCTCAGAACCCAACACGTGCCGCCCGGACTCTGGCCCTGAAGAAATGGTGGCGTGCCGTAGTTGGTCGGGTTAAAGCTCAAACGAGCTGACGTCGTGCTGGGATTATACTTCACGTTGATCTGAAACTGAATCTGCGGATTTAAACAGGTATCCCCGGCTACCACTGGGGCGCAACCCAGGTTGGTACATTTACATTCGGCCGACCAGAGGGCCTCGAAACGCAGTGGACAACTGTCATTGCCAGGACCAGCGAGAGGATCGACAAAATTCGCGCAAGGCACACCTTGTCCGCTCACTCCTAAGTTCGGTTGGCTCGCGTCGTAAACCAACTTATTGGATGCATCAAAAATCTTGTTGATGAGTAAATTTTGGATCGGAACTCCTCCACCGGCGAGGTCAGTGGGCTCACTTGTCGTGCACGGAACGGAATTTGCAAGGCAGTCCAGCAAAGAGCCACTGGCCTGGTTGTTCGCCACATTTTTATAGGTATTCATCCAACCGTTTTGGTTATTGAGCGCGCTTACCAGACTGGTTCGGAAGTTCGCTGCCTGAAATGTGAGACTGGTCTGGCCCTGCTGACGCAGAGACATCGTCATCATTGAAATAACCGCGAGCATGCCAATGCTCGCGATTCCGAGCGCTATCAGTACCTCTAGGATCGAAAAGCCTCCCTCGGAGGCTTTTCCTTTTAGAACTGATGTCAACCGATTGGCATCACGAGCGAGATCTTTCAGCTCGTCATATTTTCGCAATTGAATGACCTGCTCAAAGTCATTATCGCAAAGCCTGCCGATTTGCACTCTGATCGCATAAGCGGGTCCAAAAATTCTATGCGAATAAATAATCCAAAAGCCAAGCGAAACTAAGCCTGTTAACACAATTCCGATCGAGCCCAGCATGAGTGCATGATCTTCAATAAGAGCAGCGCTCGCTGAGAATTCGGGATTTTGTGTTCCGTATATTTGTATGGCCTGCTCACGCATCATCGAGACATGCCAGAACATCAGAATATTAGTGATCAAACTCAGAGCAAGTAGGAAGGCAAATGGAATGAAGAATCTCAGCTGGGCACGACTACCAACGATGTAGTTCGATATCTTCCGTCGATTTTTCAAAAAAGACATTTCAACCTCCATGATAATAATGACTCAATTCGTTCGCTGCGCCAAACGGGAACCGATCCGCATCGCATTGGCCGTCAATGTAAAACTATGATTTTTCGCTGGCAGACAGGGAAAACAGGCGCCGTCAACTACGTAAACTCCAGGTGATTCATGCAGTTCACCATCGCGACTACATTCGTATCGACCTCTCGGATTCTCACGCATTGGCAATGTTCCGGCGTAGTGAACGCCACCGCCAAACGGAACTTCGACGACGAGGCGGCGATGCGAAAACCCACCAAAAAGTCGACAAGAGGCGACCAGTCGCTCAATCAACTGGGGTTTAAGAAAAAAAGAATCAGCGCTAATGTCGAGCTCAGCGCTGCCGTCTGGCTTAGCTCGTAGCTGCACGCGTGCGGCCGGCCGGTAAAAGCTAGGAAAGAAGACGAGATTCACCATCATCGCCGGCAAAACCGAGCGAATGAGTGCTAGATTTGCCGATCCTGCGAGGGGAAATTTACCGAAAAATTCTGCGCGCGCCGGAGAACTCAGCTCCAGCAGGCCACCCTGTAGAGGTCCATTCCAACCCTGGTCATAAATCAAACTTAAGTGTGCTGAGCCGAGAACCCGCGTCTCAAGTTTGGCACCAATTCGCGTGGGAAAAACGAGTGGAATCTGCACAGCGGGATTGTCGACCAACGGCAAAGTCGATTGAAAATCTTGATGCGAAGCGAGGACAATTCTGCTCGAGCCAATGGCACCAGCCGCTAAAATGAGCTTTTGCGCCTGAAAGCGGACTTGTGCGCCGCTCGCAATCTCTCGGGCTGACACTTCAACTTTCTCACCGCTTCTGACAAACGAGTGCACCAGCAAGCCAGGCTGATAGCTTATCTTTTTCTGCTGACGCCAGCGGTTGATCGAGAAAGCGGGCGTATAAATCTCGGGCAAATGGGGCTGCCAAAACTCAAGATTTTGGTACTGAAGGGGACGACGGCCATCTTTTGCACGGCTGAGGATCGCGTAGCGCGGCCGCCCGATACGAATTCCGGCCTTTTTGAAAGTTTGCTTTTTTCTTTCGTAACGCCGAAGAATCATTTGCGCCTTGAGCGAGAGTTCAAGCGGCGGCTGTAGTCCTTCGGTCGAGCCGAAGTCTTCGAGCAAGTCATCGACTGTTCCGCTGAGGCCAATCTCATTCGTCATCTGATCATAAAACTCAGACAGCTCGCTCACCGAAATGGGAAACCTATCGAGATCGCGAGGTGTAAAGCGGTAACTCCCAGCGCCCCACGCATTGGCAAGTCCGCCGTTTGCCAGCGACTGAACAACGGAGGCTGATCCACGCCCGAGCGGAAGCAAGCGCTCGGCTTCGCTTGCTACGAAGGAAAAACCGGGCGTCGTCAGTCTGGCGGGAAGATATTTTTCTTCACCGCTAAGCTGGCGAAGACCACCGAAATCGCGCCCGATCATGAGCTCAAAGGCATCCTCGTTTGCGCAATAGTCATAAAGATTCTGCTCAATTTGAATTTTCTGTTCGGGTTCAAAGCCTGCGTCCAAAACTGTGATACTGGCGTTGGGCTTAGATCTCAAAATACCACAGATTGCACCGACGGCCGAGAGTCCCGAACCAATGACAAGAAATTCGGTCATTGCAGTTGCCTAACTCTGTTAAAGTGGCACTTTAAATACAAACGACCTTTTAAAAATTTTACGACGCTCCTGCAGGTCACAAAGAATATCTCAAGCCACGGCTTCAAACTTTGATCTTTCTGTGTCACAAAGTAGCTCCGCAGCGCGGGCTCGCATTCGGCAAGAGCCACGATCAAGCGAAACTTAGCTGAGAGCAGCGGAAGGCGATTCTGCAGTCTAGCTGCGAGCTCAAGGGCTTCGAGATCATCAATCTTTTCTACAGCAAACGAGCACTCTTTCTGGTCCATTTCGGAAAATGACGCAAACAGGGTTTCACAACCCTGTTGATAGCGCTCGAGCAGCCTTTGCGGCGGCGGCACTCGAAAAAGCTGGCGAAAAATTTTTTCACCTTCGAACTGAAGCGAAAGAAAAGACATTGGTATTAAACTTAACATGTGCTGAACTGAGGTCAATGCGCAAAAAAGCGACCCTCGTTGTCCTCGCCCATCACGACGATGAATTCTTTTGCTCGGCGCTCATCGCACGCGAACACGCTCGCCTCCAACATCTCATTGTCGCCTACACGTCGCACGGGAGTGTCTATCGCCCGGGTCTGGGTGGAGTTCGAAGTGAAGAGACAAAGCAGGCTTTTGAAAAGCTTAAAATTACTAACTTAACCCTGATTCCTGTCGGCCAAGAACTCGATGTTTTCGATGGGCAGGTCGATCAAAATCTACCGCGCCTATTTGCTCATCTTATTTTGCGTCTCGATCTTTTCGACGTGACGCGAGTCGTGGCCATGGCCTGGGAGGGCGGCCACGCGGATCACGATGCCAGTCACCTCTTAGCAGTCGCTATCGCCCGAAAACTGCAGGTCAAAAAAGACGAGGTGTTAGAGTTTCCATCTTATAACTCCTGCCATGTCCCTCGACCTTTTTTTAAAGTCGGAAAATTTGCCGAAGGCGGAAGTTCGTCTGAGAGCAATCTCAGCTTAGGAGAGGCCGCTCGTTGCTTGAGAATGATTTTGCTTTATCACAGCCAGTGGAAGTCATTTCTCGGTCTTCTCCCCGGAATTACTTGGCAGCTCATGATTCAAAGGCAGCAGCAAATTCGCCAGGTCGCAGATTACAATTACCGCCATCCGCCGCACGGCGGCGAGCTGTTTTACCGCCGCCGTTTCCATCGAACATTTCAGAGTTTTCTCGAAAATACCAAGGCCTTTCAAGACTCGACAATATTTCAGCCACCTGTTTGAATGAACTCTGCCGAGCGAGCTGGTTTTTTTAATCCACTGGCAACCAAGAACGGGGGACTCGCCGATGTCGTTTAAGGTAAGGGGTTTTAAGTGATGGTGACAAAACCTTCTAAGACCGCCATCGAGAATGTCGTCTATCTAGCTCTCGAGGAACTTCGTAGCAGGTTCAGCGAGCTTCGCGACATCCCAAAAAGTCGCAACAGCTTATTGTTCGGAACCGGCGGGGCTCTCGATTCACTCAGCTTAGTTAATTTAGTCGTGATTCTTGAAGAGAAGCTGGAAAGTGAACTCGGCCAGACTGTCTCTCTGGTAGATGAAAAAGCATTAAACCAAGAGATGAGCCCATTTCATTCGGTTGGTGCGCTCGTCGATTACATAGAGTCTGCTTGCCAATGAGGCGACAATGAGACTGGCATGAGACTGCAAATCAAAGAAATTCGCGTAGCACTTCCGGCTCAGATCATTGGCAATGACGAGATCGCAACGCGTGAGCCCAATTGGGATATGACACGCGTTCAGCAAAAAACCGGAGTTCGCAGCCGGCATTTTGCGCGCGACGGTGAAACCGCCTATGATTTGGCGCTCACGGCGTGCCGCGAGCTGCTCGCTCAAAATAGCGGCCTTACGGACAAAATCGACGCGGTCATTTTCTGCACGCAAAGCCCAGACTACATCATGCCGCCCAACGCTTGCTTGTTGCACAAAGAACTCGATCTTAAGGATCAGGTCGCGGCGTTTGATTTTAATTTGGCGTGCTCAGGTTTTCCGTACGGGCTTGCAATTGCAGATGGATTTCTCAAAGCAAAAACGGCGCGCCATATTCTTCTCGTTACTGCAGACACTTATTCCAAGTTCATCAGCCCTCAGGACCGCTCAGTCTACTCTCTCTTTGGCGACGGCGCGGCTGTGACGTGGTTGACCGAGAGCTCGGATGAGCGCGGACTCATCGACCTTTCACTTGCCACATTTGGCCGTGACTACCCTAGTTTCATGATTGAAGCCGGTGGCTGCCGCCTTCCACGCTCAGAAAAAACCGCAGAACTGAAATCAGACATCGCGGGAAATCGCCGCAGTCAGAACCACATCGCCATGAAGGGCCAAGCGGTTCTCGACTTCGTCAAAAGCAAGGTACCTGCGCAGGTTGACGAACTCTTATTGAGAAACGGTCTCAAACTTTCAGACATCGACTTAGTCATTCCTCACCAGGCAAGTGCCACGGCTCTCGACGAGCTTAGAATGCATCTCAAACTCCCGGCGGAGAGATTCTTTCAAAACCTAGGACTGGTCGGCAACACGGTTTCTGCTTCAATTCCTATAGCCCTTAAAGAGGCTCTGGAAGGTGGCCGAATTAAAACCGGCCACACTGTTTTACTGATCGGCTTCGGGGTCGGCCTCTCCTACGCGTCGGCAATTTTAAAATATTAATTGAAGACGAGCTATGGAGAGCAACAAAATCCAATGACAAGCCCCTCTCAAAATCCGCTCAACGGACCAATCGACTTCCTGATTGCCAGCTTCACTCAAAATGCCGACAAAACTGCGATCAGTTACCAAGCCCACTCATATTCCTATGCCTGGTTAAAAAGCCAAGTTGAAAACTGGCTTGGTCGCTTCAAAGATGAGGGAGTTTCTCAAGGTGCAGTCGTAAGCCTTAAAGGCGACTTCACGCCTCAGTCGATCGCGATTTTTCTCGCGTTGACCGAGATTTGCGCCATCATCGTTCCTTTTCTTGAAACATCCAATACGCAAGAGCTCGACCAAAAACAAAATCTCGTAGCACCTGAACATTTTTTTGATCGGGATTCTCAGGACGGTTTTATTTACCGTAGCAGTGGTAAACCTAATCAACTTCCCCTCTTGATTGAGCTTAAAAATCACAAACGCCCCGGTCTTGTCCTTTTCAGCTCGGGATCTTCAGGCAGCCCAAAAGCCGCCGTGCACGATTTCTCAACACTTCTTAAAAAGTTCCGCACGAAGCGAACGCCCTTTAAGACGCTCAACTTTCTACTTTTTGATCACTGGGGTGGGCTCAATACGTTGCTGCACACGCTTGCAAATGCAGGCACCGTTTACACCGTGAGTGACCGAAACCCCGAGACTATTTGTCAATCGATCGAGCGCCATCGCATAGAGGTGCTACCGGCTTCACCGAGCTTTCTGAATTTGTTTTTGCTCAACGGAAAATATCGAGAGAGCGATCTCTCGAGCCTCAAAATTATTTCTTACGGCACAGAGCCAATGCCCGAATCAACTTTGAAACGCCTGCACGCGGCCTTTCCGAGCGTGCACCTGCAGCAGACATACGGGCTCATCGAACTCGGTGTTCTCCGCTCGAAGTCAAAAGATGATCAGTCGCTCTGGGTGAAGCTCGGGGGTGAGGGCTTCAAAGTCCGCGTCGTTGATGGCCTGCTCGAGATCAAGGCCGATTCGGCGATGCTTGGCTATCTCAATGCGCCGAGTCCGTTTACCGAAGATGGCTGGTTCAAAACAGGCGACGCGGTCGAAGTCGACGGAGATTTTTACCGAGTCCTTGGAAGAAAGAGCGAATTAATAAACGTCGGCGGAGAGAAAGTCTACCCGCAGGAAGTCGAAAGTGTGCTTACGAGCGTCGACAACATCGCCGAAGCGACCGTGTACGGAGAAAAAAATGCCCTACTCGGAAGCATCGTCTGCGCAAAAATTCGCTTGAGCACTTGCGAAGATAAAAAAGTCGCGGTCGCGCGAGTTCGAGAGGCATGCAAAGCTCAGCTGGCCGGATTCAAAATTCCAGTAAAAATTGAAGTCGTAGAGAGTGAGCAAATGGGCGAACGGCTGAAAAAAGTCAGGGGCTCTAAGCACATGAGTTCTGCAAAAGTCCGCAGCGCAAGCACTACGCCTGAGGAAGCCTCGAACATCGAAAAGTTTTTACTTTCGATCGAGGAATTTACCGATTTAAAGAAAGATGAAGAAAAAGCCGTATGGACTTGGCTCTTTACCGGCAATGGTCGTCATCACCCCACTGCCCTGATAGCCGAAACAGATTCAAGGGTGGTCGTGGGCCATTACGGCTACTTGCCCCTCAGCTACTGTATCGATGGTAAGGATATCAGGGCCGGCGTTATTTGCAAACTTGCGATTGCTGCGGAGTTTCGGCAAAAGCCATTATTTTTACAACTCAACATGCAGCTGCTCAAAAAGGCTTCTGAAAACGGAGTCGTGCTCCTGCTCGGTCTTGTCAATCGCCCTGGCATGCTCGAATTTCATCAGGCGTTTGGCTTTAAAAAAGTTCTCGAGATTCCTGTCCTAGCGAAGCCTATAAATCTTAAAAAAGTTGCCGCGGCGGCGATTGGTCAACGCTCAGCGCGCGTGCTCTCGCCATTGTTAACTTGCGCATCCCTCACTCTCCGTGCTTTAAAAAGAATTCCTAGTTCAACAAATTCTATTGAGATCAAACGAATCCGTGAATTTTCTGAAAACGACGACTTCGAAAGCGTTCTTCAAGCAAATTTTTCGGTTTTTGCCAGCCGCAAGCCAAGCGACCTCAACCGTCGCTTTACACACGCCGGCGAGCGGGATTATCTCATCTACCTCATCGTCAAAGATGGTCAAACGGCGGGCTACTTCGTCTTAAGGCAGATGCCGATGCGTGAGTTCACCTCACTCGCCATCGTCGACCTCTGCTTTAATTTTCAGGACACGAAGGTCTTAGCAGCGGTCCTGAGCGCGGTCGATCGAACTGCTCATGAACTCAAAGTGGATTTGGTGGCGACCCTCGTGTCATCTCGGCCCTTGCAGCAGCAGCTCAGGAGTTTTCTTTTTTTTAAAACACCTGAAACCTTTCAGCTGATTGTCCGTGAGAATCCCCTGGTTCTTTCTCAGCCTGGCCGAGATCCCAATAGTCTGTGGATGACTTGGTTCGATAACGACCACGTCTAATTTCTTCCTTTTTGACGCGGCATGGGTTAAGCCAAGCGGGCTTCAATAATTTTCACAAAAAGGAGATCTTATGTTACGCAGTATTTTCGTGGCTTTGAGCCTTATGGTTTTCACTTCTTCACTCCCGGCACTTGCCAAGACCCAAAGTTCGAACCACCTGAACTTTTCGGGCAACGCTCAGCTGGAAAACGCAGAAACCTTTCATTTTTCGGGCTTACTTGTCCTGAATACGCAAAAAAGTTGGTTCAATGATGGGCTCTACGAAGGAAGCGCTATTCTGAGCCGCAGTGCAGCTGGTCACTCTACATCTGAACAGCGCCATGCCACCGGCATCTTCACAAATGGAGTTTTGACTGTTTCGATTGAGGGCTATCCGGAGCTCGAACTTATCGCAAACCAAGTCGGTCGTGGCGCTCTTTCGGGCCGTGCCATCAGCAGTTACACTGTCGAGCCGTCGATGGGTTGTGGAAACAGATCTTGCGCAGCTTCGTACCACGATCATGAAGGTCATTTTGCAATGACCGTTCGCTAAGGAAACTGGGATGACGCCGGAACAGAAATCCGGCGAGCGATCCAGCCAAACAGTCAGGCCAAGATCAGCAATTGCTAAACTAAAAGGGACTCCAGCCGCGGGGCCAGCGAACTCGCCGGCCCTCCCTCACCAGCTCGAACAAATCAGAGCGCGACCTTGTCTTTGATTTTCGCAAAGACGCCTTCTTTTATACCTTTTACGTTCTTAAGATCTTCAATCGACTTAAACGGCCGAGCCGCGACAATCGCTTTTGCCTTAGCCGCACCAATGCCCGGAAGCTTTGCAAGTTCATCAACACTCGCAGTGTTAATGTGAACAACCGCCGCGTCTGCCATCTTAGTTGCCGCAGCTGTCGCTTGCGCCGCCGGCGCTACAGCGGGAACTGCAGGTGCCTGTGCGAAGGCGTTGAAAGAGACAAAGGTCAATCCAGTCACAAGTAATTTGATCATATCATTCTCCTTTAGAGATTGCCTAAGCGACGGCGAGTTACTGAATTGTCGAAATTGCTTTTCGCAACTTAGCTTCGTCTTTTACGCCAATAAATTCAATGTCAACGCGACGATCTGTCGAGACAACATGAGTGGATCCAGTATGATCGCTCTCTCCGACGGCAAGAATGTTTGACCGACCGAGTTTGCTATTGCTTGCGATCGTGCTGCGCACCGCTTGCGCCCTGTGCAAAGACAGCTTTTGATTCATGGCTTCGGTTCCGCTAATGTCTGCGAATCCGTGGACTTTGACTTGCGAGTAAAGTTGGCGGTTCGCCTTTAAAACCGCCGCCAGCTTTTTTAAGTATGCTTTATCAGTAGCCGAAATGGTCGCGGCAGAAGGCGCAAACAAGGCGAGTTTATTAGAACTCTTGATGCGATCTTTGAGCAGCAGCGACGCCGCTGGAACAGGCGCCAGGGCAGTTGCCGGCTCGCGGCGATCGATAGCAGTAGCGGGCGTTTTTTGCACGGCTGCAGCTGTCGCAACTTCTGAAGCGCTTGCGCGACGAGCGGAATAGTTCCAGCCAATTTGAAGTTCGATCAGGAACATATTGACCGAAGCACCCGTGTTGTTCGTCTCGGTCATGGCTCGTACGCCGCCGCGAGCTAGCCACTGGTCTCCGATATTGAATTCTTTCAGGGCTTGCAGACCAAGGAATTGAGCGTCGCCCTGAGAGGCAGAATAAGCACCACCTTGATTGACCAGGTCGTTAAAGACCAAGCCGGCCTGGATACGCTGTGGAAAATTGTAACGACCGGCGACCTCAAACACAGACCCCGCAGCCGACTGCTGAGGAGCAACGCTATGAGAGAAAATTGAATTATTCAGTCCGAAACCAAGATCCGCGACGATCGGGAAAGTTGGAAAATAATACGAACCCAAAAGCTTCATCGAAGTTGGGGTGCCTTCGACGGGCGATATCGAGCTGTTGGCCGTGTATCCCGTGCCGAACCCTAGAAACGGAACCAGTCCCGTGGGCAGTGCAGCTTCGAAGGTCGATGTTTGAATAGCTTTGGACTGATTGATGGCTGTCTCAGCCGCAAAGGCAGGAACTGAAAGGATCGAAATCAAGGCAATGAAAAGGGATCTCACAATATTCTCCGTTTGTTTTTCCGTATCTGTTTTTTTGGTAATTGAACTGTGTATGGAAAATGCGCCTCGGAGTCAACAAGGAGTGAGGAGGGAGGGAGTCAGATATTAATGGCAAAGGCTTGACATCGCGTACAAAAGGTCATTTAAACGCTCGACATTTTCTCACGGCGCGGCGGTTTGACTCGAGTTTAGCGCCAAAGGGGTAGAATCTGTGTTCAAAGAATTTAAAGAATTTGCGATGAAGGGTAACGTCCTTGATCTCGCGATCGGTATCATCATCGGCGGAGCCTTCGGTAAAATCGTTTCGTCCTTCGTTTCCGATATCATGATGCCGCCACTCGGGCTTTTAGTTGGCAAAGTCGACTTTGCTAGTCTCTATCTCAACCTCTCGACAACAAGTTATTCGTCCTTAACTGAGGCCAAAAAAGCCGGTGCCCCGACGCTCAACTACGGAATATTTCTCAATACGATGATCGATTTTTTAATGGTCGCATTCGCGGTTTTTTTATTAGTTAAAGCCGTCAACCGAATGAAACGAACTGAGGCTCCTGCGGCGGTCGCTCCATCAACAAAAATTTGCCCCCAATGTGCCTCCGCTATTCCGCTCGCTGCGAAAAAATGTGGTTTCTGCACGAGTGTTCTGTAAACGATTCTTGAAGGCTCGGACCTTGGTCCGAGTCGTCAGGGCTCTTGGTCTAGGAACCTTTGAGATCGCCCACCCCCAGACCTTTGCAGATTGACACCTGGCCCCGCTCGCGAAACTCGACTGGTCGATTGCCGTATATTTTTTGGCGGTCTGATCCGATATCCTAAAGAGAGATCTGAAGCTCCAAAAATTCTGTTTAGAGGACTCCGCTTGGATCAAGTGGCCGCCATCATACCTTGTTTCAAATGCAAGGCTCAAATCCTGAGTGTGATCTCGGGAATCGGCAGTAGCGTCGCGCAAATCATCGTCGTCGATGACCACTGCCCTGAAGCTACCGGCCAGTTTGTTAAAGAAAATTGTCATGATCCAAGAGTGCACGTTCTTTTCCATGAAATGAATTTAGGCGTCGGCGGTGCGATGATCACCGGCTACCGCTACGCCAAGGACCATGGCGCAACGATACTCGTGAAGCTCGACGGTGACGGGCAAATGGATCCAAGCATCATTGACCGTTTCATCAACCCGATTCTCTACCGCCAGGCGGATTACACCAAGGGCAATCGGTTTCACGATATCGAGGGTGTGCGTAAAATGCCGACACTGCGGCTCATCGGCAATGCGGGGCTCTCGTTTTTTTGCAAACTCTCTTCGGGTTACTGGGATGTTTTTGATCCGAACAATGGCTACACCGCTATGAGCTCGGTTCTCCTCAACTCTTTACCTCTGGATAAAATCGCCAAACGTTACTTTTTCGAATCTGACATGCTTTTTCGACTCAATCTTGCGCGCGCCGTGGTGCTCGATGTGCCGATGATGAGCGTCTACGGCGACGAAAAAAGTAATTTAAAGATTTTACATATTAGCCACGAATTTGCTCTTCGCCACATGCTCAATTTCTGCAAGAGAATTTTCTATAATTATTTCCTCCGTAACTTCAGCGTTGCGTCTATGCATTTTGTCGTCGGCAACCTTCTGCTCGCGTTCGGAGGATCCTTTAGCTGCTACTGGTGGATCCATTCAGCACGCACCGGAATATTGACGACGGCCGGAACCGTGATGCTTGGAGCCTCGCCCATTCTCATTGGCATTCAGTTTGTACTCAGCTTTCTCAATTACGACATGGCCGCTATGCCGAGGCGACCCTTGACGCTTGATCTCGTGTCGTCAGGCAACCGCCGGGTCACTGTTCGAGATTTCAAAGTCGCAAGCGAGAACCCGCCTGACTCCGCGCCTGGCGACGCACTCACCGACTCGCGCAGTGTGAAAAATGTGAAAGGTCAAAAACGTGCGCGCCCTTAGCCGTCTCAGTCGCGCCTTAAAAGATCCGCGTCTCGAAGGAATTGCCGAAGATAGCCCGCAGTTTCTGACCGAACACCAAAAGATCCTGAAGACCAAGCCAATGATGCGCAATGTGTTTTTGGATTTTTATCATACGCTGAGAAATATCGATCAAACGGTTTTTACCGCCGAGGGCAAGCGTCTCGAAGTCGGTGCCGGAGTGAGCTTTTTTAAAGAAGTCTACTCCGACGTGCTTGTCACTGATCTCAAACAGGCAGCCCATCTCGATCAAGTCGTCGATGCGCAAAATCTGCCTTTTAAAAACGATTCGCTGCGCGCAATTTACGGTATCAATTGTTTTCATCATTTCCCGGACGTCAAAAAATTCTTCGCCGAAGTTATCCGCTGTACCCCCGTCGGTGGTGGAGCGATTCTTATCGAGCCTTATTACGGAAGGTTTGCGAGGCTCCTGTACAAGCATCTGCATCACTCAGAAACCTTTGATGCCAATCAGGCTGAGTGGAGTCTCCCGCCCCAAATCGGCCCGCAGCCGAGGCCAACCAACCAAGCACTTTCTTACATCGTCTTTGTTCGAGATCGAAAAAAGTTCGAGGCCGAATTTCCCGACCTTGAGCTGGTTATGATTCAGCCATTTCGCAATTACCTTCAATATTTGCTTTCTGGGGGACTCAACTTCCATCAACTTGTCCCGGATTTCTTAGTGCCCGGCGTGCGAGGCTTGGAATTTCTTCTGTCGCCATTTCAGCGCGCACTTGCCCTTCATCACGTTATCGTGATTCGAAAAAAGCGATGAAGGGCCGCCTCCTGATCTCGGGTGGCAGCGGCTTTATCGCGGGCGCTCTGTGTCGCGATTTCGCCTCGCGGGGATTTGAAGTCGTGGTAACCACGTCTTCGCCCGGCCAACCCAATTCGTACTGCTTTGGTGATCGCGTGAACAGCGAAATACTCGACGGTGTTATGACGGTTGTCCACGCGGCGTATGACTCACGTCTGGGCACGCGGCAACTCAATATCGACGGCACTGTCGCGCTGAGTGAGGCGGCACGCAAGCAAGGTGTTCAGTCCGAAGTTTTCATCAGTTCATTTTCAGCCCTTACCGGAGTCAAATCCGACTACGCCGAAGTCAAGAGAGCCTTAGAAAAATATTTTCTAGGCCTCCCTGGGACTTCCATCATTCGCCCCGGCTTAGTGATCGGTAACGGTGGATTATTTGCAAAGATGGCTCAGGTCGTACGCCTTTCTCCCATCATTCCACTGATCGACGGCGGCCGCTCCGCAGTTCCCGTCATTGGCCTTTCTGACTTACTTCGCGCCATCTTGCATCTCACACAAACTCGTCAATGCGGCGAGTTCAACCTTTTGAAAGTTGAAAAAGTGAGCCTGTTTTCACTTTTAAACGAATACGCAAGGCAGCAGAAACTCCATCGCTACTTCTTAAACGTTCCTTCAAGTCCGATCTTATTACTCATCCGCGCGCTCGAAAGCTTAGGCTTACGGCTTCCCATCTCGACGCAAAATCTTCAGGGCCTCAGAGCCAACCAAGGTGCTGAGTTTCAATCTCACTTACATGAACTCATAGGCCGAGAGCTCAGTCTTGAAAAACTGCTTGCCGAGTTGACTCAAAACTCAAACGCAACCTAGGCACTGACGAGAAGAATTAATCCGGAAAATCCGCTGGCACGATTCGCGGATTTCTTCCAAAAGTCTTCATCGAATCTCGAATTACGGCGGCAGCCCGGTTTTCATCGCCCATTTTTACGAGCGCCGTCACCATCCAGACGCGCACATCGAGATCGAGACCATGGGTGAACTGATCGCACTCTTCAAGAAGCTTAAGGGCTTTTGTCACATCTCCCCGCGCGATCAGAAACTGTGCATAAAATGACCGCGATAAGACGATAAAGTTGTCGTATTGAATTCCGAGATTGAAGTTCTTCTCAGCCTCAGCATCATCGCCGAGGGCTGCCGCGACGATCGCGGCGTTGATGTAACAATTGGCATAGTTATCTTGCAGCCGTATGCAAACGCGAATCTCCTCGAGAGCTTCCTTGTAGCGAGCCTGGGCCATGAGTTCGACGCCAAGATTGTTGCGGGCGCGCGCGTGGCTCGGATTTTTCGCAACGACGTCTCGCCAAAACTTTTCGCCGTTTGAGTAGGTTTCAGCGCGAATCCGTGTTCCTGCACAGTAGCTCACGGCCACCCCAGCTATGACGACTTTGCAAACCGATTTTTGATAGCTCCACAGCCAATTCAGGAGCCAAACCGAAACGACAGAAAAGCCCATGTAACCGAGAAACGCCCGGTGATCGTTAACTGGCTCGGCCAGGCGCACGACGCTCGAGGCGGGTGAGACACCTGCGTAAAAACACATCAGTGCGAAGAGAAAAATGGGCTTTCTCCGCCTCCACAACAATATTGAACCGGCCAAAAGAATTATGTTTCCCAAAAGAGAGAACAAAACGACCCGCTCTTTGAGACTGTAGTTAAAGCCGAAGTTCAAATTATCTGAGTTGAGATCATACGGTACAAAATACATCACAACATAGCGAAGCCAAGCGCGCCACTGGGTGATGAAATACTGCAAGGTCGTCACCTGCGCTCTCGAGATGAGTTGAGTTGACTCGTACATTTGTGAAAATAACAAAAGATCGAGACCGCATGGAATGAGGTAGAGAACCGCAGTTTTTAATAAACTCAAGTCTAAGAGACGCTTTCCGTCAGTTTGCCGCAGGTAGAGTTCAATGAAAACTATAAAAGCATAGGCGGCAATTCCCTCTTCTTTGGCCATTGTCGCAGTGAAATAACTCAACAGTGAAAGCGCAAGCCAGACAACGCGAAGTTCGCGTCGATAGAGAAGGTAGAGCCAAAGCGCCAACACAGAAAAAAAGCCCGCCAGCAGAGTCGACGAAGCTGAAACGTAGATAAGAACTTCGGTGTTGACCGGATTCACGGCAAACAAACTAATTGCTGCGAATAATATCACCTCAGGAACTTTTGGCAGCAAGATTTTCCATATTCTGACGAGCAGAATACCCATCAAAATAAACACCACAAGTTTAAATACTCGAAATGGAACCGGGCTGCCATTTGCGACTTGCCAAAGCAGCATATTTGAAAACGTCGTCACCGGTCGGTAGGACCAGTTGACAGGCATCGTGGTGCTATATTTTGCGCTGGTAAAAACTCCAATGACGTTGTGCAGATCGTGAATCGCCTGATTATCGCGAATCGAATGGCCATCGTCGAATTCAAACGGCCCACTCAAAGCCGGACGGTAGACGAAAATCATCAAGCAAAAAAGCAGGCCCCAAAAGATGGCTTCTTGTTTTTTCCCCGTGCTTAGCTGCGATAAATCACTCACGACAATAGTTTAGCGGATCCCGTAGACTTGTCCACCTGAGCGATTTTTTTCACCCGCAGGTCTAGATCGGCCGAGCGTTCAATAGCTCCAGAGTGGACCAGCTCCCAAGACCGACGACCTGCCGTAAATACCGACATAAATAGAGCGCCCGAAGAAAAACGGAAGGCCCCAATCAAAGTCAGAAGAGAGCGATCCACCGAGATCGGCGAAACTGACATTGGGATTGCTTTGCGAAAAGTCATCATCCGAATTGCCAATCATAAAGCTCACCGCTTTAGAGCCGGCGCCGCTCGCGCCCTGCTGGGTTGCCGTCAAGGTAACTTCCGCAGTGGGGCAGTAAAAGGACGAATTATCTGTACAAGTCGGCACCGTACTTGGCGCCGGAAAGTAAAGCGCGTTCGAACCACTATCGATAAACGAATTCGGCGAAGTCGTTCCATTGAAGACGGTCACGAAGTTGCCGTTGCCATCAGCCGGCAAAGTGGTCGTACCTGAAGGAATGTTATTACTTTCTGTGCCGATTCCTAGGACCAAGTAGCCATCGACAACGCCTGCACCGTTGCTAACACCGAATGCAATAGGCACTCCAGGAAGCTGCAGCATCACGCCGTTGTTATCCGTCGGCAAATAAACGACCGGATTTGTGGTCTGAAGCTTCTCAGCAACTGCTGCGCCGACGCAACTCGAGGAGGTGCAAGAAAAGTAAATGCCGCTGCTCGCCGCACCCGAAGTACCGGGCGCGCAGCCTGGACCACAATCGTCCGTGAAAAGTCCAACACCGAGAATGCCGTTGAAGCCAGTTCCGCTCGTTCCAATTGGGCTTGAGTCGGGCTTCGGACAGCCGCTCGGAACCGACGCAAACGAAGAGTTGATGATCTGGATGGGAACTCCCGACGCTGTTTCTCCTCCGAGATGCACATCGGCCGTAGCCAAGGGTCCCCAGTCGGAAGACCCATCGGCGTAACTCACACACTCGGCATAGACGTTTCCCGAAATGTTCGGGTCGGCGGTCTGCGGAAGCGTGATGAGAGCGGTAACAGTCTTGAAGCTGTCAAGACTGACTTGGTTGAAAAGCCTCAGGCCGTAGCTTCCCGTATCGAGAAGAACGTTTGGAATCGTTTGGCAGTTGGAGGTACCCGGAACACAAACCGTGACTGAGACACAAGGCTCGTTGATGTAACCACAGCCAACTGAGACCCCCACCACGTTGGATTGCGCAAGACTGATCGGTGACGACGATGTCGTGGCCGGCGTCGCCCCAGCCGAGAAGCTATCTCCGCAGTTGGTGTAACAAACCAGGCAGAACATCGAGACAAGTCCCGCCGCCGCAAGCCGCTGGATGTGCCGCAGTTTCATTTCAGACTCCTTACGTCGATACCTGTCGGAACCAAATCAGGAATGTAAGCACGGCCGTGTATGTACCGCATGTGTCCACTGCTCGATACGATCATCTTTGCGGTCTTAACTTCGCTCGCCTCACGGCTATGCGTTTTAGCAAGCTTCGCTCTTTCAATCGTATAATCGGTGTAATTGGCACCGAGAAGAGTCGAGAGGTCAGGCATACCCGCTCCGCGCCAAGTCACTTCGAATACAGATCCTGCCGATGACACATACTCGACAACAGTCGAGGTTGATGTCTTAAGCTGGTGAATCGTGTAGCCAGCACCTTTTGAAACTCTGTGTTTCGCTCTTAAGGTCTCGCTATCGTGATCAATTGACGATTCAAGATCTCCAAGACTTGCAAGGGCGCTCGATGAAAATGCCGTCGCAATCAGCAAAAGCCGAAACGAGTACTTGATGTTCATATCGAAACTCCCATCAGCCAAAGAGCGGCTTTACCTCAACAATTAATCGATTCAAACTCTAGGCTTTCAGTTTCTCATATGAACCAGACCAGAGTCGATGGCCACGTGACCATAATCTCAGATGTTGTGTCTAGAGAATTGCATTCAAATGGCCAATGTCTCAAAATGAGACAAATCAAGTCGAGCAACTGAGGTGGCCATGCGAATCTCAAAATACATCAACGGCTCCGCCTTTTCTGTCTCAGTTTGTCTTTTGCTTTTTGCCCAAACGTCGAACGCTCAGACACCTTCGCCGCCACCCGAATCGATCCAGCCGCCACCCGTTTCAACCCAGCCGCCTCCCGCGCAGCAGGGCTTTGAGCACGAAGGGTACGATAATACATCAGAAGAATCACAAGAGGCCGTGATCGCGCGTCCGAACATGATCACGCTTGAATTTCTCGGTCGCAGCTTAGTCTACAGTCTTGATTATGATCGTCGAATCTCCGAACATTGGGCAATTGGCCTCGGAATTTCGACGTGGCAAGCCACCGTTCGCTGGGCGAATTATCAAGCGTCGGTCACAGTTATACCGATCTATGCCAATTATTATTTCAGCGAGCTCCCCTCGCGCGGTTTTCTCACCGGCGGCTTTGACATTATCCAAAACTCCAATCCCGGATTCGATAGCAGCACGTTTGCAAGCAATGGCGGCGCAGGCTTGATCGGCGGCGGCTACGAAATGCGCGATCCTTCGGGCTTCACCATCCGCCTCGGCGGCGACCTCATCATCGGCCGATCGGTGCTGATCAATCCGTCGATGAGTGTGGGTCTGGCTTTCTAAACTTATGCGGTTTGGTTGACAGCATGCGCCACCAGACCCCAGCTTGCAATTCGCCCCACACCAGAAGCAAAAGTGAATCCCAATTTGGGGACGACCGAAAATCTCAAAATGTACCGCAACACCAAGTTGCTCAAACAGGCGACATTTTCCGACCTAACTCCACTTTGAAATCTTGTCTCACTTTGAGCCCCCAACTTTAGTCGCCCCCGCTAACAGCCGATACATCCTGAAGTGGTAGGGTTTTTCTAGACAGTTTTTATCGCTGAGTTGGGAATGAAGACGCGCTTTGCACCCTTCGATTCTTTAGCTGCACATTCAGCCATTTCAACGTCTGCGGTTAAAAGTACCGGAATTTTTGAGCACAAAAACATATTCAAAATCATTGCGTCGGCGGACGCAATTCCATAGCGCCCCATCAAATCAACCGCCATGCGCCACTGAGGGCGAGAATTAAGGTAGGGAGTTTCCTCCTCTGACCGCAATGAGATAAAATTGCATGCTTATCGGAAAAGCGTACCCGATTTAGTCGGATTGGCGACGACACAGGCAAACAAGGCGCGGGAAAAGAGCGA
>JAYTRM010000065.1:0-2802 GCA_043746165.1 Bdellovibrionales bacterium | reverse complement strand
GGTCGGTGAGATCAACTTCAAAGCTCATCGCTACCAAGTGGCGCTCGAGAATTTTAAAGCGATCTCGAAATTTCCGCAATCTAGGGTCTATCCTTACGGACTCTACAAGGCGGCTTGGTGTTACTACGATTTACAAGATGCCACGAGCGGCATGACTCAGCTCGAGGAAGTGATTCGCTTCGGCGCTCGCGTGGCCGCCAACAATTGGGATTCGAAACTTGATTTGCGCAAGGAAGCCTTAGCCGACCTTGCGCTTTTTTATAGTGACGTGAAATCGCCGGATGGTGCTGTCGACTATTTCATCCAGCACTCTGAGGGTATTGACTCTTCGATTTACCTCATGAAACTAGTCGCCATTTATAAACGTCACGGCAAGCTCACAGAAGTCGAGACGGTCTTAAAACAGATTCTCGTTAAGATGCCAGAGAGCGACGCCGTGCCATCTGTGCATGAAGAATTAGTTTGGAATTACGATCGCACCAAGCGTCCGACTGCGGCCGTAGCGCAACTGGTTGAGTTTGATAATTACTGCAGCACGCATCAGCCTCCGGTTGCCAAAAAATTGAAAAAGGGCGAACAGCCTCCGCGTTCAGAGTGTATCACCAAGATTTCCGAGACCAGCAAGAAGCTTGCGACAAAATGGCACGCGACCTGGAAGAAGTTTGGCGAGCCAACGTCTGCAGGAGATCTTGCGATGAGCAGTGAAAAAGCTTACCGTCTTTATTTCAAAACCGCCGATGCCCACGATGTCGAAAAGCCCACGGTTCGTTATGCATTCGCCGAGTTGATGTTCAGTCGCGGCCAGTTCCGTGAGGCCAGCGAAATTTACGCCGGCGTCGAGGGCGACAAAAAAGCGGGTTTGCCGGTTGATCCAAAAGTTTTGCAAGACTCTCATTATGCCGCAGCTCTTTCGCTAGAGAAGGCCGTGGGTGACAAGTGGAGTGATGAAGACGAGCAGAAATTCGCAGCACTTGCGGATCGGTATCTCGCTCAGCACCCGCAAGGGACATTCGTTCTCGAATTGCAATTTAAGCGTGCCTACATCGCCTACGAAAAAGGTCGTTACGACGAAGCTGCGCCAATTTTCAAAAAGATTGGCTGGGCTCATTATCCGGCTAGCGAGCCCTTGAATGAAAAAGTGGCCAAAGCCCAGGATCTTTACCTCGATATTCTCAATATCAAAAAAGACTTTAAAGGAATTAAAGAAGCGGCCAAGGAGCTGCTTGCGATTTATGCCGGCGGCAATCGTACTGAACAGATCGGCAAGATTTACCGCGAAGCCTATTTTTCGGAAATTCAACAGCTCGAAGAGCAGGGCGACGCGGAGAGCGCGATCGAGGCCTACAAAAAATTCGCGCTCGAAAACAGCAAGTCTGAGCTAGCCCCAAAGGCCTGGTGGAACGCGAGCCAGTTGCAATTCCGAATCGGCGATGCCACGGGAGGAGCGAACACTTGTTACCAAATGCACAAGCTTTTCCCCAACTCGACCAAAGGCAAAGATTGTTTGACGAAAGCAGCCACCACCTTCGAGGCGATGGCGCGGCTCGATCTTGCGGCGAAGGTCTTACTGAACCTGGCCGAAGTCGATGTCGACCAGCAAAATCACTGGCGCGAAGTTGCGGCCGACTTTTT
The DNA here is from genome assembly GCA_043746165.1 of Bdellovibrionales bacterium. Classification (GTDB taxonomy): domain Bacteria; phylum Bdellovibrionota; class Bdellovibrionia; order Bdellovibrionales; family JAMPXM01; genus JAYTRM01. Next base: position 1,170 of record JAYTRM010000065.1, on the reverse strand, counting down.
TGCCTTAAGTGGTGCTAAAGATCGCGCCATTTCGATGTACATGAAGCTTGCGAGTACTGCTAAGGGCGACGTGCAACTTGCCCTCTACGAAAAATCGGCGGCCCTCGCGAAAACCTCAGGCGACCAGGCGACACTTTTGACGATCGAAGGCTATTACTCCAGCCAAAACATTGAACCGCAAGCCAGCCGACTCTTCGTTGAACAAGCTGAGCAAGCTTTCGAAAAAGGCGATATGACGAGAGCGTTTAATACCGCCAAACGCATCATCAGTCGCGACACTTTGCCAAAGGAACTTTTGGCGCGTGCCCGTTTCGTACAAGCACGGGTTCTTGAAGATGAGTATCGCAAGCAAAGCGTCAAGGCTCGAGTGAGCAGCGTCGGTTTCGTGCTTGCAATCAAGACTGAGAAACTTGAAAAGGCTCAGAAGGCATTTCAAAGTGCCATCCACTACGCCGACCCGAACATTTCCGTAAAGGCACTCAGCCGCCTCGGAGATTGCTATCTGGACTTCGCGAGCACGGTTCGCAACATGACGTTTATTGCCACTCTGTCGACGGATGATCAAAAATCTTTCCGCGCCGAGATCGAGCAGATGGCGGTTCCGATGGAAGAAAAAGGCGTTGAGTCGATCAACCAGGCTCTTGAAACTGCGAAAAAATTCCAACTTCGAAACGGCGAAATCGCCGAGCTTCAGATTGCGGTAAATAAACTCAATATGAAAAATAGTCCAATGACTGGCATCATTAAGGTTGCTGGCCCACAAATTTATCTGCCGGCTTTCGAATTAACCAAACGGACAAGCCAACGTGATCCGGCAAGCCTGACTGAGAAGGAGATCAAGCAATGAAGGCGTCAATCTCTCGATCATTCTATTTTGTGAAGGTGTGCGCTGGCCTGCTTTCGCTGGTCGGCTGCGCAACTTCGAATCAAGGAATTAAAGAAGATCCCCAAGCGGCGGCACGTAGTCGAGCTTACCTCGACAACGTCGAATGGGTAGTGCTCGAAAACTATTCATCGAAGGCCACCTGCTCTGGCCCGGCCGATTACGACAAGCCGATCGTTCATACGGGCGACAAGAGCCTAGCAAAAACCGCAGAGGGCGAGCCGTCGAAGGATTGGAAGAGCCTGGTTGAAAAATCTAATGCCTGTGTACGCGACACCAACTGGAAA
>JAYTRM010000064.1:0-11843 GCA_043746165.1 Bdellovibrionales bacterium | reverse complement strand
ACCGGCTCATGCACTGAGGCTACCGCCTCATTCGGCGTGAGGCTACGCCTCAGACGGTCGAGGCAAGCCTCGGGGAATTTGACCCGCAGCGATTAAAAGAACAGAGTTGGCCAGGAAATATTCGTGAACTCAAAAATCTAGTCGCCCGGGCCTCAGCTTACTTCCCGGGTAAACACATCCAGCCCGACGATCTTTCTGCGGTCCTTGAGCAGCAGCCGCATCACTTAAGTTCTCCGGCTCCGCCAGCAGTCACCAGTGATACAACCTCAAACGGAAGCATTATCAAAGAAATCGAAAAGGAGATGATCATCCGTCGGCTTGTCGCAAATGGCGGCAATCAGCGCCGAACCGCTATCGACCTTGGAATTCCCAAAAGCACCCTCCATGATCGAATAAAGGCCTACGCGATCGAGATGGACAAGTTGTAAGTCACACCGCAATTTTCTAAGGCTTTAAAACAACATTCTTAATGAAAATTCGTCGGACTTGCCCGCGCGTCAAAATCGCGTTGAGACTTTTGCGAATCATGATCTTAGCTTTTTCTTTGCCTTCGATGGTAGCTAAGCCCTCTTGCGACATTTGCTCGAGGGAACGGCCAATCACATCGCGGGCTTCCGCTGTGCGGTCCTTGAGTTCAACCGCACTTTCTTGATTCGAGGTCTCAATGTAAAAAGCAAACACTCCCATAGGGTTAGTGTGTTCCGCAACCGGCCTGAGGTTGACCACTAAATGTTCAATTTCAATGACGTGCTCGGGGTGGTAGAGGGGATCTGTAAAATCTTCTTTGGGCTCTTCTTCATTGTAGGTAAAAGCTTGATCAGCACCTTCTGCCATGGAGTGGAGGTAATTAGCCTGAAGGCTTAGACCTAAATTGCGGGCGATTTTTCCGTTGAAGGTGATGTCGAGAACAAATAGGGCTGAGAGGCCCATCAAAGCCGCTAACCCTACGATTAGCTTTGAGCGCCGTGGAAGTTCGAAAAATCGGTTTTTTAGAATCTGAGTTGCGTGAAAGAGATTCTTTAGTCCTTCGAATGAAAGGCGCAGGAGCGCCAGGGCAGCAATTTTAGATTCTTTCCCGAGCTTCGGCGCAGTTTCTTTCAAAAAATGAATAAAATTTTGTTTAGGCTTAGTAGTCCGCTCGACTACTCGTCTTCTTACCTCATCAATTAGCGCTCTGAATCGCTGGCCAAGCGAAGGGTCTTGCGCCTCTGCTTCAGCTTGGATTGATTCGATCGATTCGCCCGGAATATCAGCTCTCGACGCGGCAGAAATTTCGTGCGCGGTTTTTTCAAGTTCGCGCATCGATTCGACAAACTGAGGGTCTTCTTGAGCGAGGATACCGTCGACATCGGGCACGGCTTCAATCGACGGACCAAGTGAAGGTCCCGATAGAAAATCGGCGGGCGAATCGCCCATAATCGACGGGGCCGCCGCCAGCGGCGGTGTTGCTGTTGCGACTGAAGTTGGCGACAAGGTCTGTTCAACTACTCCCAGAGGGCTAGAAGCGTTTGCCTGGGTACCGGCACTTCGGCCAGTGGACTCGGTCGCGCCCACCGCTCCGCCGGCCGCGTCTTCACGCACCAAATCTTCAAGTGATATCAAATCATCGTTGTCAGCCACTTTCTCAAAGTACCTTAATCTCGGCCCAAACGAAATCACTTGCGCCTTTGGTCGCGCTTCAAAATTTGCGGCCTAGGCCCTATTGATCAATTGCGAGTCTGCACCGATATGACACAAATGAAACTGTCGAATTTACACCTCATCGTCTTTCCCTTCGCCCTTGCCGGATTGGTCGGATGTGCAAATTTACAGCGATCTACAGAAAGTGGTTACCAGTACCGAGATTCTGAGGTTGGTCTGAGCCGCGATTCAGGAAGTGGACCCAACCTAGGTCGTGATCGGACAAAGACTGCGCGCGACAGTGCCGCTTCGGAGTTGGGCTTGGCCCCAAAACAAGTGGATCTCAGCGGTCGGGATCAGGATGCCCTCGATCTTCGCATTTCCCTCAATCAAGCCGAAAAAGCTCTCGAGGGACGACGAGAAAAAGAGCAATACTTCAAAAACAAACCTTACATGGCCAGCGACCGGGATCGCCTGATGTTTTTGCAGCTCGAGTCATTTGAATCGCGCCAGAAGTGGTTGAGCGCAAAAGGTATTCAAGGGCCAGCCACGCCAAATACCCCCTACGTTCAGTCACTGGTTGACGTCAATGATATCGCGCTCGGAATGACCAAACAGGCCGTCCGCGATTCGTGGGGAGAACCTGACCTCGTCGAGGTTGCCGGCAATCCTATTTACGGAAACGAGCGATGGCATTATTCGGAACAGACCTCTTCGACTGAAGGCTTCCAAAGTCAGAAGCGAATTCTATATTTTGAATCTGCTCGCGTGGTCGGCTGGGAATCTCGTTAATCAAAGGCTTAGCTATGAATGGGCGTCATACCAATTGCGGCCGACGCCGACATTCACCTCGAGCGGGATGCGAAAGTGGGCAGCACCCTTCATCGCTTGGGTGACGTGATCTGAAACTTCCTTCACTTCGGAATCCGGTACTTCGAGTACAAGTTCGTCATGGACTTGCAGCAAAGGCTTAGTATTTTTTGGAATGCCCACTTTGATCATCGCCAATTTAATCAAATCGCTGGCTGTTCCCTGTATGGGTGCATTGATGGCCGCGCGCTCGCCAAATTTTCTCACCTGCGGACTTTTCGAGAAAAGTTCGTCGAGATAACGGCGGCGGCCAAAGGCTGTTTCGACGTAGCCCTTTTTTTTGGCCTCTTCGACTGTTTCGGTCATGTAAGTTTTAACGCCGCTAAATCTCGCGAAATAGCGGTTGATGATCTCGGTTGCTTCACCGCGAGAGATCCGTAACGTCTCGGCTAGGCCAAAGGCGCCCTGTCCGTAAGCGAGTCCAAAATTGACTGCCTTGGCTTTGCGCCTCATTTCGGGAGTGACTTCTCCTATGCGAACGCCAAAAACTTCGGCAGCGGTCGCTGCGTGGATGTCGACACCACTTTCAAAAGCGTTCGTGAGGCCGGGGTCTGAAGTGATCTGCGCCAGAATCCGCAGTTCGATCTGGCTGTAATCAGCCGATAGAAATTGGTAGCCTTGACCTGCAGTGAAAGCCTTGCGAATTGCGTTGCCGCGCTCGGTCCGGATCGGGATGTTTTGCAAGTTCGGATTAAGACTCGAAAGCCGCCCTGTTGCCGTCCACGCCTGATTGAAAGTCGTATGCACTCTTCCTTCAGAATCCGCTAATTGCGGAAGAGCGTCGACGTAGGTCGATTTCAGTTTACTTAATTCCCGCCATTGCAGCACATCTCCGACGATTGGAAACTCCACTTGGAGCTTCTCAAGCACCTCATTGTCGGTTGAAAACCCGGTCTTTGTTTTTTTACCGGTGGGCATTTTCATTTTTTCAAACAAAACTTGCCCAAGCTGCTTGGGGCTTCCGATATTGAACGTCATTCCCACGGACTGATGAATCTTTTTTTCCAGCACCGCAAGATCGGCGGCAAGCGAACGGCTTTGCTCGGCGAGCAAGTCGCGATTGATGTGGATTCCGGTTGTCTCCATGGCAAGCAGAATCGGAACGAGCGGCTGCTCGATGGTAAATAAAACCTTTTCACCACCAATTGAAGTGAGTTTTCTGCGCAGCTGAACTTCGAGCATCAAATGCGCGCTCAACAATTGCGCGGGACTCGGAAGCTCTGGTAGTGGCATACCGTTGTAAAGCGTAAAGAGCGGGCCGGGTTGCTCGATTTGCCCGGCGCGAATGACGTAGGCCGCGAGCATCTGATCCCAAACGACTTGGGGCGCCCGAACCTTGTGATTTTTGCAGAAGGTTTTGATATCAAATCCCTTCATCGGGACATTTCCGCTGTGAAGAATTTCGTTCATCTCTTCGCTTGAGGCCGCAACCTCGACAACACTCCACGAAGCGTGCTTTTGCGCGAGCAACACACCACGCTCGGTGTCGATCACCCAAGTTTCAACTTGCGGCTTCAACCATTTTGCAAGTTCAGTCGCATTCATTCGCGAAGTCGCGATCGGACCGAAATCGGCTGATCCGGTCTCAACAACCTGCAACGCTGCTGACGTCTCGCTCGCCGCCTCGACAACCGGCATCGCAGGGGGCGCGGGGTTGGACTCATTTCCAAGCAAGGTCTTGGCGAACGATTTAAAATCGAGTTCTTGCAAAAGACTTGTGAGGTTGTCGCGATCAATCGGCTTGAGCCGTAGATCGTCAACAGCAACCTGGAGCGGCATATCAGTCACGATCGTCACCAAGCGCTTGGATAAAAACGCGTCGGCTTTTCCGGCTTCGAGCTTTGCTCGGAGCGAAGCTGACGGTACACGATCAAGATTCTGATATAAATCCTCGAGCGATGAAAAGTCATGAAGGAGTTTACTTGCGCCCTTAGCGCCGATTCCCATCACACCGGGGACGTTGTCGGAGGAGTCGCCTACCAGGGCCAAATAATCGATCATTTTTCCTGGCTCGACTCCCCACTTCTCTAAGACGCCGGCCTCATCGATTCGGGCTTCTTTCATGGTGTCGTAAAGACTGACGTGCGGCCTCACCAATTGCGCAAAATCCTTATCGCCACTGACGATCACCACCTCGAGTTGGTGGCCACGGCCGATCTCGGTCAGGGATCCGATTAAGTCATCGGCTTCAAAGCCCATTTGGTCGTAGCAGCTAATCCCAAGGGCCTCGCTTAAACGCCGAATGTACGGAATCTGCACGGCGAGATCGGGCGGCATTTCTGTACGATTGGCTTTGTAGTTAGGATCAATCTCGACGCGAAAAGTTGCTTCTTTGCGATCAAAACAAAAGGCGAGGTACTCGGGACGGATTTCGCGTAAGAGCTTTATGGTCATCGAAAGAAAACCATAAAGAGCATTCACTTGCATTCCACTGGCGTTGGTCAGGGGGCGAACGGCGTAAAAAGCCCGGAAAAAAAGTGAGCTCACATCGACCAAATAAAGCTTTTTCACTCTTCACCTCTTCCAGATTTGAAGAGGCATCCTAGGCGCACGAGATTGCTAGGTCAATCGCAGGGCTCTTGGAGTTTAGGGCTTTGGACGGATCGCGGAATCGGTGATTTGATCGAGCACATCGAGGTCGTGAATTTGCGAGAGTCCCTGCTCGCGCATGAGGGATTCGGCGATTGGACGTCGCTGCATGCGGTCGGCATTCACTTCTGCGGTTTGAGAAATTCTTGCCAAGCGGCTGAGGTGATCACCGAGCGGAACGAGCCTGCCGGTTTCCCAGTTCATCACCGTGAAAAGCTCGGTCTGCAGATGGCGGGCCAACTCCGCCTGGCTCCACCCCAGTCGGCAGCGAAGACCGCGGATCTCAACCGGCGTCCAGCTGGTCTTTCCGTCACGCAGAGAGGGGAGTTCTTTAGCCGCATTCTTTTTCATCATCTCTCTCCAGAGCGCTCACTCTATAATTTTATTCTGTAGATCAGCCTTATTCTAGCGCAACTGACAGTCAACAATGGGGAAATAACGCAAGGCGTCTCAAACTGAGTCTAGTCCTTCAAAGCCTGAATCTTTTCAGGATGTTCACTCGACGAATCTGAATTCTCGTCTGAAAAAATGAAAATTAAATCGCCCTCTTTGACCAGGTCAAATTGGTCGCGGGCCGCTCTTTCGATAAAATCCGGCTGTTGGGCTGTCTGAAGGCGAAACTTAAGTTGCTGGTTTCGAACTTTTCCGGAGGCGATCCGCTCTGCCAGCAAGCGATGATCTCGCTTTAAGCTCCAGAGGCGAAAGGCTGTTCCATCGAGAATGACTCCGATGGTTGCAGCCACGGTGCAAATCCAGAAAACCTGCATAGGCCGGTGAAAGACGTCCTGTGCCCGTTTGTAAACCGATTGATAATATCGAGAGATCATCTGGATCATGATCTCTCGATTAGGCCTTAAATGCCACTCGACTTCGGTCTGGTTAGCGCCTATGCGGATTGCAGCTTCGGGCTTGTTAACTGAGGCCGTCGCGGCCCCAATACTTCGCGCGGTCGCCCAGCTCTTCTTCAATTCGGAGGAGCTGATTGTACTTAGCGATCCGTTCGCTGCGGCAAAGACTTCCGGTTTTAATTTGTTGGCAACTCAAACCGACTGCGAGATCAGCGATCGTACTGTCTTCGGTTTCACCACTTCTGTGCGACATGACCGTGTTCATGCGATTGCGAGTTGCGAGGCTGACGGCCGCACAGGTCTCAGACAGTGTGCCGATCTGATTGACTTTGACAAGCAGCGCATTGGCGGCACCTTCATTTATGCCACGCTGAATTCGCTCGGGGTTTGTGACAAAGAGATCATCGCCGACGATCTGCAATTTAGCCCCTTCGGACTTGGTGAAACTTTTCCATCCATCCCAATCATCCTCGGCGAATCCATCTTCAATACTTACCAACGGAAATTTACTGGCCCACCCAGCGTAAACACGGCCGAGTTCAGCAGCAGAGATATGGGATTTTTCCCAACGATATTTTCCTTCGGAATAAAGTTCTGAGGCCGCGACGTCGATGGCTAGAAACACGTCTTTGCCCGGCTTGTAGCCTGCGCTCTCGATCGCCTCGACTAACAGTTCAAGCGCCTGCATGTTGCCACTAAGGACAGGCGCAAAGCCGCCTTCGTCGCCAACGCCGGTAGCTAAACCGCGTTTTTTGAGAATTTTCTTAAGGGTGTGAAAAATTTCGGTGCCGGCACGAAGCGACTCGCGAAAACGATTTTCAACGCACGGAACGATCATGAATTCTTGTACGTCGAGTCCGTTGTCGGCGTGAGCACCGCCGTTGATCACGTTCATCAGCGGAACTGGAAGGCGATAGGTAGCACTTCCGCCGACGTAACGATAAAGGGGAAGTCCTGCCTCGAGGGCCGCTGCTTTCGCCGTCGCGAGCGATACACCGAGAATCGCGTTGGCTCCGAGTTTGCTTTTATTGGGCGTGCCATCGAGATCGCGGAGTCGCTGATCGAGTGCTTCTTGATCGCGCGCGTCCGTGCCGAGTATTTCGGGCGCGATCACATCGTTGACGTTTTGTACCGCTTTTAAAACACCCTTGCCAAGATAGCGATGGCCGCCGTCGCGAAGCTCCGAAGCTTCGTGGACGCCAGTCGACGCACCGGACGGAACGGGCGCGCGCCCTGTGGCCCCGCTGGCCAGCTCAACTTCAACTTCGACCGTGGGATTGCCCCGGCTATCTAGAATTTCTCGAGCATGGACATGAGTGATTTCGTTCATTACCTGAATTCTCCTGGATCTCGGTGTTAAACCAGCATGTTAGATCAGTTTCTGGCTCTGGTTTGGGGCGCCATCAAAAAATCCGTCAAAGGATTTTTGCGGGCCACGGCTGGGTTCAGATTTTTTTTCCCTTGAACTGTGGGCTTCGCCCATGTCGACAGAGCCATCCCGAAGAGTTTGAAGATCGTTTGCTACTTGTCGAACCACCCGGGGCCCTTCGATTGAAACAAACTCCCAATCCACCCGCCGCATGGCCTCTTGCACTTGCGGAGTCTGACGGCCTTGCCCAATCAGCAAAGTGATGAGCTGCTGACCGCGCGCGAGATAATCACCAAGGCGGTAAAGGTCGTGGATTGCTTCATTCAATTTCAGTGGTGACTCTTCAAGTGCCGCCGCATGGGACCGAGAGTGAACCTGCGCCAACTCTGCGCGCAGGCTCACAAGCTCCCGCCCCTTTTCGGAGAGTTCACATTTCATTTCTTCAATGTGCTTCTGACTCGACTCCATGTTTTGATAAATATTGCGAATCAACTCGGGATGCAGCTGCAATTCGCTCCCGTCCGAGCCGCTGAGCAAGCTCTCTTGGCTCTCAGACCAGCTAATGACCACGCGACTATTGAGCCAGGTGACCGAAGCCATCGGTTTCGCCACGTAGGTCGGCAGCGCCTCGAGCGCTGAGCGGAGGTATGAAGTCACCATTGGGAATTGCACTTCCGAAACTGGCAAAACAAAACTAATTGACTCAGCCTCGCGGCGAATTTCGCCAACTGGTGGAGCCGGACTGATAAAGTATGACAAAAATCTTTCCGGTTGCGCGAAGAGATCCTTGGGCGATTGGACCATTCGCAAAACGCTATCGAGAGCTCCCCAGGCGCGAAGGCTCTTGCTCTGATGCCCCGCCACTACAATCAGGCTATCGGCCGATTCGACCGATTCTCCCGAGCTTGGGCCAGAGCTTGGGCCAGAACTTGGGCCAGAACTTGGGCTGGGCCTAGCACCAGAACCGGAATCAGAGCCGTATTCGTGTTCGATAAGTTTGAGTAGCTGTTCCATTTTCTCAGCTTCGAGCCAGCTGGACGGATCGCGCAGAAATTCCGCAGGCCAATCGCACGTCTCGTTAAGCTTCTCGAGATCGTCGCCGCGGCGATCTAAGTGGGTCAAAACCGAATGGGTGATTTTACAGCTAAACAGCACACCCTGTTCTAGCCACAAAGTACGAGGACAGACAAGCTCCCAGGTCAAACTGCTCAATATTGCGGCAGCTCGAGGAGCATGCGGGGCGCCCACTCTGCTAGGGAGCTTTAGACCAGGCAATGGCTGCATCATGGCCGCATAGTGCCAGCCAATGTCTGCCTAGGAAGCCTTAGGAGCGAAGAATTTGGACCTAGGGAACGGAATACGGTTGTCTTCAATTTCAGACATGAACGACGGAAGTTCGCCTGTCGGCTCGAGGCTTCCCGCAAGCTTCCCGTCGGCTCCGCGCACGAGGTGGGGCATATTGTAGATCTTCACGACGTCGTAGTTGTAATCCTTGGTTAAACCTCGAACCTCGGAAATTTCCATGATTCGGCGTGAGCCGTCTTGGAGGCGTGAAATCTGCACCACAATGTCGATCGCCGCCGCGATTGAATACTGCATCGCTTTGTCGCTGATTCTTGTGTCGCCGCCCATCGATAGGGCTTCGAGACGAACGAGCGCATCGGCCGAGCTGTTGGCGTGGATAGTTCCCATCGAGCCGTTGTGACCGGTGTTCATCGCTTGCACGAGGTCGAAACCCTCCGAGCCTCTGACCTCGCCGACGACGATGCGATCAGGACGTAAACGAAGCGAGCTTTTTAATAGATCCTTGGTACTCACTTCATTTTTGCCACGCTCATCGGGCAGTCTTGTCTCGAACCTAACCACGTGTTCGTACTCAATGGTTAATTCCGATGCATCCTCGATGACGATGATGCGGTAGCCTTTCGGAATTCGATTGCACAAAAGTCCAAGCAGCGTTGTCTTACCAGAGCCGGTACCGCCACTGATTAACATATTTTTCCCAAGAAACATGCACACTTCGAGAAAACTCGCTCCGTCGGGAGTGATCGCGCCTAGCTTGATGTAATCCTTAAAGGTAATTTTACTCTGAGTGAATTTACGAATGGAGACGGTCGGGCCGTTGCGCGCGCAAGGCCTGATCACCGCGTGGAAACGCGAACCATCAGGTAAACGGGCATCGACGCGTGGCTCTTCGACGGAAATGTGCCTACCGACCGATTGCGAAATCGAGCGGATAGCAGCCAAAAGATCATCTTCGCTTCGAAACTTGGCTGTCGACTTTTCAAGCTTTCCTTTTCGCTCAACGAAAATCTCTTCGAAACCATTGATCAAGATTTCCGTCACGGTTGGGTCTTCCCAAAGCTGCATGACCGGGCCGAGGTAATTTCGGATCGCGTCCTGAAAGACGTCAGCTACATCACTTTTGCCGCTCATTTTTCCTCTCCTACCGAAGAGGGTGCGCGTATGCTAACTTCAGGATTAAACACTATGAGTTTTCCCTCTGCCGAAGTTTCAGGTGATTCAAACGAAAAGCTACCTTCTTTTTTAGGTTCCAGGATGAACGTTTTAATTTTTCCGTAATAGGTCGCGTGGTGTTCGGAAAACGCATCGAGTATGAAACTCACGTTCTTTTCTTTTTCATTCACATTGACGACCGACACCCGGTAACGTCCATTTTTTCGTACGCGAACAGTGGACGGGACAAAGCCGTGCTCCGTCTGCAAAATGACGAGATCTTGAACAGGTTCACCCTGATCGAAAAATGCCGAGATCAAGCTCTTGCTCTTGACCGGCGCGTTTGGATTTTCTTCCAGGTGATCGTTAACCTCGGTCACTGTCAGAGGCTGCGCTAGGGTGGCCTGCGATTCTGCTTCCGATGCCGGCTGGCGGCTCGGGGTTGCCGCGCGATTGAGCTCCGTTTCGGGCACCTTTTGTACGCGTCTTGAAAAGTCGACGTTCCAATCGGCGCTCGACGAAATAGTCACAGAACTCACCGCGACCGCGAGCCCCAAGCGGGCCGCGCATGGCACGAGCTTAATGGAGCGATTCACGCTGGTTAAAATCCGCGTATTCACGCGCGACCTCCATGGCGAGGATTTCTAAGCACGCCTGATCGAGTTTACCGAGTTCACATTTTAATAGTCTTGGGTCACAGCCACAGGTATTGACGATAGCGAGGGCACGTGTCAGCTGGGAACTCTCACCACTCAGTTCTTCAAGGCCGCTGTGCCAGTCTTTTTTTAAAACGGGTTCAATGACACCCAACTCGTAAAGGGCATCAAACACCACTTGCAGATTGCCTTGAATATGCAGCATACGTCCTCCATGACACGGCTGACTGAAGCGACAAGCCTCAGTGCGCTTTTCGCGCCGGCGAAAAGCTCGGGTGGGCCCTGCTTGGCGGGCCACATCACTCTCCATGTCTCATCGGTAGACGTCTCAAACAGCTGAAGAGAGTGTCTCATTTTGCGACTCAAATCTGGACTTACGCCGCCATCGCGGCTAAGGTCTGACGATGCACACGGCGCCTTACTTTACCGCCTTTGGCCTACTTACAATTCTTCATGCCCTGCGGGTCGTGCAGTTGCGAATGAAATACAAAGTTCATTTAGGCGACGGAGGTATTCCTGAGCTCGAAAGAATGACTCGCGTCTTTGCCAACTTTACCGAGTACGTACCAATTGGTTTGGTTTTATTAATTGCCCTCGAGATCGCCCAAAGTCCGGCATGGTATCTCCACCTTTGTGGAATGACTTTACTGTCGGGTCGAATTCTCCACGCCATTGGTCTTTCACAGACTTCGTCGCCAAATTCCTTACGAACGTCCGGAATGATTTTGACTCTCACTAGCCTTTTTCTCGCAAGTTGCGGAGTCACACTTTGGACTATTTTTGAACCGGCCTCACGTGTATGAAACTTAACCCTTCAACTGCGAGCGCGAAAAAATCAGGAGCAGCCAAAGCCTGGATTTTGCAATGCCCCCCGGGCCTTGCGATGACACTTAAAAAAGAGATGCAGAGTATCGGCGCGATCAATCGTGACCACAGGCTCTTTATCAAGCGCCAGCGCAACCACGATTTGATTTTTCTTAACCAACTCAAAGATGGGGTTGATCTTCGCAGGCTCCGAATAGCCGAGCAGGTCATGTCGTGCCCAGTATTTGGCCGCTACAAAGTATCACAGACCCAGCTCAATACCCTGGCAGCCGCTATATCTGGAGATGCGCCACGCCGACTTGTCGTTCAAGTCGCGGGACGAGTTTTCGATCGTCGCGACCTCCTGCGCTGGCTCACCAAGGAGCTCACCGCTCGGGGCGCCAAGCTGCGCGACGGCACTCGCAAAAGCGACGGCACTCACGCAAGCGACGATGATGGCCATGACGATGGCGATGAAGAAATTGTAAGTGCTGGTGGCGACGAGCTGTGGATGTTTTGCATCGATGAAAATTCATGCTTATCGGAAAAGCGTACCCAGTCACCCGGACTTAGTCTGACGTACGCCATTTCTCACCCTTGAGATAGCGTATATCACATTTGGCTGACTGG
>JAYTRM010000063.1:0-9258 GCA_043746165.1 Bdellovibrionales bacterium | reverse complement strand
CTCTCGTTTGCGCCGCTGGCAAGCGCTTCGTCCTCCCGCCTCGATCTGACCCAAAATCCACGTCGCGAAAGAACGAGCATTTATTTTTTGACGGCCCCTTAGGAGACTTGGCGAACGAGCTTTTGAATCGAGCGCGGCATCGGAACCGAAATTTTCAATGTCGCTCCCATACCGATTGTCGAGATGATCTCGATCGTGCCTCCAAGCTTGCGCACTTCGGCCGCGATGGCCGCCATGCCGACGCCTCGGCCAGCGACCTTATCGACGGTTTCGGACATCGAAAAGTCATCACGCAAAACACTTTGAAGCACTTTTTCATCTGGCAGCACTGCTAAATGTTGCAAGCCCTGTTTGCTTAGCTTCGTACGAATACGGTTTGGATCGATTCCGCGACCGTCATCTTCGATATCGATCTTGAGCCATTCTTGCTCTCCACGCGACGTGATCCGAAAGTTTACCGCGATCTGGCCGCCCTCGGATTTGCCCATTGCTTTTCTCTCGATCGCATCTTCAAGGCCATGGTAGACCGAATTTCTGAGCGCGTGCACGAGACTGAGTAATAATTCTTGCGCAAAATCCTCAGGCACTTTGATTTCGCCACCGGTAATCGTGAAACTTTTCAAAACTTTTCCGCGTGAAACCGCGAGCTCAGTTAGGGCGCTGCCCATGTGCTGAATTGCTGCCGATACTGGCTTTTCACCACACTCCTGTATCTCGATTCCAATCTCGTGTATTCCGCGCAGGTCAGAGGCCTGCAGCAGCGCCGTGCTCCAAGCACGCAGCCGTGACGTAGGGAGTTCTACGACCGATTGTCCAGCCCCTGAATTAAATGGGCCGAGCAAGTCACTGAGCATCTTGATTTCATGATTAAATGTCGCCAAGATTTCATCGGCCTTGAGGCGAAGGAATTGGTTGAAGCCCGCACGATCTTTAATTGCATTGGCCTTCAAATCATCTTCGAGGTGATGACAGTTATCGACGATCAAAGCGAGCGAAAATGATGCGGCTCCGCCTTTAAGCGTGTGCAGCCTTCTGCCAACTTCTTGCAGATCGAGCGACTCGGCTTCTTTGAGATCATTGATCAGTTTTACGGCGTCGACGATGAACATGCGAAATGCCTCGCGGTTTCGGGCCACGCGAGTCACTTTTTGTACAAGCTCGCGTTCACGCTCGGCGCGCTGCAGGGCCTGCATCTCGATTGTTCGATCGGTTGTGACCACGACGATTCCCGCCAGACGTCCGTCGGGCTCAAACATCGGATAATAATCGAGCGAAATTTCGGCTCCCGATTTGTTGGTCATACGCCTCAGTGTCAGCGGCACCATATCTTCAAAGTCGAGAAGCTGGTCAAATACCGCTCCCCTCCAGAGTTCAAAGTTTTTTCTCGCCGGGCCGTAAAGGTTAAGTACGTCCTCAATTAATCTGCCGTTCGGGTCGATCTCGAGCAGGCGCCGGCAGACCTGAGAGTAAATCGACAGGCAAATTCCTAAGCGATCAAAGACCAAGATCCCTTGCCCGAGGCTATCGAGAATCGTCTTGAGCATTCGGTTGGTGCCGCTGAGTTCTTGCGTGCGTTCCGCGACTGTCGACTCGAGCTCTCGTGAGTGCTTTTCGACAGCGGTGCGCGCTTCTTTGAGTTCGGCGATGACGCTCTCTTTTTGATCGATTTCACCGCGGTATTTTTCGTGGAGAGTTTTCTCCAGACTCACGTCGCGCATGCAGCCGATCCAGCGGCGAGGACCTTGCGGCTGTTCTGGATCTCTCAATGCATCGGTCTCAGGTTGAAAGACGAGTTGGCCCCAGCCTGTTTTGCCGTCCGCAACGGTGAATTTTACTTCAAGAACTTTGGTGGCTTCATCCCCGCTCTGTGCCGCCTGCAACATAGCAAACGGATCCGGTTCAAAATTTATAACTTGATCGAGTTTACGGCCATTCGCAAGGCGCTTAGCCGACACGCCAAAAAGCAAAGAGGCGGCTGCGTTACCATAAAAAATTTTGGCTTCACTATCGACTCCAAAAAACACATCCAAAAAGGAGTCGAAGACGTTGTATCGCATCACCTAAAAACTCCAGTTGCCCATTTCCTGCTCTTCTCATCGGTCAAGATTCGGGGGAACTCATGAGTTTTTTGCAGTGTTTGGGCACTCATTTGAGCGGAAGACCTCGACCAAGGACTAGTTTGACCAGAACTAAAGCGACTATAGAATATCTAAAAATCAATTAATACGACTTAAAAAGCCTTAATGTTAGGTTTTCATTTTGTCTAAAAAGCCTGTCAGTTCAAGCTGTTGACGCAGAGACGCCGGCTGTAGAAAAGCCTCACCTCATGGTAAAATAAGATAAGTGAGGGAATTATGCGTGCCCGCAAATCCAATAGCAGAGCCCGTTACCGGGTTCTTGGTGGAAAACATTCTGTCGATCTCAAACTGCGTACTCCGCACCAACTCTTTGATGAAAGAGACCCAGCTCCATTCCGTGAGCGCGATCTCGATGATGATGCTGCGAGATACGTGCTTGGCTCATATCGAGACCTCCAGGGCCTAGGGCCAAGGGTAAAACTCTCTCTTTATTTTGAAGAGCTCGGGGAGTTTCATCCCCGGCCCCAGGTGATTATCGACGCGATTCACACCTTCTACCGCTACGAAGCGGAGAGTAAGCGCCGTGAACTGCGCGATATTTTTCGCCAAGGGCTGATTTCACTCATCATTGGAGTCATGTTCCTCTTCCTATGCACCTGGACCGCGACCTGGATCACGGGTCAAGAATCAAACACTCAACCTTTCGCCCTCTTTTCGACGATGCGTGAGGGATTGGTGATCATGGGTTGGGTGGCGATGTGGAGACCAATTTCGATTCTGCTTTATGAGTGGTGGCCTATCCGCGACTCTATGGTGACCTATCAGCAGCTCGGGGAAATCGACGTCGACATTTTCAAAAACAACATCGCGGTAACCCCGCAGAATCTCGATGAGTCGGCAAAAAAACCTGCCGAACTCGGGCTCCGACAGAATAAGAGGAGCCAATCCTTTAAGCGCGAACCCTCCACAATCTCATAGGGGACCGGTTATCCCGTGGCCGTCCAGAGCAACAACACTCCCCAGCAATATAGGAAATACAATCGAAGGTCCCCATTTGGTCTGGCCCGAGCGAGTGTGCTAGTCTCGACCGCGAAATAAGCATTATTTTGCTTCCGACAATTGCTGTTTTTTCCTTCGGACAATAAGCATTATTTCCTTCGGACAATGGGAGAAACCACGCCGTGACGCAATTTCGAGATTTTGAGCTCGCAGAGCCGCTTTACCTGGCTCTTGAAGACATGGGCTTTGAAACACCGACTCCGATTCAGGGCAAAGCGATTCCGCTTGTCCTAGAAGGCCGCGACGTCCTCGCGACGGCGCAGACAGGCACCGGTAAAACCGCAGCGTTTGCTCTGCCACTCATCTCGAAAATGCTCAATGGCTGGAAAAAATCGGCGCTGATCATTGCGCCCACGCGCGAACTCGCTGAACAGATCGGTTCGGTTCTTGTGGAGCTTACCGCCCACACACCCGAACTTCGCACTGCGGTCGTCATCGGTGGCTCATCGTACCCGCGGCAGATTCGCGCGCTTCGCAATCAACCATCCTTTGTAGTCGGAACTCCCGGCCGCCTGATCGATCAAGGCCGCCTCGGGCATTTGCGCATGGAAGATTTCGGAGCCCTTGTGATCGATGAGGCGGATCGTCTGCTCGACATGGGCTTTGAACCGCAAATGACGGAGCTCATTGACCACCTTCCGAAAGAGCGCCAAGGCCTGCTCTTTTCGGCGACCTTGCCTGAGGAAATTATGAGGTTCGCGAGCCGCTACCTGAGCAGCCCAGTTCGCGTCGCAGTCGGTGCGGTTTCCAAGCCGATTGACAAAATTCGTCAAGATATAATTCGCACGACCACTTCCGCTAAAGATCAGTTGCTCGTCCAGGAGATCGATAAAGTGGCGGGGTCGGTCATCATCTTCGTCAAAACGAAATTCAAGACCGAAAAGCTAGCGAAGTTTCTCTTGGGTGTCGGTCACGAGGTCACACGCATTCACGGCGATCGCACTCAGCAGCAGCGAAGCACCGCGATTGCCGATTTTCGCAGCGGCGCTGCCCGCATTCTTGTCGCTACGGACATCGCCGCACGTGGAATCGATATTCCACACATTCAGCATGTTATTAACTACGATTTGCCAATGGCGCCGGAAGATTACATCCATCGCATCGGGCGCACGGCACGCGCAGGAGCCGAAGGCCACTCCATCGCTTTTGTCACACCGGAAGAAAATATTCGCTGGGCACAAATTCATAAACTTATTTATGGAAAATATCCGGATGAGTTCCCGCGCCGGGGCGGTGGCCTCAGCGGAAGACAGGAAAAACCCCGAACCGCAGCTCGCGGCGGCACTCGAAGCTCGAGCCGGGCCGCCGACCAGAAGTCAGATCGTCGCACCTCTGGCGATCAACGCTTCAATCATCAGCCCAGTGATCGGGCAGACGACCGTCGTCCACGCAGGTCTCGAGAGGATGGTCCAAGCCGAGGTGCGAGCGGCCGTCGCCCCCCCCAGAGCGAGGAACGCGGCCCAAGTCAGCAAATTAAAGTTCGACATGAATCCTACGGAAAAGCTCCCCGCAAGCCCACGGTACGTGGAGGCTTCTCGGCTGGTGGAGATCCTAAAAAGAAAGAACATCACGTGCTCAGCCCGCGCCGCCAGGCCGAGTTGATCGCAGAGAAATTTCTGAAGGATGAACGTCGCAAAGAACGCCGCCCGCAAGACAAAAACAGCCGATGATCTGAACGTAGTTGCAAAGTCGCTTTGGTTAAACCGTGCCTTCAACGAAGGCCAGAAATTAAAAAGGGCACCCGGAGAAGGCACCCTTTTGAAAATCAAATCATAAAAAAAGCGAATTACTTCGCAACAGCTGCGCCACGGCGAGGAGCCGGAGCTTCATTCTTGCGACCTGAGCTAATACGCATTCCGTAAAACGACTGGTACACGAAATACAGGCCGACCAAGAGGAACGCCAAACCGATATAAATCGTCAAAGAGCTATCTGGATTATCGGCTCGCATCGAAGCGGCGATTTCAGCCGCGAGCAAACCAAACAGCGTCGTGAACTTGATGATTGGGTTCAGTGCGACCGATGAAGTATCTTTGAACGGATCGCCAACGGTGTCGCCGACGACAGTTGCCGCATGGAGGGCCGTGCCTTTTTCTTTAAGATCGACTTCAACAACTTTCTTGGCGTTATCCCAAGCACCGCCAGCATTGGCCATAAAGATTGCTTGGTAGAGACCGAAGATCGCGATCGAAACCAAATAGGCCGCAAAGAATTTCGCGCCGAAAAACGCAAAGCTCAAAGTCAGAGAGAAGATGACGATGAAAATGTTGATCATGCCTTTTTGCGCATAGATCGTGCAAATCTTCACAACTTCTTTTGAGGACTCAACCGAGGCCGCTGCCGTCGAATTCAAGTTGATGTTCTCTTTGATGTATTGAACGGCACGGAATGCGCCCGTCGTCACAGCCTGCATCGATGCGCCCGAGAACCAATAAATCACCGCTCCGCCCATGATCAATCCGAGGAGAACCTGCGGATCGAGTAGCGAAAGTTGAAGGTTCAAGAGAAGAATGATCGAGAAAATCATCGTCGTCGCACCGATCACGGCCGTCCCGATCAAAACCGGTTTTGCCGTCGCCTTAAAGGTGTTACCAGCCGAATCGTTTTCTTCGAGCAGAGTCTTACCGTGGTGGAAGTCAGGCTTGAATCCGTACTGCTTCTCAACTTCTGCCGAAATTCCGGGGATGGCTTCAATTTGCGAAAGCTCAAACACGGACTGGGCATTATCGGTCACCGGACCGTAAGAATCGACCGCGATTGTAACCGGGCCCATACCGAGGAAGCCGAAGGCCAATAGACCGAAGGCGAAGACGGCGTGGATTTGCGAGAAGTTTGCTTGTTGAGCGAGCGGGATCAGGCTGATCAGGTCGGGAGCGTTCGCTGCCGTGTAAGCACCAAGCATCAGGAGGGCGATCACGCCGCCCTTCCAGAAGGCCGAGAAGTTTCCGGCAACGAGACCCGAAAGAACAACTAGCGAGGCTCCGCCTTCGCGACCGGAGTCGACGATTTCAGAGACATGTCGGCTGTGAGCCGAAGTGAACACGCGAGTGAGCTCAGGAATCACAGCCGCGCCGAGAGTACCGAACGAAATAATGGTCGCGAGGCGCCACCACAGTTCGCCATTAGCGTTGCTCAACATCATGTAGGTGATGATGAAGGTGACGACAATCGAAACGATCGAAGTGATCCAAACCAACGAAGTGAGCGGAATTTCGAAATTAAACTTTTTCTTAGCTGCAAATATCGAGCGAGAGACCGCGCCGTTGATCCAGTAAGAGCCAACTGAGGTTAGAACCATCAGGATGCGGATCGTGAAGATCCAGACGATCAAAGTCGCCTGCATTTTCGAACCTTCGGGCGTCGATTGGTGCACGCCGCCGGGTCCGATCGTTGAACCGATTGTGAGGATGATGAACGTGATGAGCGCAACACCCGTCACGCCGTAAGTTTCGAAACCGTCAGCTGTTGGCCCAACCGAGTCGCCAGCATTGTCGCCGGTACAATCGGCAATAACACCAGGGTTACGAGCGTCGTCTTCTTTGATATTGAAGACGATTTTCATTAAGTCTGACGCGATGTCGGCGATCTTCGTGAAAATTCCGCCGCAGATCCGCAGAGCCGAGGCGCCAAGAGATTCACCGATAGCGAAACCGATGAAGCAAGCTCCAGCACTTTCGACTGGGACAAAGAGCAAAATTGTGATCATCAGCATCAGCTCGACGCAGATCAAGACCACGCCGATCGACATACCTGAGCGCAGCGGTATGTCCATAACCGGATACGGCATTCCTTTGAGCGACGCAAAAGCAGTTCGGCTGTTGGCGTATGTGTTGATCCGGATACCGAACCAAGCGACACCGCACGAGCCCAAGATGCCCATCACCGACCACGCGAGAATCATCGCAACTCGGTCCATAGTCATGTGGTCAAGGAAACCAAAGTAGAACACGATACAGGCGGCGATCACGATCCACAGGCCAACTAGAAACTTGCCCTGTTGAAACAAGTAAGTTTTGCAAGTCTCATAAATCAAGTGTGAGATATCGAGCATCGATTTGTGCGCTGGCAAATTTTTGATGCGCGTGAATTCGATGAGTCCAAACAAAATGCCGAGCGCTCCGACGATCAAGCCACTTCCCAAGAGAAGTTTGCCCGAGACATCGCTGCCTAACAAATTGAAGGTTACACCGAGGTCTGGCATCACCAGGCTCGACTCATTGGCATGGCCAATGGATGAATAAATGATGGGAAACAGGATCGCCAAGAAACGTCCTAGTCCCAACCAAGAAAATCGGTTACTCCCGCGCATGTACTTCCCTCCGAGCCAGACGGCGTCAGTCGTTGCATCGCTCATGATCATTTTTGAAAACATAATAGATAAGCCTAGGACAATTAGCTCAGGGTCCCAGTGATGTCATTACCAAGTTTCTCATTTTGCTCAGTTTTTTACTAACGCTACGCGCTAATTGTGTGTCTGGTTGAGTCCGCAAGTCAATGTCCTGGCCTTGGCGGCGCCAGCTGTGACCGCTAACCTGAGATTCAGATGTTGAAAATCGAAGATGAATTCAAGTTTGCTCCAGAATCGGTTCGTGAATTTGCGCCTGGTGACGTGATCTTTCGAGAGGGTGAAGACAGTCGCGAAATGTACATCGTCGTCAGCGGCGAAGTGGCGGTATCCAAGCATTTCACCGGGGGTGACGTGGTGCTCGCGCGAATGAAAAAGGGCGAATTTGTCGGTGAGATGTCACTTCTTGAATCTCTGCCGCGAAGTGCAACTGCCCGCGCGGAAGGCCCCACCCGCCTGCTCGCCATTCATCCCGGCGGTTTTCTGCTCAAGATCCGCCGCGATCCCACCTTCGCTTTCGAAATGCTGCAAACTTTGTCTCGTCGCATTCGTATCACCAATGAGAATCTGATGCGCGAGCTGAACCACCAAACTTCGACGCCCGACTCCATTCGTAAAGTTTTGCACCTCGCCGAATACAATAAAGAGGATAAGTCGGCGTGATCACCGAGATTCGCGACCGAAAACTGGCGGTCATTTCGGATCTCCATCTGGGCAACCCATTTTCGAAAGCGAAAACTCCCACGGTCGATTTTCTGTACTGGGCCGCCGAGCAAGGCTACGACGTCGTCATCAATGGCGACGGCTTTGAAATCGCGCAGGTATCGTTCAGTAAGATCGCCCGCGACGTACCAGAAGTCTTTCACGCCATCAAACGCTTTACCGGCCGTGGCTACAACGTTTATTACGTCATCGGGAATCACGATATTGTGCTCGAAAATTTTCTCAACGATTGGGGCGGCTTAAAAATGGCGCCTTTTCTCAACGTTTGGTCTCAGGGCAAACTGATCCGCATCGAACATGGCCATCTTTATGATCCTTTTTTCGTCCGCTATCCCGAGCTCTACGAATTTCTCACCTGGTTTGCCGGATTCGCTCTGCGCATTCATCCAAATCTCTATAAGCTTTGGAGCGCGCTTGAACGCTTGAAGTCCCGTCTCTTTTGGCGTCTCGCCAGGAGCGGAATCGTCGGCGAAAATCCGGCTTTTTGGGAGGCCGCCCGCGAACTCGAAGCGCGTGGTTTTGACGCCGTTGTCTTCGGCCATACCCACCACTCGGGCGAGTGCGCGCTTCCGGGCGGCGGTCGGTACTTTAACACTGGCAGTTGGCTGATGGGGACACCCTACCTCGTTGTCGAAAATGGCAACGTCGAGCTTCGGCGTTGGAAAAAGTCGTCCTAGAGCCTGCCCAATGCGGCCATCGACCGGGCCGTCAATCGTCCTTCAGGCATCCTTCAGGCATCCTTCATGCACCTTCAGGCATCCTTCAGGCGTCCTTCCGTCGTCCTTCAGTCGTCGTCGCGAATTCGCCGACCCTGCTTTTTATCGCTCTGGGCTTTCTTCGAATTCAAGCGCCTCATCTTCGAGCCAAAAGTCGGCTTTGTCGGTCGGCGCGGTTTCGGCGGGGTCGCGATGCTCGCAAGCATTGCTTTGAGTTTTTCCATGCAGTCTGCGGAGTTTTGTCCTTGATCGCGGTGCCGATCGCTCGAGATGACGAGATCGCCGTCACCTGTTAGTCGTCCTCCGAATTTGGCGAGAAATCGATCGCGCATGGAGC
>JAYTRM010000062.1:0-5633 GCA_043746165.1 Bdellovibrionales bacterium | reverse complement strand
GTTTCGTTTCTTACTACCTTTATCGAGAAGTTCTGCCACCAGTGCCGATAATCCCGAAAGTCCTTCGGGGTCGTTAACAGCGCCGACCTTAACTAAAAGCGTGTAGCTTACAAATGGCAGTGAATCGTCAGGTACAAACAAAACACGCAAACCGTTTTCCAAGACCGTTTCTTGGAAACTGCGAAGTTTATAACTGCTCTGTGCGCCTTTGCCAGAATAGTTTTTCGCCTTTCTCGGTGGTTCCACCGGCAAAGGAGTCATTACCGGCACTGGAGCTTGAGAATTTATCGCCGCTTGCTGTTGAGGCTTTCCTGCGACAGTAGGTGTTGGCCCTGGCGCATTCGCTTTGCTGCTTCCATGGCTGCAGGAGACGAGAATCGCGAGACTAAAGATAGCAAAGCCAGTCGAGAGTCTATTCATTGTTTGGCTCCATGGCTCTTACTTTTAGCTGCCCAAGCCTTCGGCTTTGCTGGAATTCGAAAGCCCTTTTTCGGACGCAGAATGACGATCGTACACTTTTCGGGCGAGAGGTATTTAACCGCGACTCTGTGGATATCTTCGGCGGTGATTTTATTGTAGTGATCCAAGTCCGAAAACAAACGAGTGTAATCATTGAAATAAGTCTCGTTGATTTCGAGCGACTCTGCCTTACCGTGCAAGGATTTCAAGCCGTCGACGTAACTCTTCATGATTTGGTTTTTTGCCTTTTGCACTTCGACGTCCAAAATCTTGAGATTGCGCGGCCGCCACATTTCTCCGAGGACTGCCGTCTGAATTTTTCTCGGTAACACGCCGGCCTTGAGCGTGACGAAAATTTGAAAAAGCCCAGAATCCTGCATCGAGTAGTTAGCTGTCTGTACGTCCACGGCAATTTGATCGCGATAGACAAGGCGCTGATACAACCTGCTCGAAGGACCGTAGCCCATGATATTGGCGAGCAAATCGAGAGCGTAAGAATCATCATCTCCGGCTTTCGGCGTGTGGTAGGCGATGGCAAATTGAGCGTTCTGCACTTCACGATCAACTATGCCTGAGCGCCCGCCCATTTGCGGTGGCTCTTGGGGACGAGGTTTATCGGGAATAGTTTGCGCAGGAATCGGACCGTAGTATTTTGCGATCAGTGCCTTTGCCGCATCGGGAACAAAATCGCCAGCGATCGTAATGGTCGCATTTCCCGGCGAGTAGTAAACGCGGTGAAAGTCATTGGCTTTTTCAAGCGTAATGCGGTCAATATCTTCCATGTAACCGATCACGGGCCAGCGATATGGATGAACTTTGTAAGCCGCTTCGTAGAGGAGCTCCATCAATACCCCGATCGGATTGCCATCGACCCGGTAGCGACGCTCTTCCTTGACGACCTGCTTTTCGGTTTTGAGATTTTCTTCCGTGATCTGCAAGTTTTCCATGCGGTCAGATTCGAGATCAACCAACAATTCCAGTTTACCAGCTGGCAGGCTTTCGTAATACATCGTATAGTCGGTAGTCGTAGCGGCGTTATTGATGCCGCCGTTGCTTTGCAACAGGCTGTCGAACTGATCACCTGAATAGCGTTTGGCACCTTTAAACATCATATGTTCAAACAGGTGAGCCATACCCGTGTAACCGACTTCTTCGTTTTTAGAGCCGACCTTAAACCACGTCTGGTAGTTAATCTGCGGAATAGTGTGATCTTCGTAAAGCAAAACCGTCAGGCCGTTGTCGAGCTTGAACTTGTCGACTTTAAAGCGAATTTCATCGCCGATGTTTTCAGCTGCAGGATTGACAGCCGCGGGAGAGATTGCCGGAGGCTGCGGCTGCGAACTCTGAGCTTGCGCGGGTGTGTGTTGCAGGCCGAAGATGAAGACGAATGAAAATAAGGACCCGATGCTCATACCAAGATGTCCCTTGTTGATTGCCCTAAAAACATAACCGACGACTCGACTGACGACACGGCCGACGACAAGTCGGCCACTCGCCGACTCTCACCAGTTTCGCGATCGTGCTTTCAGCTGTCAATACGATGGGTTGTCTGGGTCTGGGACGAGCGGCTACTGGACCACAAAATCATTAAAGTAGATGTCTTTGATCACACCTGACTTCAAGGTCTGATTGAGAGAGACGGCGATCTGATCCTTCAAAAAGAGCTTCCCCTGGATGGTTTCAACGTCGTCGAAAGTCTTGCCGTTGAGGATTCGCACGATCTCATCACGCGCGATTGGACTATTTCGAACGATTTCCTCAAAGCCATCCTTGTCGAGCATAGAAAACGTCATTTCGACGCGAATCATGCGACTTGGTGTTCCAGCCAGATTCACTGTAAAAGGCGGCATCGTGTACATGACGCTTTCAACCACGCCGCTGTCTTTCTTTCGGTCGCCTTTGAGCTCCTCAATGGCCGCAGGCTCGCGCAGAGTCTGGGGCTTGTATCCTAAAGTCCCCTTGTAGGCGAGAAAGGCGCCTCCACCGACGGTGATCAGGTTCACCACAGCGAGCACCGGAACAAGCAGTTTGCCAATGTTGGCCGACTTACCACCGGCAGCTCCAGCCGCTTCTGTTTTTCCGTGCGCATCGCTCGACATGGCTCTTGGTCCTTTGGCTCGAGTTATATTCTTAGTTTCTATCGGCAAAAGCCTAACCCGACTGAAGGCGGTGCGGCCTTAGTCTGTTAACCAGCGCGAGAGCGGCTCACCTGATCCAGGAGCGAATAACTCGCTGTGCAAACGCTTGTTCTTGACCCATAATGAGAAGCCAGAGAGAAAATCCAAAATTGCTTAAACTCCGGGCTGTGGAAACTATGCTAAAAAAAGCGAAGATTTTTTTGACAGGATGTTCCTGCGAATATTTCGGCCGGGATTCCATGTGGGGTTGCTCTTGTGTGCTCTGGCGCGTTTTACGGGTGAAGGCAGCCGCCGCGCTCATGGCACTGGTCTTCTGCGGGCCGCCAGCCTTGGCGGAACAAGAATCGGCGCAAGCCTCGGTTTCGACCGCAAAGGTGGCGGCAAAATCAGAATCGAAAATCAACGACGCCGTACCTGCCGGTCTCCTGCAAATTCCGGCAACCTCGAGTTATTACTCACCCTATGCATTTTTAGTCGATAAAAAATCGCGCAGCATTTCGGTTTGGGAGCAGATGCCGGATGGCGCTGGCCTTAAAGAAATCGAATCTTTTCCTGCCGACATGGGCAAACAACAGGGCGAAAAATCGGTGCGAAACGACAGTAAGACGCCCGAGGGGATTTACTTCCTCATCGAATCCCGCGAAGGCGCGGGTCTTGACTTCAGCCTTTACGGCAAACGCGCATTCACCACTGATTATCCCAATTACTTCGATCGACTGGTCGGTAAAACCGGAAACGGCATTTGGCTCCACGCAGTCCCGGATCACGTGCCTTTAAGCCGTGGCTCGCGCGGCTGTGTCGTGGTTCGAAATGAATCTATATTAAAGCTTGCTAGTTATGTGAAACTTGGCCGCACGCCGATTCTGATTCAAGACCAGGCCCGCAAGCTTTCCCAACAGGAGATCGACGCGCAGAGAAGCAAAGTTCTCGACTGGCTTGAAGAGTGGCGTAAAAGCTGGGAAGGCAAAGACCTCGGTATCTACATGGCAAAATACGCCAGCGATTTTCGCTCAAACCACATGAATAAGACCCAGTGGGAGCGTTACAAAGCTCATCTCGGCGAAGTGTACAAATCGATCTCGGTACGCATCTCGCAGCCACTGGTCTTTGCTGATCGCAACCAAGCAGTCGTGCGTTTTCTTCAAAAATACGTATCTGACGTGAAGGTCGATGCCGGTGAAAAGGTTCTCTATCTGAGAGCTAAGAATGACAGCTTTGAAATAGTCGGTGAAAATTGGTTTGAAGCACCTGCCGACATCGTGGAAAACGAAATCCACGGAAAAGAAACGGCAGCCACTCTCGCCTGCCAAGGCTCAAACTCCGGTGGCGCTTGCCCAGCTTCAACCACGCACTAATGGGTTGTGGCCTTGCCACCTGAATCCCGAGGGCCATCAGCTTCAGGGACCGAAGGATCTCGCTCACAGTTAATTTTCACCTTGGCCATGGCGCTCGCGCGGATCGCGCCCTCTTTCATTTTTGCACACATTTGACAGTGAGCCGCGACAGCGTTTGTTGAACTGCACATGTGGTTGAAACTACGAACCATCTGATCGTAATCCTCACCCTGGTTTTTGGCCTCACGCACAAAGGAGTACGAAAGCTTGCCCGCTTTTTTGAACGCGTCACTTTGAGCGCCGCATTCTTTGGCGACTGCGGCCGCACGGTCTGTGTTGTTTTTTGCCGCTTTAAATTCATCGGCGAATGTTCCTGACTTGTATGAGTCTGCGCAGATGCCCGCGGGCTGCGCACTTTCGCCATCTTGTTCGACACCGTAGACCCAGGCGCTGCAGATGGTACCGCTGTTGCCGCACTTAAGTTTCAATGTTCCGACGTCCTCGACGCGTCTCTTCAGACATCCTTCGTTTTGCTTCGGAGTCGGTAAAAATCCCGACACACACAAATTAGTCGATTTGCCATTTTTGTACACGCTAGAGTAAGCGACCATCCGCTCGAGCTGCTCTTTGCTCGGTGGATTGGGGCAGCTCAGAGCGATCGAACCGCAATTACCACCTTCGGCTTTTTTGACCTCGGCATCTTTTGCGGCGTCAACGGCGGAAAAATTGACGCCCTTTTTTCGTGCCTCAATCGACATATCGAGCATCTTCTGCGCGTCATCGACGCTCTTGCCCGTCACTTCAATATTCTTCTTGAGGCCTGTGCAGTTTTCAGATTGACCCTTTTCGTCCGTACAACCCGCTTGGGCTTTTTTCAGAATCGCGTCTCGCTGCGCTTTCAGCGCAGCATCTCGCATCGCTTGCGCGGCCTCGACGTTAACATCCGCAGCTTTTGGCTGCGACGATGGATCTTTTTCAACAACCTCAGCGACAGCCGCATCACCAGCAGACTCAACTTTGAGCGCCGAGCAATCTTTGGCACCCGAGCCTAAGCAGAGCTCGTAGGCTTTCTTGGTATCGTAGCTTGAGTCAGCCATTTCTGCGTCTAAACAGTCCTTGTTGACTCTGCCGTCGACAGTCGTGCACATCTGGACCTTGTTGATCATCGCCTGTTCGGCGGCTGTTGGCTCAGCCAGAGCATGAGGAAATAGCCAATCCAAATACGCGACAGCCCGATCTGACGTTCCTATTGACTGTTCTGCAAAAAGTGGATCGAGGTAGGGATATTTTTTTTGTTCTCTCAAGGTCTCCTCGAGCATCTGCCTGAGCCCTTGCAGATACAGCTCCTGCTGATCAGGAGAGAGTGCGATCAGCTGTTTGTAACTTAAAAACGGAATCTGAAAATCCTGGGCAGCTTCAACGTTAAAAGCGGTCTCTGAACTCGGCCCAGAGCCGGCTTTGGCCCCCGTTGCGAGGCCAAAAAAGATAAACGCGGCTACCAAGACCTGCATAAAATTGGTCATTGAAGATCTCCAAGTCATTGAGCTTTAAGTTCTTCCATAACTATCGGCTCAATCTGAGAAAAACTTTAATTTGGCAGCTCGACCAGCAATTCCCGCCGAAAATAGTTTTCCCAATTGTTTGAGGATGTTTGGCCTGAAGGGCAAAGAAACCCAGCGGCACCAACTCGGTTAGCACCAAG
>JAYTRM010000061.1:0-2462 GCA_043746165.1 Bdellovibrionales bacterium | reverse complement strand
GCTTCAAGATTGATGACACTGAGATCGTCTTCGTCGCTGACTTGCAGTTTGCCGTGACTGCGACAGGCCTGAACGTAGCGGGTAAAGATATCGTTGCTTTCAGCGAGCTTCACGCATTTGTCGAAAATCTTTTGCGCCTCAGCAGAATAGCTCGAGGCCTGCTGGTACAGGACCTTCACGTAGGCGCGCTTGTCTTCAGTTTTCAGACCCGGCGGAATCGGCGAGGCTGAAATGAAATCACCCAGTTCAAGGTGTGTCTCGCCAATGAGATCAAGAGCCGCGATCGGCCATCGCCCGACGCCTCCTTCGACGATAGTTTGGAGCTCCTTGACGACTGCCTTAAACGACTTCACCTTTTCGGCGAGCGCCGCTTGATCTTCGGCCGACTTCATTTTAATTTGCCGAAAATTTTCACGACTGAGTTGCGCGAGTAAAAGTTTGGCGTGCATGGCGTGATCTCGACTCGCGATATTTTGAGCTTCCTTGAGCGCTAAAGCTGCGTCAGTGAAGCGGTGCTGGCGCCAAATTGAGATCGCGTGCCAGTAAACTGCATCAGGAGCTTTGAGCGAGGCGCTTGATTTTTCCAACTGCGCCCAGTCGTGGAGTTCGAAATCAACGCGCGCGACGCTTAAGAGATCTCCAAGCTTGAGATAGAGTTTGCGGGCACGCTTGAGATTGCCGATTCGCTCCTCGAGGTCCGCTGCAGTTTTCATGAAGTCGCGCGCCGAAGGATCTTGCGGATAAGTCGTTGCAAAACGAATCAAGTACTCGCTCGCCTGCCAATACGCAGCCGAGGCCAAAGCGAAAGTCGCAAGCGTGCTGAGCGCTTCTTTGACGTCACCTTCAGAGATTGCGGGTGGTCTCTTACTCGCGTCGCCTGAAGGTGCAGCCGTCGCGTCTTTATCGTGCTGGTCGATGATTGTTTCTGCGAGACTAAAAACTTTCGGGTCACGTTTATTTTTGAGGCTTTCGAAGGCGAGATGCAGTGCCATGGGGCCGTAGTCGTGGCCTTTAAACTGTTCTGCGAGTGCGATTAAGCGATCACCGTAGCCTGCAGATGTGGGCGTGCCGGCAAGCGCGCTCAGCGCTTTGATTTCGGCTCTGCGCAAAGTCGATTCGATATTTTTCGAGACAAGTTTCAGCTTGGCACTGTACTTGAGCATTCGCTTACCAAATTTTTCTAGGCCTAAAGGATCATCGGACTGTGAAAAACATTCGAACGTCACCATGACCGCATCGTTGACGCGCAAATCCTGGGGATAGGTCTCGATGAAACCGATAAAAGCGTCGCGCGCACGCTGGTAGTCACGATCTTCGTACCATGAGTTTGCGATGTTGTAGGCCACGGTGGGCGCCGCCTTATCTTGCGGGTTGAGCTTGATCCATTCTTCGCCAGCCGTGCGCAGACCTTGCCGCGCCTGATGAAGCTGGTCAGTCGTCAATCCGCCAGTTAACCCGACTGTTAGACCGCCAGAAACACCGCCAGAAACACCGCCAGATAAACTGTCAGTCGAACCGTCAGTCGAACCGTCAGTCGAACCGTCGGTCGAAGCGTGAGTCGAACCGCCGCTCTCACCACCAGCATGTGCGACCGCGATGGTGAACGACTCAATGGCCGATTCCATAAACTTGGCAGATCTTTTTGCGAGCCTAGGATCGTGCGCGAGCACTTCGTATTGATTGCCGGCATCGATCCAGCGCTTGCCCTTGAACATTGCTTCTGCCAGGTTGAATTCGATATCGAGTGACTTTGGCGACTTCGGAAATTTTTGTAAATAAAGTCGGTAGCTGCTGATCGCGGAGTCGAAGGCGCGCGGCTGACTCGCTGATTTGGCGCGCTGATGAAGTAGCGTCGCGATATCGCGCATGAAAGCTTCGAGAAATTGTAAACGAAGGGTCCCTTGAGTTTGCTGGCTGATCGACTGGCCCGGAGCTTGATTTTTTTGCTCTTGATCAGCCTGAATGAGCGCTTCGGCGCTAAAAATGATGGGTCGGTCGAGAGAAGCCTGGAGCATATCGATTGTCTTAGCCGTTTCCTCGACCACGATCGATGATACGAATTGCGACTCGTCGTGCTTGTGAATTTCGCTTGCGACCTCGATTAGTGCAAAACGCATCTCAAGTTTTTTTGCCGCCATTAAGGCCTTTAACGAATCCCTGGCGGCTTCCATCCATTTGGCGTTCTTTATAAGATCAGAATAATGACTTTTGAGGGCGGCGACTTCGGCAGACGAATCAGGGCTGCCATCGCCAGCCTGGGCGATCGCAGGGTTCAGAAACAAAAGGGACAATGTTAAAGCGAACAAGAGGCGCAACAGCGTTTCGGCCACCCTCAAGCCCTTCCTTTAGGTCTCCTCGAGATCTCCTCAAGGTTTACTGGTGTTTCATCTTCTCGATAATGGAGGTGGTTGAAAAGCCGTCAGTGAATTTCAAGACCTTAACGATTCCGCCGTAAGATAAAA
>JAYTRM010000060.1:0-3473 GCA_043746165.1 Bdellovibrionales bacterium | reverse complement strand
GTTAAACACTTTAGGAGACTTTTGCTGTCGACTCGCTCGACACCGCCGAGGCGGCAGGTTAGAGTTGGAATCAATGTGACGACGCCTGAGAATTCTTCCGACAAAAAAACTAAACCCAAACTTGATGTCAAAGCGTCACGGGCTGGCCTGCGAACGATCGCGTTCTTCGAAGCCGCCAAGGGTGTTTTAGTGCTCTTTGTCGGCTTTGGCTTGACCGCTTACTTGCATCACGATGCTCGTCACGTCGTAGAAAACATCACTCATCACTTTCACCTTAATCCCGCGCATCGAATGAGCGCGATATTTATTCAGGCGGTGGAGAAGGCATCAGACATCAATCTTTGGATGCTCTCTTTCGGTGCGCTTGGATATTCCTTACTCCGATTTCTCGAAGCTTACGGGCTGTGGACGCAGAGAGTTTGGGCCGAGTGGCTAGCGATTGTGTCAGGCGGAATTTATCTGCCCATCGAATTTTACGAACTCTATCGGCACGCCACGATCATGAAGGTCATTATTACGGTGATCAACATCGGAACCGTAGCTTATCTAGTCTGGCAGAGGCTGACGACCCAGCGCCTCGAAAGTCAGCGAGATCCTAAAAGAGAAACTCTTCCTGCGAGCTCTAATTTTTTAGTCTAGCATCGCGTCCGGAGATACGTCGCTGGCATGAACGCTCGCCCCTCTCTCAGTCGTTAGCCGCTCTTCAAATTTGCGGAATATTTCGACCACGGCTTTCACCCAGGTCGCTTCACTGTTGGGGCAGGGAATCGCGGTAAAGTCTTTTCCACCTGCGGAATGAAAGGCTTCGGTACCACGAATCCCATTTTCTTCAAGCGTCTCAAGGCAATCGGCAACAAACGAAGGGCATGCGACCGCAAGTTTTTTTACACCCTTGCGCGCAAGCTCCGGAATGACAACGTCCGTGTAAGGACGGATCCAAACGGTGCGGCCGAGTCGCGACTGAAAAGAAACTGAATACTCGTTTTTCTTCAATCCAACGCCCGCAGCGATTTTCCTCGCCGTATCAAAGCACTGGGCACGGTAACAATCGCGATTGGCCACTGTGATCTGATCGCAACAACTTCCTCCCACACTCTCCCGCTCAGGAAGACAATGGGTTCTCCCATCGCTGCGATCAGTGCGCTTCACATGTCGCTCGGGAAGACCGTGAAAACTCATCAGCAAATGTTCAGGACGACCCTGATCGAACGCCGCCTGAACCAACTCAACGTACGAGCGAATAAACGAAGGATCCGCGTAAAATGCTGGGATGAAATCAATTTTGCCGATTCCGAGAAGGGCCGCCACTCGTTTCACTTCACGCCGGCTCGAACGCGTCGAGCTCTCGGCGTACTGCGGGTAAAGAGGAAAAACCGTGATCTGGTTGCAATTCTCAGCCTGCACGCGGCGCAACGCCTGCTCGATCGACGGCTCCCCGTAGCGCATGGCAATTTCAACTTGGCAACTGGGATCGCCGAGCTCGCTGACTACCCGGTCTCTGAGATCTTGCAGGTGAAATAGCAGTGGCGACCCACGCTCGGTCCAGATCGATTGGTAGAGCTTACCAGAAGCCACTTTGCGCCGAGGCACAATCAGCAAGTGAACGAGAATCCAGCGAAAGATCCACGGAATGTCGACAACAAAGGGATCCATCAGAAATTCTTTGAGATAAGTTCCGACGTCGCGGGGCTTCGGAGACTGTGGAGTTCCGAGGTTGAGTAAAATTAAAGCGCGCTTATTTTTCATTTTCCAGATCTCATTTCATGGTTGTCTTTGGGCCAATCGCCGGGCCAATCGCCAGACTGCTCAACTTCTTTGGCCACTTTAAAAGAAAGTTCAAGAATGCGAGTCAGTCCAATTTCACCTAGGTAGTTTCCAACGAGCATCGTGTTAAATCTCAAACCTCGCAGATCGGCGAGCAAGAGTTCGAGTTCGACCGTGTAGTGAGGAAGCGCCGGCTGCCACCTCGTGACTCGGTAGCTATGGTAGTCGACACCGGCGTGAAATGCCTCTGACCGTTCATCCTGAACGATAGAGAAAATCTCCTGGTCGGTCGCCGTCACTAAACTTTTTTCGCCACGAACTCCTTCGAGCGCTCCGCCTAAAATCCACGTTTCACTGTAGCCCTTGCTCACACGATCAGGAAAAATGTAATTATTAAAAAGTACACCCATCGCGCGCCGCGCTTCAGCCGGGGGAAAAAGACAGCCAAAACCGCCCCCAAGCGGCAGCGGTTCCTTAAAGCATGCGGTCACGCTAAAAAGATTGAGCATTTCAATCTTTGCTAGTGCCGCCGCTCGAAGCGGGTCGAAGCCGGCAACAATCCGCTCGGCTTCAGGAGCCGACGTCGCAATGATCAGCGGCTGTGTAGGTGTGCGAGTGAGTGGCGCAAACTCGCTCAAAAGTCGAAACGTCACTCCGAGTTTTTCAAGCCGGAAACGCAAGGCTTCGACGACCTGACCCATGCCCTTGGGAGCCGAGACACTGCCGCGAATTGATTTTGGACCTAGCCTTTGCGACTCTTTATGACGGCGAAAATACTTTCCGAAGATCAGACTCGCGCTCAAACGGCTGGGATCGCCCGCATAAATTCCCTGAAGTGCAGCTTCGACCAAGTACTTTGAATTTTCTTTTCCCAAAACCCGTTCGGCCCAGTGGCGAACATTTTCGGACGCGCGCGGGCTCAGTCGCGAACGAACCAACATGAACCTCAACAAAAACCACACGAGGCGAATACTGGCACTAACACCGATCGGCCAACGCCGCGGAAAATGATCACGATAGATAAAACGGCGACGCGCGAGCTTTTGCGGTGCGGTCGGCGCTAGGCCAAGAAATGTAAACAACTCCTCAACCCGTGGTGAATTGAGAATCGCGTTCGCTGCGGTCTCGACCCGGCCAAAGGGTGCCTCGATCGTACCAATCATCCCGCCCACGCGGTCACTTTTTTCAATCACTTCAACTTGAAAGCCCAGTCGGTGCAAGTAGAGTGCAACCGTGAGTCCCGAAAACCCCGCACCGACGACGGTCACCGCCCGACGTGCCCCCTTTGGCGCGTTCAACACAGCCGCATCTTGTGGTGAAGGCTCAACAATTGATTTCATCATCAAACGGCTGAGGAGAACACTTTCGTATCGGGAGCTTTGGCGCGAAGTCGCTCATCAAGTGCCATGCAAGCGTTGCGAAGAAAAGGCCGACCCTCCTGGGTGAGTTTTAAATGCCGTCCTTCAATCTGAACGAGACCGTCGGCGATCAGGCTGGCTAAAAACTTCGTTACGTTACTCACTTGCTCGTCGCTCTCGAGCTCCACCGCCCAGCGGGTCATCAGAGTGAGTATCTGCTCTCGACGTTTGCGATCTTGCGAACTCAGAACATGGCCACGGTGCATC
Source organism: Bdellovibrionales bacterium (assembly GCA_043746165.1). Classification (GTDB taxonomy): domain Bacteria; phylum Bdellovibrionota; class Bdellovibrionia; order Bdellovibrionales; family JAMPXM01; genus JAYTRM01. Next base: position 84 of record JAYTRM010000060.1, on the reverse strand, counting down.
GGCAGCTCGCCCGCAAGAACGCGTCGCGTGTAGAGCGGCATCACTTTTTCATTTTGCTGAAAAATTCCAGGGGCCTCCGAAATT
>JAYTRM010000059.1:0-7468 GCA_043746165.1 Bdellovibrionales bacterium | reverse complement strand
CAAAGTTAAAACGAATTTTATTTCGCTTTCGGAACGCCTAGATCTCAACACCAGCTTGGGAAACGTGGTTTTCGTAATTATTTCAGCCGTGGCCCAGCTTGAAAGAGACCTGATCGCCGAGCGCGTAAAAAATGGTTTACTTGCAGCCAAAGCTCGCGGGGCGAGAATTGGCCGGCTACGCACACGTAACTCAGTTTTAATTGAAAGTCTATTGGATGCAGGACTCTCGTTTAGAACAATTTCGAGGCTCGCAAAATGTTCACACGGAAGCGTCAGCGCCCAAAAGAAAGAGTGGTTAGCAAGAAAAGATGCTGAGGAAAGGAAGAGAAAAAGTGATGCAGGACAAAATGAAATTCAAGCGACTGAAGAAGTCGTTACTCGAATTCAAATGTCGCCGGAGATTGCTGCGAGACTCTCTGAATCCGAGATTTAAATCCAAATCGAAGGTGCAGCAGAAGATCACGGCGCGCGAACTGCGCCAGAGAAAACCTGCAAATCATCTGCACTGTAATGGCAGACGCGAGCGAAAACGATAGGCCGTTTTACCACGTGCAATCAACTTGTCGGAGTAGGAACGCCTCTTACGAGGCGCCCCCTCCACAGATCCGTGCGAGCACTACTAATGCACACGGCTCCTACCTCAGGTGATAACGCCTAAACGTCGGAGCGGATAAGGATGATGAACTTGAACATGCGGAATCCACTTCTCAACATGACGCTCCATCCGCGCCCAGATTATGGGCCTGCGGTTGCCACGTCGTTGAAGCGTACGCCACCAGCGTCTCGCGACCTGGAAGCGGAAGCTTGCCAGAGCCGGCTGATTTTGCGGAACTCCGTAATAACGGTTGTGCCCAGCAACGACGGATCTCAGCCACTTTCCCTGATCAGGGATTGGATGGTGCATCCGTTTTCTCATCTCAGCTTTGAGCTCCTGAAGTTTGACTTTCATTTTCTTCCGAATCGTTCGCCTAAGGACCGTGTACATTCCGTTCCCGAACTTCCTCGCACAGATGTGCGTAAAGCCCAGGAAGTTAAATGTTTCCGGTTTATCCACTCCACGCTTCTTTCGGTTATGGATCGCAAATGGACCAAATTCCAAAACTCGCGTTTTCTCGGGATGAAGTTCAAGTCCGAACTTGAGCATGCGCTCTTTGAGTTCAGCCAAAAACTTCTCAGCTTGCGATTTATGTTCAAAACCCACAACAAAGTCATCAGCCCACCTGACGATGATCATCTCGCCACGCGATTTATCCTTCTGCCTTTGTTGTGCCCAAAGATCCAAGACGTAGTGAAGGTAGACATTCGCAAGCAGAGGACTTATCGATCCTCCCTGCGGAACACCATCATCCGTCTCTTCTCTTTTTCCATCGATCATGACGCCCGCTTTGAGCCATTTCTGGATCAGGCGGATCACTCTCGTGTCCTTAATTCGATGCTCGATGAACTTGATCAACCAATCGTGATTGAGGTTATCGAAAAATCCTCGGATGTCGGCATCCAGAACCCAGTTCACTCTTTTGGTCAGAAGACCGACGTAGAGAACATCGAGGCAGTTGTGCTGCCCCTTACCCGGTCGATATCCGAACGAGGAATCGAGAAAATCAGTTTCATAGATCGCATTGAGCACCTCGACCGCACTTCGCTGGACGACTTTGTCTTCCAGAACAGGTATCCCCAAGGGTCGCTGCTTCCCGTCGGCCTTGGCTATGAACACTCTCCTCACTGGCTTTGCTCGGTATCCTCCCTTTTGCAGCCGGTCATGGAGAGATTGAAGGTTTGCTTCAAGATTCTCTCCGTAGCTGGCCCACGTCTCTCCGTCGACTCCGGCCGCAGCGCTTTTCTTCAAAGCGAAGTACGCGGCGCGCAGCCGATCGACGTTCGAGATATGGTGCATAAGGTTTGTGAACTGCATCTTCTTATCGCTCTTCGCGATTTTGCGTACACGATCAAGCGCACTTGGCACCGTTGTTTTCGCGGCTTGCTGAGTCCGCACGGTGTTTTGCTTGACCTGTTCCCTTCGGTCAGACGCCTTCCCTCCATCCCGCTCCGCAGGCGACTGTCCGTCACCCTTGTTCGCGAACTTCGCAGGTACTTTGCGTCTGTCCGACTTCCCGTGATCGTTCATCATCGTCTTGCGTCCTTAGACTTCACGACACGAACCAGCGGCGTTGCACCGCTGGTTGACCACGGGATCTCCCGGTTCTCGCGCAGATTGTTTCGGAACACGCTCAAGGTCTCTGACCCCGCCAGATACCACCGCCTCTCGCCATGGCGAAACGGTGATTGTTGCCCAAATGGTTTAGCGCGCCTCCTTAGAGCGTGGGCACCTGGTTTAAAAATTTCGGGGCTCAATACTTGGCCTGCTCTCACCCCTGTCAACGCTTGGAGCCGCCCATTGCGGAACGACCCCCATGACTCGGGTACAGCGTGGCTGGCTAAGCCTTCACTGGTTTGTTTTTGCATCAAACACCAATCTGCCGGTTTATCCCGGCGCACAAGGAGATTGAGATGAAATTCACAGACTTTAAGAAAGCGGCGATCACGTCATCTGTATCGTTGCTTGCAGGCCTAGCGCTGAGCAACCTCGCAAAAGCAGAGGCGCCGGCATCGCATCAAGGTGTCACTAATATCATTATACCTGAGAAAAATAGACTTCTTGCGGTCCTCGGGAGCGCTTAAGCGTCAGACAAAGAAATTTTCATTGGCGACAACTGCGTTGCACCTCCAACTACGCCGGCTCTCACCGGACAAGCGACGGCGCAATTTTCCTTCACTGAGTCGATTGATCAGAAAACTCTGGCCTCCCAACTCGGCTTTGAAGAAGGGGCCCGCGCCCAATATGGTGCCATTTCGGGAAGTGAAGCGGCAAGATTTATGCAAAATTCGCAGAGCGACTCTCTGTCAATCTCGGCGGTCTGGATTTCATCCTACGAATTTCCAACCCAAAAGCTTCTCGCTCCAGCTCTCACCGAAATTGGTAAAACGGTGCAGAAAAACTTCGAGCGTTGGCCAACAACATGTGGCGATCATTACGTAAACGAAATCACGACCGGCGCAAAACTGTTCTTCTCGATCCGGATCGAATTTGCATCCGAATCTGAAAAAAACGAATTTGCAGCGCAATTTTCGATCTCGGGACCTCTCGGCGGAGTCAACGCTTCGCTCGAGCAAGCCTCCAGCCAATTCAGCAGGCACAGTAAAGTCTTCGTCGATGTTCTCCAGGTGGGCGGCGATGTCAGCAAATTGACAGGCGTCCTCAACGGCAGCGCAGACACTTTGCAGGATTGCGAACTTGGAAACTTTCCCAAATGTGCACAGACAATTACCAATGCCGTCAAATACGCTTCGGATACCACCTCCGGATTTCCCTCACAGCTTGCGCCCGGTCAGGTACCTGGACCCGTTCCGCTCGAATATAAGACGGCGCCCTACACGGCAATCGGAATTTATCCCACGAACTATCCTGGCCTCGAAGAGTCCACCCTACTCGCACGGTATGAAATCAGCACGCGATTTAAAAAGGACTATGCCTCAGATATCCAAGCTGACCGCCTGCTCGAAACCAAGCAGCCACCCGCACGCAGCGCTCTGATTGCAAATGAGAAAAGCAAACTCGAAGCAAACCTGGCGTTACTCCTTGCGGCTTCCGCGCAAGCCAGTAGTCAAAAAGTAAATGGTGAACTTGCTAAGTTTGTCGATGCCTATCACCAGCGCAAAGCGCAGATTCGTGACATTAGCGACATCGGCGTCATCGAACAAGCCTGCATGGATCAAGTTTTTCAAGATTGGTCCAAAGCCAACCTAGCGATGCTCGATCGCACGCCCAATTTAGACGTCAATCAAATTGGTCCTCCCCTCGTTGACTTTGGCCGCGCCTACATCGATTCCAAGCGCGACACTCTCAGCTTCGAATATGTCGCGGCAGGGATCAATCAGGCTATTCGTGACGAACGAAAACTAGCTCTTTCGCAACATCCGATCCCGACCCTGAATGCGAACGCGGTCAGCGTCGATGATTGGCAGGAAGCGGCTTTTCTGGCCAACACCCAGCTCTGCCTGAACCGAATCGTCAACAACGCCATCAAGGAAAAAGTGACGATCGACTTTACCGCGCAGATTCCTCCCGACATCACTAATTACGGGCAAGCCAATCTCAGCTGGAGTGCCTCGCCCCACGGCGGTGTTGATCTCATTGGCGTACCCGCCGACGGACCGCAGTCTGCAACCGCAGTCGTGACTGGTATGATTGTGGGGCCCGGCCAGGTCATCTCGGGTGTGGTTGAGAACCGCACATTTGATCTCATACCCACCCCGATTTCGCTTCAAAATTACTTGGATCTCGTTCATTCCAATTAAGAAAGGACTTCGGTCATGACAATCTGGCGCTCCTCCTCTCTCTCGTTAACTCTTGTTTATGTGCTTTCTGCGGCAGCTTGCTCGAGCGCCGATACCACCGCAAGCAATATTCATTCGGGCGCAGCGCCGGCCCCCAAATCTTCGCCCCAACCCATACCTGCGGCATCTGCTCGCGCGGATTTCGCCAGAGTGTTTGCCCATTTTCAAGATAACGCCAATCTCGGCTCAGCCAAGCCAATCGACGCGAGCTACCAACCAGAAGTTATCCTTCCGCAGCTGCACAGTTACTTTAAGGTCGGCCAAACTTTAAAGCCCTATCGGGCAGGCGGATTCAAAGGCTACTTACTGAGAAAACTACCCCCTCAAGTTCTGCATGACTTGCAATCGACCGCATATGGCGCGGATCAAAATACAGGTTTTGCGGTCTTACAGGCTAGCTTCTGGAGCCGAGCTGCCGATTTGATGAAGCAAAGCTTTAAAATTGGGTTTGTTGAAAGTGATCCGAATAACTCGATAAACGGAGTTTACTTTCATGATACCAAAACGATTTTCATTGACGTCGAGGCCAATGCCGGGGTGCTCGAGCACGAGTATCATCACCACGTTCAGTAAAGCCGCATCGACGAGCGAGATGACTACAGCCCGGCTACCTTAAGTGACTTATGCCTCGCTCAGGCGAGTCGGTATTTTGCCGAGCTCGATGCTACGACCGTTGAGTTTCACACTTGGCAGAATGTCTTTAATACCTATGACATTTTTCCAGATTGGATGAAGACCTGCACCGATCCAAATCTCTCTCTCACTCTGCCCTACAACAATGGACAGATGCTTTCACTCAATGCCAACTTAGCTTACCCGAAAAACGCGCTCGCCTGGATTGATCCCAGCAGTTGCCCAGACGAATTGATTCAAGCAGCTACTCAAACCGCTCTCTATGTCTCTAACGATGAACGCGGTCACGCGAGCGAGCTCGTCGGTGGAATGGCCATGACCCGAATGACCCTACTCGATGACCAAGTCGAGCTCAACACCTAATGTAATCTGACAGCTCCGTTAGAGCCCCGGCAAGCCTCGATCTGCGGGCAAACGCAAAGCGATTTCACCAACCGCCTCAATGAGGCGGCGGCAGCTAAAACTTCGCGCAACTGATTGGAACTCAGTCCCGGTGCTTATGCTCAATCTCAACGATGCCGACCAAGCCCTGATAAGGCAATTGGGACCCATTATCCCGGAGTTTATGTGGCCTGAAGACGGCACAGGCTATGATGTTTCTGCAACAGGAATTCGACCGCACCCAACCAACTCCGTTGTCGGCGACCCGCATTACCAGTCAGCCACAAATTTTGGATATGCCGAGCATCAATATACGTTCCAGCGTGGTTACGCCAATACCGCTGGACTTGAGGTCGTTAAGAATAGTTTACTATCGGGCAATGCAGTCACCATTTCGATCGACTCGCACGGATTTGAAAATGGCCTGTTTGATCCGACAACCGGCTTAGCCGTACCCTCAGCTTGGTCAAAATTTTCTGCACCGGCAGCAACTAGCCATCAGGTCGCGGTAGTTGGCTTCGACGATGACTTCTACCACGTTGAATCACCACAAAATCCAGGGGCATTAATCGTTCGCAATTCTTGGAATGACCAGTGGGCTCTCATGCAAATTACTCGGCTCAACGTCGAGGCGCCAGGTGTTCAGGACAATCTTAGCCGCCTGCGCCTCAAGCTCAGCGATGTCAACTTGCCGGGCTATTATGCGATCCCCTACGCCTACTTCCAGGCCTTTATTGCGCAAAATTTAAACGGATCGATCAATGTTTACTCGATGAACTGGGTGGGATATCAGGCCATGTCGGCAGCGATCGAGTCCCATTACCAAGTTGTCAGCGCACCTTTTGCTTGCCACACGAGAGGCCCAGACACGACAGATGATGCCCTTGATGCGTGGCTAGAGCTCACCAGGTTTGCCAACGACCGAGCCGTTTTGGCCGATCAGACGCAGAGGCCCGGTGCTCGCGCCAATGCCAAATATGATTTGCAAAGAACCTTGGAAGTTGAAAGCCAAGGGGCCCGCGCGGGTCACCTTGAGATGGGCGGAAGATTTGAACTGGCACGACTGTCGCGCAATTCATTGACTGGGGTCGATCGTGTGAAAGACTTTTACTCAGGCGCTTTTGATTCCTATTACTGCGCGATGACACAGTCTGATCTGGACGGCACCGTTAAGATCAGCGGCAACGGATCGGTCTGGCCTAAATGGGATATTGCGGGCACCCCCCAGTTTCAAAAAGGCGCACAGGCGATCAGCGAGGATAACTTCTCAGTTTTTTCTTGGATGAAGTTCTTCGACTCGGTCGGAACGCTGACGATTCCGCAGCCGGCAAACTAGACGCTTGCGAGAAGGGGATTCCCGGCGGGAGTTCGATGCCCGCCCCGACTTTTTGACATCTCGCGGATCCCGCGTTTTCCACTTTATTTTCGGGAATGAACCCCAACGACATTGCCCTCGGTGTCCTGAATCAACGACATGAAGCCATACTGCTCAATTGAAAATTTGCTGCGATAGACTTTGCCACCGAACTCGATCGCTTTTCTCTCTTCTTCAGCGCAATCCTCACTGCCAAAGTAGACGACAGAGCTGACTCCGCTCGGGGTCACGTCTCGCCGCCAGGTGAGGCAGCCAAAGCTCCTGCCCGCTTCAGAAGTCGAGATGCCCCACATCTCGACATCCCAGGACCTCGTATTCATTTTGCTGAAATGAAAGCCAAAAGTTCTTTCGTAAAAGATTTTAGCCCTGTGCATATCAGCCACGTAAATCTCAAACCATCGCAATGGATTTTCCATTTTCGAAACTTAACCGTGCGGAGCCCAAGACTCAAGTGAATCGTTTGCCTTAACAACGCTCGACCCGCTTTTTCGTTCGTAGGGATATTACTGTCGACAAACTTACCAAAGGGAAAAATTCTACAATGTTGGAATTTGACTGCAAGGTGCCAAATTGCGTCCTTGCAATGAAAAAAGTAATTGGTTTCAGTTGACCACTCACCCCCCGCTGTCTACCAGGCTACCGTGCCACTTTTGCATCGTCTTGATGTTCGTGGATTTTATTCAA
>JAYTRM010000058.1:0-4113 GCA_043746165.1 Bdellovibrionales bacterium | reverse complement strand
CGGCGGGGCTCAGTTAAATTATAGGGGTGGTGCTCACTTAAAATGTACCATCCTGAAACGAAATCAAAAAAAAACCCATTGAGATCGCAATCAGGAATTGATCACGCCACAATGGGCTATGCCTAACAAATCTATTTCAAGAGTAAGCGAAGACGTGATTTTTCGATAGAGGCTTTGAGATCTGGCTATTCAAATGAATGCGATTGGCACCTCGCTACGCACCTGCGCGAGGTGAAGTCGATTTATCTGGATCAAATTGAGAAACTCGCGCACGAGCGCCAAGGCCTTCTTTCGATTTGCAAATGCCGTTTGTGTCGAATTGAGTTTTTGACGTCGAAGTCGAATCTCGCCCGAGGCGATTTGCTGTGCATGTTCGGCTGTCGGGAGCGCGTACGGAAAAGATCATCGGGAGCCAGATCGCGCAAGCGAAATCAAACGCCAGAAGGCAAACGAAAAAAAAGATTGTTGAATCAGCGACGTACCAAGAAGGATCGCGTGTCGCGGACACTCGCGGGCGGCGATTTTGAGTCTCGCCGTCAATATTATGAGTGGCTGATTTGGCTGATTGACGGTGTACGGCTTTCGGTCGCGGCACTAACTGAACTTATTTTGTCTATTTTAGAGAAAGTGAGATCACGGGGCCTAGAAAATCGGTCGTCGATCTGCGATATCCCTGATTCATAGAAAATGAAGATGGAAATTGAGGCACAACATTGTCAGGTGAAGTCGAAATCAACGATTTAGATCTTCGATACGAGAAGAGCCGCATGCGTTCAAACGCGCGCGAGCGGCAGTTATTGCTGTCAATCATGGATGTCGGGATAAGGGATGCTCTATTGGGCGTTGTCGTTGCTGACGGTACAAAGATTTTGTTGGACGGGTTCAAGCGTCTTCGCTCGGCGCGCAAGATCGGCCTTCAGATGGTGCCGTTTCAAAGTTTAGGCGACGATGAGGCCACCGCGATCATCAATATGCTTCGCAGGGCGAACCAGACGGCGATGAGTTTTATTGAACAAGCGACATTCGTTGAGGAACTGCGATCTGAGCATGGGCTGTCGGTAAGTGAAATTGCAAGACGCCTTGAGCGTAGCAGCGCCTGGGTCAGTGTGCGCGTGCAGAGTTTTTCGCAAATGGGCGAGGAAACAAAGAGCGCGATTATGTCAGGGTCATTTCCGGCGTACTCGTATCTTTATACGCTGCTTCCGTTTAGGCGCAAAAAAGATAACGGTGGCAACGCTGAGGTTGACGAGTTTGTGCGGCTGACTGGCGGCAAGGGACTGAGCACGCGAGATATAGAATCGCTGGCCTCGGGATTTTTCCGCGGCGGCGAGGAGATGAAAAACCAGTTTCGCAGTGGTGATTTTGCGTGGGTACTGGATGGCATGCGTAAGCGCGAAGCCGACAGTCAGTCGGCGGAGCTTTCCGAGGTTGAAAACCGCTGTGTGCGGGATCTTGAAATCATTGGTGGCTGCATGGGCCGTCTCGGCATGAAGCTACCGGGCATCGATGCAACGAAGCCAGCGTTCCTGGCGCGAGCGGATCTTTTGGCCGATCAAATCTTGAGCAAAGTAAATCCATTTACGAAAGTGTTGAAGGAGTTTTATGATCGATGCCGACAAGCGAATGGCAATCCATCTTCTTAAGAGCGAGGGAGTGAGTCTTGGCGCGATCTCGCGGCAGCTGCACGTATCGATCGGCACGGTTCGCGACATCGTAAAATCCGGTGGCAGACCTAAGGTGATCGCCAGATGTGATCGCAAGATCGTTTCTGGTGAGCTTCTGAAGAAACTTTATCATGAATGCCAGGGCTATGTTCAGCGAGTCCACGAGCGACTCAAAGAAGAGAACAAGATCGAGATTGGTTACTCAACGCTCACGCGCCTCTGCCGTTCGCATGGTCTGGTTGAATCGGCGCCTCAAAGGCGCGACGCCCAGGTGCCCGATGAGCCAGGGGTTGAGATGCAACACGACACTTCGCCCTACAAGTTACCGATCAATGGGAAGGTGATGAATGTCGTTGGCTCGAGTCTTTATCTTCGTTACTCGAAGCGACGTTTTGTTAAATTTTATCCATCGTTCAGGCGTTTTGAGATGAAATGTTTTTTCCATGAAGCGCTTGCTCACTTTGGTTTTTCTGCCAGGGATTGCATTATCGATAACACAAATCTTGCCGTTCTTCGTGGTTCAGGCAAACGGGCCGTGATGGTGCCCGAGATGATCGCGTTTGCAGATCAATATGGGTTTACTTGGCTTGCGCACGAGATTAAGCACTCGGATCGAAAAGGTGGCATTGAGAGTGGTTTTTGGTTTATTGAGACGAATTTTTTTCCCGGGAGAACATTTTCGAGTCTTGAAGATCTCAACGCGCAGGCGCTCGAGTGGGCGACAAAAAGAATCCCTCTTCGTCCGCATAAGAAAACGAGATTGATACCGGCGGAAGTTTTTGAGTTGGAGAAGCCCTATTTGAAAAAGATCCCAGCTTACGTGTCGCCTCCAGTTGTTGAGCACACGCGCGGCACAGATCAGTATGGCTACGCATCTTTTGCAGGCAATTTTTTTTGGGTACCAGGTGAGGGGCGTCCCGAAGTTAAGGTGCTTGAGTTCGCTGATAAGTTCCGGATCGTGCAAAATCGCGAGACTCTGATCGAGTATCAGAGGCCAGCTTGGGGTGTTAAGGGCAAGCCGTTTAAACCCGACAATGTACCGGCTCTTCGTCCGAGAAATCAGAAGCTGCCAACCGTTGCAGAGGAGCGGCGCCTGACGGAGTTGGGTCCGGAGTCGGCAAGCTACCTTGAAGTGATCAAGAAGATGCCGTTATCCATTATCAAGCGCAATCAGTTTATACGCCAGCTCCACCGGTTATCTCAAAAGCTTGCGCCAGAGCTGTTCATGAAGGTTCTCAATCGGGCTCAGAATTATGGCGTCACCGACATGGAAACACTTGAGCGCATGGCGGTTTATCTGTTGCGAGACGGACCATATGACTCAGGTGTTTTTGAATCGGAGCGTCCGATTGGCACTGACACGCATCCAGAGATGAACGTCTCGGAGCCCCCGGATTTTAGCAAGTACGACGAACAAATGACAAATGAGGTCGACGACAATGGACAAGGACTTGGAGAGCAATCTTAATTATCTACGGCTAACTGAGCTTCGAACAACATGGGAGGAAGTTGTTGCTCGCGCCAAGCAAGAGAATCCATCATATACGGGCTGGCTCAAGCAGATTATCGATGCGGAGTGCAGGGCAAAGCGAGAGCGCGCCCGGATGCAGAGAATGCGTCGAGCTCAAATCGAAGAGCCATTCTTGATTGAAACCTATCCGTTCAATCACCAGCCCGTTTTAAGCAAAAAACGTGTTCTTGAACTCTTCGATTCGCAATCAGTACTTGCTGCAAAAAAGGACGTGGTCTTTATGGGACCTACGGGCGCTGGCAAAACCGGACTAGCGACCGCTCTTCTCATTGACGCAATTAACAAAGGGCATGGCGGACGATTTATTACCTTCCCTGAACTGCTAAATGAAATGTATCGCGCGGTAGCGGATCACTCAGAGCAAAAGGTAATGAAAAAGTTCACCGACTATGAATGTCTAGTGATTGACGAAGTCGGTTACATTGAAATCAATTCTGACAAAGCCGGCTTCTTTTTTGCGCTCCTGAAAAAACGCCATCGAAAAGCGACAACCATTATTACAACTCAGCTTGGCTTTTCGGAATGGGCGAGCTTTTTGAAAAACCCTCAGCTGACTGCCGCTCTTATTGATCGACTTAGATCCAATGCTGAGCTCATCAATATGAATAAATGCGTCAGCCTCAGGTCGCCAGCTTCAGAAACCAAAAATACTGCCGAGCTACCATTGAAGCCCAAGCGTACCGTCCGCTGATCGGCCGACGTCAATCGCGAACGGATACGTCCGCTCTTAACACATACGTAAGCCAAAAGCCCGGCGCAGCTACCTAACTGCGACCGACATGTGCGCCTTAGAAACGATAAACCTTGTTTGTTAATCTCGACATTCGCTCATCAATTGGACTGGCAATCGAATATCGGAACCAACAAACCATGCTAACTACCTGAGCGGCACTCCTACCCTCTACGTAAGCCCCGCCG
>JAYTRM010000057.1:0-4572 GCA_043746165.1 Bdellovibrionales bacterium | reverse complement strand
GTCTTTCGCGTTGGAAGTGTGCAGAACGTCTTAAACGTAGCGATGACAAAGTACACTGCGCAGTCATCCGTGAACAGGGGTTTGACTTACGAATCCGATATCGACCACACGTTCCTTGCGTCGATCGGAAAGACTCGTTTGCAGCTCGGAATCAATCTGGCGTGGCTTCATGAATTTTATTCCTCGGATATGGCTGGCCAACAAGAAGACACTCTAGCGGCGTTTCCGTTTGGCGAATACGAGCTGACCGATCGCGTGTCATTGAGAACTGTTTATCGCGGCCTGACTTATTTCAGCAGCCAGGAGCAGGCTACGACTTTTATTCACGACGCTTCGACGCAATCCTTTGGCGTCGGTATCTCTGTGACTCGCGACATTTACCTTTATCCGAACGTGCAGTGGGTTTGGGAAGATATCCGCTCCGACAAAACTAACGTTGCTCTGAGCGCCAACATCAACTTGTAAATTTCAAAAGCAGTGGCCCGTGCGAGCCTTAAGCCGGGCCACCTTCCGCCTCAGAACCTGCCTCACAATCTGTCTCATCTGGACCTAAGTCTCTGCAGATATGGCAAGTCTGGTCGAGCATTTGCGCCTAACCAATGCTTCTTGCAGGACCCATACGAAAATGTCATCGTATGATTTCAAATACTTAACTTGAACGCCTCACCCCGGACGTCTTGCAACAATGAAGCTCGGTTCATGGCAGCGAATCACATCCGTCATTGGACTCGTGTTCATTTTGGGCGGAAGTCTTTATGCGCGAGAAGATGCGCCCGGGAGCCGTAACGAGAGTCTTCTCAATCATCTTTTGGCACCAGGTCCGGTCATTAGAGGTCATGCAAAATTTGAAGGTGAGTGTTTAAAATGTCACACGTGGGGCAAAGGACTTCCGGCCTCAAAATGTCTCGACTGCCACGATCCAGTCAAAAAGCAAATCGCCGAGAAGAGGGGATTCCACGGCTTAGCAAGTGAGTCTTGCGTTCAATGCCACCGCGAGCATAAAGGACGGTTTTTTGACTCGATGGCGGTTAACGAGAAAAAATTTGACCACTCTAAGACGTCGTTTGCTCTCAAGGGTAAACATCGAAAAGCGGCGTGCGCTGATTGCCACAAGGAAGTCAGAGGTAAATTATCGTCACGCCCTGGAAGTTTAAGTTACTTTGGGACGAACGCGGCTTGCGCGAGCTGCCACCAAAAAGACGACGTGCATTTTTTCGAAGGTGAGTGGGCAAAAAAAGATTGTGGCTCGTGCCACGGAGTCGACGATTGGCATAAAACGGTCAACTTCAATCATAAAGCTGATACTCAATATCAGCTTATTGGCAAACATGCTGCATTGGAATGCGCGAGCTGCCACGTGCCTGAGGATTCGCAAAACCAAGCAGGTCGGCGCGTGCAATACCGCTGGCCAGATTTGAAAGTGAAGGGCTGCGAGACCTGTCACGAAAGTCCTCACGTTGGGACGAAATCATTTGGCTCATTTCAAGGAAAGTGTGACGAGTGCCATACATCTTGGACCTGGGTGGTTTCAAAACTGCTGCAGGAGTTTAGACACGACAACACCCGATTTCCATTGACCGGCAATCACTTGCGGCTGGCTTGTCGCGATTGTCATACTTCGGCAGAGGGCCACGAAGTTTATCGATTTCCATCGGAGGCCAAGGAATTTTGTATTGACTGTCATCTCAATCCTCACAAACAGCAGTTGAGTGCTGGATTTGCAGAGCAGAAGTGTTCACTTTGCCATTCCACCATCACATTTGAAAAACAAAAGCCCTTTGATCACAATCTCACCCGCTACAAACTGCGCGATACGCACGCTCAGCTTCGATGTGAGAACTGCCACCGACCGACGTCGCAGCAATTTCCTGTGCGTAAAAAAACGGACGCTTTGCGTTCCATGCATCAGTTTTTGTTTCCTGATCTGACAGCTAAGGCTTGCGTCACATGCCATGCCGACGTTCATGCGGGACAACTCGGTACAAGTTGCACCAAGTGCCACACTGAAACAAAATGGCAGCAACTAAAATTCAACCACGACGCCGACAGCCGGTTTCCGCTCGCCGGCAAGCATGCTCAAGCCAAATGCGACAAGTGTCACGGCATAGCAAGCGATCTTCACGCGTCACCAGGAAGAGCGGTTAAACCCGTAGTCCGCTACCGACCAGTGGCAAGTCAATGCGTGAACTGTCACAAAGATCCTCATGCCAGCCGATTTGGGAGTCGTTGTGGCGACTGTCACAGCGAAGAAAAATGGCGCGACATTAAAAATTTTCATCGCGATTTCACGCTCACCGACGTGCATAAAACGCTCTCTTGCAATGAATGTCATAAAAACGACCGGCCACTCAAAGGAATGAGTCAGCTCTGCTACATGTGCCATCAAAAAGATGATATTCACGGTGGCGCCTTGCCCACCTGTGGCGACTGCCACAAACAAGATTTTTGGGATCACACGTCGTTTCGCCACTCAATGAGCTTCTTTCCACTTCAGGGAGTGCACCGCACGCTTCAATGTGTTCAATGTCATAGTAATAATGTTTACCGTGGTACGCCAGATCAGTGCATTAACTGTCACTTGGCTGCCGCGCGCGGTGTGACTAACCCGGTTCACGTCATGCCGAGCTTTACGAACTGTAAGAACTGCCATAACCAATTTGTGTTTTAACCGATGAAAAAATGCCGCGAGCTTTCATTAAAAAAGTTAACAGGTCATAGGCGAAGGCTGATCGCGGCTATATTTTTAATATCGAGCCCGGTAAGTGCCATGATCGAAACTGGGCGTGTCTCATTCGGAGGTTATACGGCCCACGAAAATATCCTAACTGCTTCAGGCGGTACGAATAGCAATGATTTTCAGACGCTCTCGTCTAGATTCTATCTGAAGCTTGAAAAGCTCGGCGACTTTGATCTCGTCACCGATCTTCGCGATACCCACGATTTTTTCGATAAGCTCGATGCGCAAAATTTGGCCTTGACCGGCGCTAATAGCTTTCAAATTTTTGAGGCGAGCGTTCGTTATCCCAATGTTGAAAATTCATTTTATGCGACGGTAGGACGATTTTCCATACCTGAGGCAGGTGCCGTTTTTGTTGACGGATCTGATCTGGGCATGCGCCTGAGCTCTGATACGCGTGTCGGAATCTTTGCAGGACACAATCCGCGGCGCCCGCAAGATACTTACATGCGTGGAGATAATCCTGATGCGATTTACGGGACTTACCTCGGCTATCGATCTTCGCTCGAAGTGCCGTCACCAGGCGAATTACCCTCTGGCAAATTTTTTAACGGTTCGTTTGCCTTTGTGACGAATTCCATGAATGGTTTTACCGATAGGCAGTACTTATATTCAAATAATATTTATCAATACCGCTTCGATGGCCGTGTCATCTCCAATTTATATCTCGACATGGTTCCCAATGCCTATTTACAAAACGGCGATGTTTTGTGGCAACAAGCTTTCAACCATGATTGGGATGCCGCTCTTCAGGTGTCTTCGATCGACACCATTACGTATTCGGAAATTCGTAACGTCCTCGAAACCCTTCCATCTTCGTCTTATCAAGAGATCTCATCTCGCACGAGATACACGGCCAGTGAAAACTCACAGTACCTCGGTGAACTCAGATGGGGAGAGAGAAATATCGACGGCAAGGTCCGCGAAGAGGTCAAGCTGGGTTATCATTTAGCGGGTTGGATCGCTCGAGAGTTTGATTTTACCGCGAGTGGTGGTTTTCTCTCAGAGTTCATAACTCAAGGACCGGAGCTGTCACTCGAGCTCAATTATTTTTCTCGGTTTTGGGAGTTCGGCGCTCGGCTCGATGCCGCGATTGAAGCGCGTATGGATGGAGATCCGAATAACCCGGGAGTTTTACATCCGCTGACCACCGAAATTCATGTAGCTCAAAGCTTTCAAAATGCAGTGTTTTCATCTGTGGCATTTCAGTTTGCGCAAAACGAAACGGTTACGGTTTTTGCGGGCTTTTTTAAGGTCACCTACCGTTTTGGTCCCTCGGACCTTGCCTCAATTCGAGACAAGACTTCAATCGCCAAATCGTTGAGGTAAAAGTTTGTCGGTTTTAAAAATCTTATCTCGAGATTTTGTATCACCATGCCGATGTACCCCTGGGTGGGTGAGCGTGATGATTTCAAATTTGCTATCTGATCATTTCAGCCTCATCGGCAGTCTTTTCATTGGAATGGTCTCGGCTGCAGGAATTTTGCGCCGCAATATTAGCCAAAGAAATGCGCAGTCAATTCTCGATCAGGCAATTGCAGCCAACACCCATGAGCCCGCGACTTTGCATCCGCAGATTGATCCAATAAAGTGTGCGGGTTGCGGAGCGTGCACGAGAGTTTGTCCCGAGGGCGATATCTTGCAGATGGTGGATCACAAGGCCGCTTTGGTTTCTCCAAGCAAATGCATTGGCCACGGAGAATGTGAGCAAGCATGTCCTTTCGGAGCCATCGATCTCGTTTTTGGTACGAAAACGCGCGGTCTCGATATACCGAGGCTCGCAAGCAATCTCGAAACAAATGTGCCTGGGCTCTACATTGCGGGTGAACTCGGTG
>JAYTRM010000056.1:0-4238 GCA_043746165.1 Bdellovibrionales bacterium | reverse complement strand
TGTACCGGTTCGCGCTGGTCGCGTGAGATTCCTCCGTTCTGATGTCGTGATTCCCGACAAAGCGTAAATGGCCAGGATGACGAACGGGTTACCCACAAGACTGCGCCGCCGAAAAGGCCCTCCAGACTTTTGGGGGTCCGGGCCTTTCCGCGGGCGCATTCTGTGGATAACCCTCGAGCGAAGGATTCAGCGTTCCGTTCCCATTCGTGTATAGGGAGGGAACGGGAACGACTATTGAGATTTTCCTAGCGACCATTTATCGCCGTGACGGACGACTCGGCCGTCGCGTGAGAGTTGAGTAAGAAGATGACCAAGTTTTTCGTTTCGGATCTGGACGATTGAACGAAGATGAGTGCGCGAGAGAGGCTTTGGATCGAGTGCCGCGAGAATCTCATCGGTGATGTCGTTGGCGTTTTCACAATCGCTGTCTATTTCAAGGTGAGCGGCTTTATTCTCGTCGACAACCAAGCAAATCTTGAAGGGATCGAGTGAGGATGCGGCTCGATGCTCGACCGTGAGGGTAAGCGATTCGCGAGTGCGCCGGAGGTAGAGGTTCGAATCGCCCCAGGCATGTAGATCGCCGGAACCGCGAAGACCTTGACCGGCTTGGGCTCCAGAAGGTCCATTCTTACGCGCATGGTGCGTGACGATGATCGCAAGATCATGGCTGCGCTGCAATTCTCGCAAGTAACCGAGTAATTTTGAGACGTCGCCCGAGTTGTTTTCATCGATTCGGTGCAGACGCACGAACGGGTCTAAAAGAAGAAGTCGTGGTTTTAGCCTGTCTACCACTTCGGCAAGGCGTGCCTGATCGCGCTCAAGATCGAGTCGGAGCGCCGGCGCTGTGATGACGTCAAGCGGAAGCGTTTGAAGATCAAGGCTGCGATTGCGGCAAATGCCCAGTATCCGATCTTTCACGGTTGCAAGCGCATCTTCAGCCATGTAGACAAGAGCCCCACCTGGATCGGCGACAGCAAAATGTCCAACACAAGGTGTGGAGCTTGCCACCGATACAGCCATATCAAGGCCGAGCCAACTTTTACAACACTTCGGCGCACCGCCAAGAATGCCAACACCGGAGCGCGCCCAGAGTGACTCGATCAACCAACGGCTTTCCGGATCTTGTTCGGTGAGGTGAGCGGCCCTCATCACGGGCAGTAATTCGCTCATACGATGCTCGACCTGGTAGGGTCTGTAACTTCCTCGATCGCTTTTTCCATGATAATTTCGTCGACGAAGTTCTGGTCTTTTTTATGGGCAAGCTCCAATGCCGATCGCAAGATCTTGGCTGCCTCACGCAAAACACCACGGCTTGAGCGAAAAAGTTGCTCAAGTGCGGGTTCAGCGAGTAATTTCTGCGTGGCTCCTGCGCTCTTTAGCGCAAATTCGATAAGCAGAGTAAACGATGCGCGATCAAGAGGTTCCAGCCGCACCTCGGCTACTACCCGGGTGGCTAGCGCCTGGTGGTGATACATCTTCAGACGGCCTGCAAATTTTGGCAGCCCCACAAGCCAGAGCGTCAGCAAATCGCGCGAATCGAACGCGAAGTTTAAAAACGATGCAAGATCCAGCAAAAACTTGTCCGATAAATTCTGCGCTTCATCAATGATCACAACCGGCTGTGTCCCGCGTTCATCAACCATATGAACGAGAGTCTTTTTGATGTCGTCCCAGAGCTGCGATCTGCGATGCGAGGGCTTTATGCCGAGCTCAAGAGCGAGCGTCCGGTATAAATCCACCGGCGAAACACTTGTGTCGCAGATGTAGAGCACCATGTGATTGGGCTTTGGCAGCTGGTTGCACAGATTGCGAATAGCCGCTGTCTTACCAAGACCAGCGCCACCGACCAACACACCAAGTCCTGGGTCCTCGGTGAGTTGGCCGAAGTATTTGCTAAGCCGCTGATAGCCTGGCTGCTGTTCAAAATATGTCTTCCCGGTGGCGTTTTTCGGTAACGGGTGACAGGTTAATCCAAATCGACGGCGGTACATTCAATCCTCCTTATTTTTTTTGTTCGGAAAACGGCTACGGCCATAATGTTCTTCTTCAATGAGTTTGATTGGATCAAGACCGCTTTTTTTAACCAAAGGCTCAGGTTGACCTAGATTGCGGCGGCGGGTTCGAGTCGCGTTACGAAGGCGATCCAGTATCACCGTGTCGCAAACAAAGCGATTCTCCTTAAACACCCTTGGCAGGGCTTTTTCATCCATCGGGTCAAATCGTAGCTCGACCCTTTCGCCAACAAGCTCTGGGATCACCTCAAGCAGAAGTCCGTTGAAACGTACCGTGCCGTCTTTTCTGACTTCTCGCTTATTGCGGTGGAGGAAAACTTCGTCGAGATTTTTGCCATGCGGGATTTCCCGCAAATATTCGGCCTCTGCCAGCCAATGCTCCCGGGGGATGCGCTTGGTGGTGTCATGTACGCGGGCGTGATACTCGACTGCCAGCCATGCCCAGTGCTTGGCATTGAGCTCCGCGAGTGGCATCGGCTCTTTTGACAATTCGTCGCCGACTTCTTCTCGCCAAGTGCGGTGCCATCGTTCAATGACACCCTTAGCTTCGCAGTCCTTAACGGCAGTGTGCAAAAGCCGCACCCCAAGTTCCGCGCAAATCAGACGCAAGGATTTGGCTATGTATGCCGATCCAAGATCGACGTAATACGCACGCGGCACGCCATGTTTTAAAAATGCCTGCTTTAAACCGTGTTCCTGTTCAGCGGAACCCTCGCTGATTGCAAAAAAACTGTGCACAATGTATCGCGTGGCACAGTCGATTTGCGATAGCATGTAGGCTTTTCGGATCTGATTATCGGGCGCAATCACCAGCGGGCCGTGAAGCGCATCACCAACCCATAGATCACCAGCGTGTTCATGGATAAACGACCTCCGCTCAGCCGATGGGCCGCGTGTTGGTCGCTTCGATGCGCTGTTGGCGACAAGCCAGCGATGGACACTTGATCTGGAAAGCTCGTCTGGTTTAACCACACGCGCACGCTCGAGCATGCGGATAATTCGTCGAATCGAACGCCTGGGGTTTTCGCGTTTGGCTTTGACTAATAACTCCGCCACCTGCGGCCTGATCGAAGTTGTGTTCCGATCAGAGCGAGTCTGCGGGAACAGTGCTTTAAAGCCGCCCTTGCGGTAAGTGTAATACCAATCCTCGATCGTCCGGGCAGAGAGCTCCACCCAACGCCCATCAGGCATCTGATGCGTGCGCCGCGCAGCCTCTTCAAAGAGCTCTTTGCGGTCCCCATGTTCAAGCCTTGCACTCATTAACGGGCCAAGCACCCCGAGCCGCCAAAGCGCCATCGCCTGTTTTTCATCTTCGTTCATGATCTAAGGCTTATACAGACTCTGTTTGGCCAAATTGGGTGGGAAATTTCAGAGAACTTTGCCGTTTCGCAAATTGTCCGTAAACTTCCGGCACTTACATGAGACGAAAACCTGGTAAAAGGCGATGAATGTGCGCTGCCAAATCCGCAAATGCCGCTAGGTCGCCGCTGACAGCGGCCGAATACGTCTTCGCAAACGTGGCACGGGTCGATTTAAGCCCGCTACTCGAAGCCACCGACTCAAGACCTTGGCTTGCGCTGCTGGCAAAAAGCTGAACCAGGACATCTGCAGACGAACGCAATCGCAAAAGCCAGCGCCGTCGAGTTCGACCTGGTACTTTCGGCCATGATCGCGGCAACTCCAAAACCGTTTGCGCTTCCACCACATTCCACCTGCGCCAAAGATGTCTGGCTAAAAATCGCGGCAAAATCCGCCAGGTTGCATGGCAGCCAATACATAAATAAATCGCAATTAGAATGACCGCACCGGCTGGATCGCCAAGAAGCACACGACTCCTTCGATTATGCATGTGAACCGTGTCGTGATGGCATTTTTTACATTCCGATGGCCGGTAACGATCCGGATCAAGCATCCAACGATTGTGGGTTTCAAGGTCCGTCACTGACTCATTAATCAAAGTCCCACCTTTTTGGCTGGACGAACGATTCCGAGTAAGGCACGGTGCTGCGCGTGGAGGAGGAGAACTAAAGTTCTCACGGACTGTTGATTTCTTCATAACAACCAACTGCCCGAACTCCTCCGCTTTTACAATCACCCCAAAAATCGTCCCGTCCCACACTCGCTCCGGATCGTCCCGCATGGTCGGTTGCTAAAATTTACATCAATCACCGGAGTCAAGCCGGGATAAAATTCGCTAAGGCGCCTGGATCAGAGCGAAACGGTACA
>JAYTRM010000055.1:0-1807 GCA_043746165.1 Bdellovibrionales bacterium | reverse complement strand
TCCCATTCTTGTATAGAGAGGGGAACGGGAACAGTTAATCTGATTTACTGATTGCCCACTTCTCGCCTTGACGCACGATCTGGCCGGCGAGCGAGAGTTGGGTGAGAAGGTGACCAAGCTTTTCATTGCGGATTTGCAAAGTTGAGCGAAGGTGAGTGCGTGAGAGCGGCATCGGTGCCAAGGCCGCGAGAACTTCGTTTGTAATGTCGGTCTCTGCGACATTGCCGTCATCGCGGTCGGCGTCGATTTCCAGGTGGGCGTCCTTGTTGTGATCAACGACCAAGCAGATTTTGAAGGGATCAGGGGCAGATGCGGCTCGATGCTCGGCCGTGAGCGTGAGAGTATCTCGTGTGCGTCGAAGGTAGAGGTTCGAGTCGCCCCATGCATGCAGATCGCCGGAGCCGCGAAGCCCCTGGCCGGCCTGAGCGCCGGATGGTCCATTTTTTCGCGCGTGGTGTGTGACGACGATCGCAAGGTCATGAGCGCGCTGCAACTCTCGCAAATAGCCAAGCAACTTTGAGACGTCGCCTGAGTTGTTTTCGTCGATGCGATGTAGACGCACGAACGGGTCCAAGAGAAGAAGTCGCGGCTTTAGTTGGCTCACGGCTGAAGCCAAGCGCGCCTGATCACGCTCAAGATCAAGTCGAAGGGACGGCGCCGTAATAACATCGAGCGGAAGGTTTTCAAGATCGAGGCCGCGATGGCGGCAAATTCCCAGTATCCGATCTTTGACAACCGCGAGTGCGTCTTCCGCCATGTAAACAAGAACTCCGCCAGGATCAGCAACATCAAAATACCCAAGGCATAGCGTTTCACTTGCGACTGATACCGCCATATCAAGACCCAGCCAACTTTTACAGCATTTCGGCGCACCGCCGAGAATGCCAACACCGGACCTGGCCCAAAGAGACCTGATCAACCAGTGACTCTCAGGTCCTTGTTCGGTCAACTGCGAGGCTCGCATGACCGGCAGAGATTCAGTCATGATAAAATACCCGCCGTTTTCGCGATCTCGTCGATGGCTTTTTCCATAATGATTTCATCGACAAAATTTTGATCTTTTTCGTGGGCAAGTTGAAGTGCCGCACGCAAGATCCTGGCCGCTTCGCGGGGAACACCCTGACAGGTGCGGAAGAGCTGCTCGATTGCGGGCTCGGCCAGTAACTTCTGTGTCGCGCCCGCACTCTTTAAGGAAAAATCAATCAGTGCGGTAAACGTCTCACGATCAAGTGACTCCAAGCGAACCTCAGCCGCCTTGCGCGTCGTCAATGCTTGATGGTTATGCATTTTTAGTCGCCTTGTAAGCCCCGTTAGCCCCACCAGCCAAAGTGTCAGCAAATCGCGCGTGTCGAAAGCGAAGTTTAAAAATCCCGATAGATCCATCAAAAATTTGTCTGACAAATGCTGGGCTTCATCAATGATCACGATTGGTGACGTGCCTCGCTCATCCACCATATGCACCAAGGTCTTCTTGATGTCGTCCCAGAGCTGTGATCTGCGATGCAATGGCTTAATGCCGAGTTCGAGTGCAAGTGTTCGATAAAGATCAACGGGCGATACAGTCGTGTCACAGAGGTAAAGCACCAAGTGGTTCGGCCGCGGCAATTGATTGCAAAGATTGCGTATGGCTGCGGTCTTGCCGATCCCGGCATTGCCGGTCAAAATGCCAAGACCTGGATCCGCGATGAGCTGGTCGAAGTATTTCTTTAGTTTTTGATAGCCGGGCTGCTGATCAAAGTATGTTTTGCCCATGGCATTCTTGGGCATTGGGTGACAGGTCAATCCAAAACGACGACGGTACATTCAA
>JAYTRM010000054.1:0-6976 GCA_043746165.1 Bdellovibrionales bacterium | reverse complement strand
CAAGCTCACTGAGTGCCGAAGCTCAGACGCCCTGTGGATAACTCAACTTATCCACAGGCCTGCGGCTGGAAAAATGTCGACAATTTTGCAAGAGGCTCAAAAGAAATATGAATTTTTTATGCTCAAGCTCAATCGAAAATTAAGAATCCATGATCATCCCGAACTGTCTTTTGCTGACCAGGTCAACGTTTACGCGCCGGAGTTCGTTTCTGATGTAGAAAAAGTTCCTGTCGGTCCGGGAGCAAAAAGGCGGCGTGATTTCTTGGAGAGCACTTATCTGGAGTTTGCGCAGCAGCTGAGAGCACAAGGAAAATCTTTGACCTTAATCGAATCTCTCGCTCCCAAGATCGGCTCTGAACCACTCCTAAATTACGAATCTCTTGGCGCGGCCCGTGCGCAACTCCCGCGCAATTTCACAGCCTTCAAGAAGTCCCTTGGCAATTGGTCAATCAGCGCTCTACCCGCACCAGAAATAAAGAGGCTTACCGATGCGCAGACCAGGCAAAACGGGGAATTTCTTTGGAAAGGTGGCGAATCCGCAGCCTTGGCCCATTGGCACCGTTATGTCTGGGAAGATCGCGGCCTTGAAACCTATCAAGCCACGCGGAACGGCCTACTTAACGCTGTTGATTCGGCAAAAATTTCGCCCTGGCTCGCTTGCGGCGCTCTTTCGCCACGATGGATCCTTCAGACCGTTCGAGCTTACGAAGGCGAGCATGGGCCATCCGCCTCGACCAGCGCTTTTGTCGACGAAATCTTGTGGCGCGATTATTTCAAACATCTCGCAACCTGGGCCGGCGAACGATTCTACAGGTTGGAGAGCTTGCAAAAGCGCGTTTGGAATGAGGATCGCTGCGCGTTTCGCAGCTGGGCTCTCGGCCAAACCGGTGAACCTTTTGTGGACGCGGGAATGCGCGAACTGTGGTGGACAGGATGGATGTCGAACCGCTTGCGCCAGAATGTCGCCAGCTACTTAGCAAAAACTTTGGGCGTGAATTGGACCTGGGGAGCGCGTTGGTTCGAAGCCCACCTGATCGACGAAGACCCCGAATGCAACTGGGGCAACTGGGGCTACTTATCCGGTGTCGGAACCGATCCCAGAGACCGCATATTTAATGTTCAACGCCAGGCCGAGTTCTATGATCCGCATGGCGAGTACCAAATGCTTTGGGCGAATCGGCCGGTTGCACCATAATCCTGGGTTGATTATAAAGCTCCCGGCTAAAAAGGGCTGGGGTATTGGCCTGACTCTGGTGCGAGGACTTGCCGAGGCGCATGGCGGCACAATCAGCGTCGAAAGTACCCGGGCGCTAGGCACTCCTTTTCGGCTGTACATCCCGCTCGATTCTCGATCCAATGTACAGTGACGTAAGTGAATCCAGAAAATTCAATATTCCGAAAAGGGGTCAGTCAATGAAAGCTGGACGAGAACTCGATGCGATAGTTGCTAGAGAAATCCTTAGCTGGACCGAAAAAGCCGGATCACCAGGGACCTGGAAAAAGAATAAAGTCGGTGAAGGGACGCTCGAAGGACACCTTCCTGAATTCTCGACCAATCAAAATGACGTCCAAGCCGTGAGGCGTGCCATTGGAGACATGAATCTTGGCGGTACCTTTCAAAAGCAACTTGAAAAGGTGACCGGACAATATGGAGATAAAACCCTCGGAGCATCGCCCGAACAAATCTGCAAAGCCGCGATTGCGTCGGTTCGCGAAAAGTGATTGGAGAAAAGTGATTCGCGAGAAGTGATTTTTCATTTGCCCTGCTACGATGCTTATGAGTTGATGGGGTACATGACACGAATGATTGCCTGTTGCTTAGTCTTGATAGGATTCTTGCATTCAACTTCGGTTTGGGCTTGGACCGTCGACATAGCGATTGGAGATGTCAACGTCGAGCTTCCGTCGCACGAACAGCATGTCGCGATAAGTCACGAGATTTTAACGGTTGGAAGCACAATCAACACGGGCCCTGGAGCAAAAGTCATTCTGACAGATGGCGCGTCTGAGATCTGCATTTCCGGAGATTCTCAGTTCAAAATAGAATCGGAACCGGGAGCAGAAAAAAAGACCGGAATGCTTGAGCTCTTGAACGGAAAGCTTCGCGCGAAGTTGATCCGTCCTGAAAATGTTTCTGTCTACCCTTATGAATTGAAGCTTCGAGCAACGGTAGCAGGAGTTCGGGGAACCGAATTTTTTGCAATTGTCGAACCTGAGTCGGATACGATTTGCACAACAAAGGGCAAGGTCCACGTGACGGCCATGGATAACCCTTCGGAAAGCTGGGACGTACCAGAGGGCAGGACCGCGGTGAAACAAGAGGGACACGCCGTAGTCGAAACTAAGTCAGACCCCGTGCAAGTGAAAAAATGGAAAAAGGAAACCGCGCGGGAACATGGACATGCTGTCTCGAAGAAATCGCCCACGCCCCGGGCAGCGGCGAAAGCCCCACATCACTGATCTTTTGCGTAGACAAGAATACAACTTGCTAACAAACTTGCAGATCAGTGACATTCCGATTTTTCATTTTCACTCTTTTGCTTCTTAATCCTGCCACCTCGCAGGCCCTGTATTTGTCGCAACAGACACTTTACAGTTCGGCGCAACTCATCGAGAGTTTAAATTCTGACGGCGATATCGGTACAGTCGACGCTCCATTCAGTTGGAATCTTTACGCAGGTTACGACAAAACCACGACGCCCAACGATGGAGCTCCGCCGATTGTCGATGAAACTTACAGTTATTCGGGTGGTATCAACTGGGCGGGAGACTCCGACTACGGTTTAGGCGGAAAATTAAACTATTCGAATACGCCCGCAGAACAACTAGAAGCTCGCGGTGCTCAAGTCACGGCATCATATCATTGGTCCTACGCGGCTTTCGATGCTGAAACACTTTTTACGCCTTACCTCACATTCAAAATTATCGGTTCCACGACAAACAATATTGAGACCTTCAGTGGGCAGATTCCGAGAAAAAAAGGAGCCCCGACGAACGTTGGTGGCATATCTGAATTGCAGCAGTCGGTGATTGGCTTTGACTTCAATTGGAAGCCCGTGAAGTTCTGGCGGTTTGATTTTGAGGTCGATCAATCCTTCTTCAACCGTGACGTGGCCAATTTCCAAAATCGCTTGGATTCGGCGACCGCGTTCCAAACGGGTATGAGCGGCTTCACCGGCACGGTCGGTGGGTTGTCCCGCGTCACCTATAACTTTGGAATATTTTGGGAGTTTGTGACGGGCTGGCGTATCGATCTCACCGAGCAGTATTCACTGCTCGCGGCCGACAACAGCTCCAGCAGCACGACTAAAACGACCATTTATGATCAAATCACGAAGCGCTGGAAGATTACGACGGGCGTTGAAGTTGAGCGTTCAAATGCACTCAACGACACCCTCGCGATCTTGGAGCTCGATTGTGAAATTTAGGGCGACCTTCTCGATCCTTGTTTTTTTGATCTCGGCATCTCCAGTGTGGTCAGCTCCGGGGGGCAATAACTATTCCGCTGACCTCGTCAATCTCAATTACTATCCGCATGAACACCGGTTTTTCAACTCCGCGCATTTTGTTACGGCAGTAGTTGATGGCTCAAGCAACAGCGCCGGCAATTCGCAGACGATTGCCCTGACCGAGTTTTTCGAAAGTCTATCATACGGAATCGCAAAAAAACTGTGGGTTGCGATCAGCGAAACGCTCCTCTGGGATCAGACCGTTGACAGTCTTTCTCCAGCACAAGCCGAAAACACGACGACCTCAGCGGGTCCGTCCAATCCGGCCTTCACAGTCAACTACCGATACCTAGAAAATCATCGGCGCGGTTTTTCGGGAGATCTGGGCTTGAGCGTAACACCCTCGCTGGGGCCCAGCATCAGTCCCGAAGCCTCAGACGGTGCAACCGGAAACAATCTAGCTGGTGGCTGGGTCGGACAGATTTCATCTGAGATTTATTGGCGGCGCGGTGCCAATGAAACTGAACTTGCCGCTACTGCCGTTCGCTACTTTTACAGTGAGACAAGGGGCGCGGCTGGCGCAATCACCGTAACTGACCCTTACTGGCAAAACGATGTGAAACTGGTCGATCGAATCCATTTTTCACAGAGACACTATTTGCAGATTGGCCTCGACTACACATTTTTGCTCGACCGCAACTTGGTTTCTCCCGCGTCGGTCAGCACTCAAACGCAAATCGCAGGTAACGTGAGCCCGACGCTCTTGTGGGGCTACAGTCCAGATCCTGACATCGTCGCACAGTTCAGCGTGAATTTTCATCAAGGTAATTCATCGAGATCGACGATCTCAAGCTCCGGTTTCACAACTGCTCAATCGACCACCATGTCGACGGCGATCACTGCAACCCTCGCTCTCTTACACCAGTTTTAACCGCCGTGACGCTTGCGAATTTCGTCGCGCTGTTCCTTGTTCATGGATTTCCATCGTTGATAACGTTCCCTAATTTTGCCTTGGGTCTCAGCGGGTAAGGTTTGAAAATGGAGATAGTTCGCTCTCAGTGCCTTCTGCTCTTCGGGAGACACCGTTTGCCAACGCTTCCAGTTGCTGAGAATTCGCTTTTGTTCAAGCGGTGGAAGTAACTTGAATCGCCGCTCTTTTTGCCGAAGGTCTAATTTTTCTTCCGGTGAAAGCGCTTGAAAAGCCTGATAACGCCGAAGGAGCTCAGCTTTCTCATCGGCCGAGAGGCTGTTCCATTTTTCCAGCGAATCGGGACTCTCCGCAGCACCAGCGCGACGGGGCACCGTTAAAAGGGGAAGTAACAGGCTCATGATGAGGAATTGGCGTCTTGAATTATTCTTGCCCATTTTGCAGCTCCTTTGCCTTGCGATCCGCATTCTCGATTCCCTTAACGACTCGGGCCGAAAGGATCTCATCGAGATCCTTGAGCAGTCCCCAGTCTTCTTCGTCAATGAGTAGGCTCATGTTCGTCAGCAACTCTAGATTTTCAAGCAGCTCTTGGGGCGGTTTTGCATCAGGCATTTTTAAGCTTCCTCGTCGAGTTCCTTGGCATTTTCCAAAACTTTAAGGTCTTGCCATAATTCAAGATCTTCCAAAATTGCAAGGTCGTCCAACATTTTAGGATCTTGATCACCCTCGACCAAGCTAGGCGGTGCGCTCTCGGTCTCCGATCGGTAGAATCTCCAAACGATCAGCGCCACGAGTGCCGCACTGAGCATCCCCGTTGCCTGGGCAAAGAAAAAGCGCCGTGCTGTCGCTGGACGCAATTGATTGAGTTCGACTTCGCCGGCCCGTAAGACCCGGTCGCGAAACTTTTTATCGACGGAATCTTCAAACCATTTCATGTTGGTCCCTCATGACTTTTTCGAGAGACTTACGAGCACGAAATAGTAAAGATTTAACGGCGGGCAAAGAAATTTTCAGTTCCCCAGCGATTTGCTCGTAGGAAAGCTCATCGCTCATCCACAAGGTCAGAACTATGCGCTGAGCATCTGGAAGCGCTTCAATTTTTTCCTTCAATTCATCTAGGGTTTCGCGTTGGGACACTTGGTTCTCAAAGCTGTCGCGTTCGACCGCGCTATCTTCAAATTCTTGATCCGCAAGAAATACCTCGGCGCTCTGAATCGAAAGGCGGATTTCGCTCAAACAAGTATTTCGAGCAACCATGAGCACCCAGCTGAGAAATTTATCCTCGCCGCGATAAGATGGCGCTGCTTTGATTACTTTCATCCACGTCGCTTGTGCCATATCTTCCCCACGAAAGGTGTCACCCATAAAACGGCGACAGTAGCCAAGTACGCGAGCGCCGTGCCGGTCAAAAAGGCTTCGAAAGGCTGAATCATCGCCCTTTCCCACACGTTCCATAAGCTGATCATCGGGCGTTCTAAAAAGCACGATCGACCTCGGTCGCTATTTTTCTCATGGGAATATTGTAGTGACATATTGATCCACCATTCAAAGAGGCTCGGCGGATTACCCGCCGCGCCAGAGAAAATGAATTACTGACCAGCCTCGCGCTCCTTATGTATCTGGCGGCTGTCCCCGTTCAGTTCTTGATTGAGCTGCTTCTGCTCAACTTTGGTCAAGGAGCCACCATTGGCCTTAACTTCTGCGTGCTCTTGCGCCTTAACGCCGGCTTCTTCACCACGGAGTTGCTGCGCTTCTTTCTCAGTGAGTTGATGATCTTTTAAACCCTGATCGATTCGTTTTTCTTGGTTTTCGACCCGACCGTTAACTTCAGCTTGGCGCGACTTTTTCGTCGAACCGCTTTCATCCCTTTTGATCTGGCGTGAATCTTGATTTAATTCTTGATTCAATTGTTTTTGTTCAGTTTTTGACAGCGACCCACCGTTGGCCTGAACCTCGGCCTTTTCCTCGGCCTTAACACCTGCCAATTCGCCGCGAAGCTGCTTGGCCTGGGCCGGGGTGATGGTTCCGTCTTTTAGGCCTTTTTCGATGCGTTTTTCTTCGTTTCGAACGCGGTGATTTACTTCTTCACGACGGGGGTGCTCTTCTTTGGCAAATGAATTCTGTGTCAAAATGAAGCTGAGGGTCAGGACCACTGCGGAAACTGCTCTCGAATTCAACATAGTAGCTCCTCGATTGAGATTTATTTTGAAAAAACGCTCGACACCCTAGTAACGCAAGCCGGAGTAAAAAGTTGCGGTCTTACAAGAATTTTTTTCTCATTCTGAGGCGCGCGTATTGAATTGCCCGCGCGAGTATTGCAGGCGTCGCTGTGGCACGTGAGTTGAACTCTCAAATAACCAAGGAATTTCCGCAGATCTCCTAATCCTCGACAAGCTGACAAAGAACACGAAGCTCATGAATCGTTTTGGGGCAGCCGGAATACCACAACTTGGCGAAGCAATGAAAGCGTTTGAGGCGCTTGCGACCGACGAACTCGATCTTAAGTGTAATGGTTGATTCTTCACACTCTTCTTGAAGCAGCTCGCTAGACCGGCATTTGATGGACCGGATTCCTCGGTGTTGATAACCGTTTGACAAT
>JAYTRM010000053.1:0-13520 GCA_043746165.1 Bdellovibrionales bacterium | reverse complement strand
GCGACGTCTGCTGAATTCTGGGTTTCGATCTTAAGGCGCTCGAGTCGAGCTTCGAGAATTGCCACCGAAACGCTTTCGCCGCCGATTTTGATGAAATCGATTTCGCGCCCGAACACTTCGACACAGTTTGAACCGCGAGTGGAGCTTTTAAGCTGGCCACGATCGGCTGTCTCGTACCACCCGTTGATTTTGGGATCGGTGAATTCAAACGATTCGTGAGATAAATTGATTTGCCCTGTAAGCAGTGAACTGCTGCGAATCTGAATTCTACCCGCAGATGAAATCTGGATCTCGCAATGGCCGAGTATTTCCAAATCCTGACTTCCAGTTTGGCTAGCGGTCGCCACTTGCGAACAGCACTCGGTCAGCCCATAACTTCGAAGTGTGGGCCAACCCAACGCCATCGCCCGGCTTTCTAACGTGTTCTCGAGCTGCCCGCCTCCGATGACGACTGCCCGCAAACTCGGCGGCGCTCGAAAGCCAAGACTAACGAGATCAAAAAGTTGAGTGGGGACAAGTGAGAGCAATGTCGTTTTCGTATCAGATAAGAATCGATGAAATTCTACCGGCTGCCATTTATCCAAGAGATAGTGCTCAACGCAGGCTCCGCTCAAATGTGCGCGGGCCAAAATTCCTAAGCCGCCAACATGGAACTCCGGTAGAGCTTTGAGCCAAACATCAGTCGGTGTCGAGCTTAGGTGCTGATTCACCGCCTGGGCGCTAGCGAGAACTGCCGCTTTGCTGAGAAGAATGACTTTACCGAGCGAACTCCCGCTTGAACCGGAAGTCATGATACCGATGTGGCCGGCATTTGGCGTGACGAGGTCACTCCAAGCTCGTTCTGCGCTCTCTTTCAGTTCGGGAGCGAGGCGCGGGTTGAGAAGCAAATGGTTTTGCGTGGACTCCCAAACGATCACCTGCGCCTCACATGGCGAGCGCAAAGCTCAACGCCAAACCAAATATGAGGTGAACGAGCGCCGCCATGGCCAAGAAGCGATTGTAGATCGGACTCGGCGGCTCGCGTACGACGCCGACCACTAGGCGCCTCGCTACTGGAAAAGTGAGTAGCGGTAAAATCGCTGCACGGGGATGACCAGTCTGCCACCAGTAGACACCGAGGACCATCGCGGCACATATCAAGAAAATGATTTCGAAACGCGCAAAGTTGATTCCGAAGCGAACTACCAATGTTTTTTTGTTTACAAGAGCATCCTCCGGCGCGTCGCGAAGATTGTTGACGGCAATTAAAACCGTGGCGAGCAAACCAATCTGTAAGCCAGCGACCACCGCCGACCATGAAACCATGCTCGTATGCAGGTAGTAAGTTCCCGTAACCGCGATGACTCCGAAAAATAGAATGACGAAAATGTCACCGAGCCCAAGATAGGCCAGAGGAAAAGGACCTCCAGTATAGGCGTAGCCCAAAGCGAGTGAGGCCAGGCCAATCAGTAAAATCGGCCATCCACCCTGCAGCACAAGCGGAATGCCGAAGGCGGTGGCGATCACAAAACAAACTCCCGCCAAGATCAAAACTTGCCGGGCCGTGAACAGCCCACTCTGCGTCACCCTTTGCGGGCCGATACGAGTTTCGCTGTCGGCGCCTTTTTTAAAATCGATCGCATCGTTGACGAAATTGGTACCGATCTGAATGAAGATCGAACTGAGCAGAGCACAAACCGAAATCCACCACATAACTGGCCAGCCTTGAGACTTGACGAGCGCGGTCGCCACGATGATCGGAACAACTCCGGCTGTCAAAGTTTTGGGTCTCGCCGCCATCACCCAGGCGCGGACGCGAGACGGCGCCCGGGAATTGTGCTGGTGTTTTATAACTTCGTTCAGCATCGCGACTTTCAATTCATCTCCTCTCAGGAGAGCTCAAGGAAAACGGTCAAACTGATCGAAATCGGGACGTCGCTTTTCAAGGTAAGCGTTTTTTCCTTCTTTGGCTTCTTCTGACAGATAATAAAGCAAAGTGGCGTTGCCGGCGAAATCAAGAAGACCGATCTGTCCGTCGCAATCAGCATTGAGCGCCGATTTCAGACAGCGCAGAGCGAGTGGTGAATGTCCTAAGATCTCTCGGCACCACTTCACGGTTTCGGTTTCGAGTTCAGCCAAAGGTACGACCGTGTTGACCAAACCCATCTCGAGGGCTTGTTTGGCATCGTATTGACGGCACAGGTACCAAATTTCGCGAGCTTTTTTCTGACCTATGATGCGCGCGAGATAACTCGAACCGAGGCCCCCGTCAAATGAGCCCACTTTCGGGCCGGTTTGTCCAAAGCGCGCGTTGTCGGCCGCAATCGTGAGATCGCAGACGACGTGAAGGACGTGACCACCGCCAACCGCGTAACCCGCGACCATCGCGATGACTGGCTTTGGCAGCGAACGAATCGCTTTCTGCAAATCGAGTACGTTGAGGCGCGGAACTCCGTCTTGACCGATGTAACCCCCATCTCCGCGCACCCGCTGATCACCACCCGAACAGAACGCGAGATCGCCTTCGCCGGTCAAAATCACCACGCCGACTTTAGGATTATCGCGCACGACCACGAAAGCATCGAGGAGTTCCTGAACCGTGAGCGGACGAAACGCGTTGCGCACTTCGGGCCGGTTGATCGTAATCTTGGCGATGCCATCAGTCGTCGCTTCGAGCTTGATGTCCTGATAGGTCTTGAGAGTTTTCCAGTCCGCTTTTGCTACCGCTGGTGACGCCAATCGCGGGTCGACTTCACGATTTGATTCCATAGCACCTTAATCCTCTGTGGAGTTTGCCGCAGATTTTTAGCAGACCCCTGGGCCATTGTCTATCCGACCGCGAAAGCTACCCGACTGCTCCTATTCTTATCGCCTTATTATCGCCGGCACCATGCAGCGCGACAGAAAAGCAGTTTCTAAATATTTTGCAGCCAGCTTGTGAGCAGCTGGACGAAAGCGTCAGGGTTGTCCCATGGAACGCGGTGACCGGCGTTTTTGATCACCACATGGCGATGGTCAGGGCCTTTTTCCAGCCCGTGAATTAACCCCGTAAATTTGCTGTCGTCTTCTCCAGTCACATAGAGCAGCGGCTTGCGAAGCTCCGCGAGCTCCCGGCGCAGATCCCGTTGCCGCGACAAAGACCAAACCTCGAGCGCGCGCGCGAGGGCCTCTCGTTGAAAATCCGCCTCGCATCGCTCGAGGGCTGCATGAACATGGCTCGCCCGTCGCTGGAATACAGATTGAGAGTTCCAATTGCTCTGCAACTCCCGCCAAGGCTCGCTGCGAAACTTGGCGGCCCACAGATCGTCACTCACCTTGCGTTTGACCTTTTCTTCCGCGAGCACGAGCCCCGGATGGGCCGAAATCAATACGGCGCCAAGGTAGCGCTCGGGTTCTTTGAGAAGGGCGTGCATGGCAAGGCGCCCTCCCAGCGAATAGCCGAGGAGCACTGTCCGGCCGCGAGCCGGCTTCGGCCAATCCTCAAAACTTTGAGCCGAAAGAGCGGCAGGCCAAAGATCAACGCGGTGGACTTCGGCCGCGACAAGCTGCCATGGCAGAAGGTCCCAATCGGAAGGACGGCCAAGAAAACCGTGGAGAGCCATGACCTCAAGCCCAGATGGCATCGTATTCCGCCCAAAACTGCGCAGTTTCCGTCGAATCCGGACGCAGTTCGATCACTTCGACTTTGTCCGCTTTCGTTAGCTCAACCGGAACTTCCTGCCAGACACGGTAACTCAGCTTCCACATCTTCGCCCAATGCGAGAACTCGATCTGGTGGCGGTTCTCAAAAATCTCAGTGTGGAACATGCGCTCAAAGATTTTTCCGCCGCCGTTGTTGATCACGGCGATCCGAACGTTCAAATCACTTTCGCGCAAGACCCAAGGTGCCGTCAGATCATAAAGTGCCGTCAGATCGCCGACCACGGCCCAGTTTTCAACTGTTGATTGCGCGAGACCGAGAAAAGTCGTGAGTTGCCCGTCGATTCCATTGACGCCGCGATTGGCCTCAACTGTTCGCGGAAATCTTCGCTCCGCGGCCAGATCCCACTCGCGAACTGGCAAGCTGTTACCGACGTAAACAACAGCGTTTTGCGGAATGAGACAGGAAAGTCTACGAAACATTCCCGGCTCCGATTTTGGAAATCGCACGAGCAGCGCTTCGAGCTTCTCACTCGCTTTGCGATCGTGATCGATGAGTGAATGAAGATTGTTTTCGATAGCTGGTGGCTTAAGAAAAATGGTGTCGAGAGCCGGTGCGACTTCGGTGCAGAGCAATTCGCCACGACTCAATCCCGCAAACGGTAGAGGTGACAGCGACAAAACTTCGCAGTCGCATTCCTTTTCATCAAGATCCCGCCACAGGCGCACCGTAGGAATTCCGCCGATGCGCAAAACTCTGCCAAAATGCTTGCGCTTGAGAGCCCAGCTCAGAATGCGGTCACCTGACGTGAGCCTCACGGATTGTAACTCTTCTCGCTCCCTGAGCCCGGAAGTCGCCTCGAGATAGCAAGGAACTGCCATTTTCTTTAAAAACCGCACTGCGGCTTCGCGTTCGCCTTCGGTCTCGAGCGTGCCGACCAAGATGACAAGATCGGTTTCGCGCTTAAGGAATTTACTCAGCCGCAAAGCGGCCCATTCCAAATTAGCACTTTGCTGAAACGGCGATTGCCCGGCGTAGGAAGCGCGAACCTCTTCAGGTGGCAATTCAAAATCTTTTGTTGGTCGATCGCCCAGCGGATCATCAAAGCAAATGTTGAGGTGTGCTGGAGAACGTCGATTCCACATCGCTAAATCGGCATCTTGTCCGTCGCTTAAATCAAATTCGAGGCTCACAAACTTACCGAAAATTCCCGATTGATCGATCGCTTGCGGTGCGCCTGTGCCGCGCAAACGCAGCGGGCGATCCGCAGTCAAGAGTACGAGTGGAACTCCTAAGTGGAAGGCCTCAACCACCGCGGGCAGCAACTCGCAAACCGCCGTGCCCGACGTGGTCATGACGACAACGGGTTGACCAGTCTTCCGAGAGAGGCCGAGGGCGTAAAAACCGGCGGCTCGTTCATCGAAAAAAGAATGAAGTTG
The DNA here is from genome assembly GCA_043746165.1 of Bdellovibrionales bacterium. Lineage (GTDB taxonomy): Bacteria > Bdellovibrionota > Bdellovibrionia > Bdellovibrionales > JAMPXM01 > JAYTRM01. The sequence goes on along the minus strand of JAYTRM010000053.1, from coordinate 8,462 downwards.
AAAACCCGTGGTACGGGCTAGTACCAGCAGCAGAGGGCTATTGCGAGCGCCGGGGCAAAAGACAATATCGCGAACTCCTTGACTATGGAGGTGCGCTAAAATCCTTTGCGACCAGTCGAGGTTCATAAATCAAGCATCCTCTTGATCGCCTCGCGTTTTAGGCTGAGTTCGGCCCACTCTTTTTCTTTTAAGCTCTGCTCAATCACGCCGCAGCCGGTGCCGAGCTGCACGCTTTCGCCCGACCACTGAATATTGCGGATGGCGACTACGCAGTGGCGGCCAGTTCCCCAGTCGGCGCCAAATGGCGCGCCAAAACGGCCTCTGTCACGATTTGATTCCCAAAGCTTCATCTCATCAAAGCCGAGACCGCGCGGGGCTACTCCGAGCGCTGGCGTCGGATGAAGGGTTTCAACCAGTTCAGTAAAGCTCGGCACCTCGTCTGCCTGAAGAGAAATTTCCGTGAGCAAGTGTTCGAGCGTGGGAAGCTTCAAAACCTTGATCGTATTGACGGCGATCGAGCCAAATGGCAGAAGTCGCTCCATGATGTCGTCGACCACGAGCTGGTGCTCACGGCGCTCTTTGACGTCGCTCAGAAAGTCGATGTCGCTCGAATCAGGAGAGCGCGGGCGAGTTCCGGCCAAAGCCATCGTTTCGATGACGTCAGGCTGAAGCTGAGAGAACAAAACTTCGGGCGTCGCTCCGATCATTCCTTCCGAATGTGGCTGGCATGTGCCCACGCTGGAGGTCTGCCAAAATCCGTAGGGATAAAGTTCACCCGGCAAAGCTGCAACGGCCGCGAGAAAGCGTTCGATACCAATCAAACCCGTTTCACAATGCGCCGTGGCATAAACGGCCGGCACCGCTTTTTTCAAGCCGCGCTCTTTGAATCCCGCTTGAATCTTGGCCCAGGCTTCAGAAAAAATTTCCTCGCTCGGTTCCAGCCAATTCAATTTTTCGGAAAACTTTTCGCCGCCAAAAGACTGATTCTCGGCGACGGAGTTGCCTGACGTCTGATCTATGCCCATCAATCGGGCGAAATCAAGGCGCGAGATAAGGGTAAAATGCTCTGTCATTTTCCATGGATGCTTCGACTCGAGATAGAAATCGGGCGTGTAGATTCGACACTGACCGAGCGTCGGGCTGCCTTCGGTTTGAAGCCATTTTCCCCATCCAACGAGAATCTGCTCGCGATTTAAAGTCAAAATCCAGCCATTGGAAAAGAAACCCTGGCGACGAATTTCTTCGACGGCGACGGGTGCTGGGAATTCCTGTCTAGATTGAGGAATTTCAAATAGTTGGTCGCACTTCATGAATTTTCATTTCGACGATGGATACAAATCAAGATTTGCTATACTTCGTGCGCTTTTGAAGGGCAATTGATATAACTGAGGTTCTAGGGAACCTTACGCAGGAGCCGAAGTGTCCGCATCGATCGCATATAAAACGCGCCACGTGCGTGTCCAATTTGAAAATGAATCTGGTCAGTCGTCGCATCTCACTTTCGGAGACGGCAGCATCGCGATAATTGCTGGGCCATGCTCAATTGAGTCTCGCGAGCACTTGCTCGAGACCGCTCGCGGAATCAAAAGAGCCGGCGCCTGTTTCCTGCGCGGTGGTATCTATAAAATGCGCACCAAACCCGAAGCGTTTCAAGGAATCGGCAACGAGGCATTTTCATTTCTGCCTGCAGTCAAACGCGAAGTGGGACTTCCGATTGTTTCTGAGATTACGGATCCCCGCCAGCTCTCGGACTTCATGGATACCGTCGACATGTTTCAGGTCGGCTCGCGCAACATGTACAATTATGAATTGCTCAAAGAGCTCGGAGCGACGAAAAAACCCGTTCTGCTCAAACGCGCCTTTGCCGCAACGGTTGATGAATGGCTCAAAGCCGCTGATTACGTCGTCAAAGGCGGTAACGATGATGTCCTTCTCTGTGAACGTGGTATTCGCACGTTTGAAACCACAACGCGCAACACGCTCGATCTCAACTCTGTTGCTTACATCAAAGCTCATACATCTTTTCCTGTGATCGTCGATCCTTCGCACGGAACTGGACGACCAGAGCTCATTAAACCGATGTCACTGGCGGGAGTTGCAGCAGGAGCCGATGGTCTCATTATCGAAGTGCACCCGCGTCCTGTCGAAGCTCTTTCCGACGCCCACCAGGCTTTGAACTTCGAACAGTTTTCGCAAATCGTGGATGACGTGCGCAAAGTAGCAACAGCTCTTGGCCGAGGAATGGTGACAGTGTGAAACCTACTTCAAGTTCTGCAAGCTTTGCTGCCAAGAATTTTTCCGGCCACAGGCCAGACGCTGAAAAAATTCGCTCGATGTTTAGCGAAATTGCCAGCGGCTACGACCGCGCCAATACTATTCTCTCGGGCGGCATCCATCACTTATGGAGAAAACGGGTAGTCAAGTGGGCGCATACCCATGCCGGAGCCCGTGTTATTGACTGCGCCACCGGCACCGGTGATTTGGCGATTGAATTTAAAAAGGCGGTTGGCCCCACCGGATACGTACTCGGCACGGATTTTTGTGCCGAGATGCTAGCATTTGCGCCCGCAAAGGCAAAGTCGAAAGCACTCGAAATAGAGTTTGAGACCGCCGACGTGACTCGGCTCCCCTACGACACGGCATCGTTTGATGTCGCGAGCATCGCGTTTGGAATTCGCAATGTCGATCGCCCCAAGGTCGCCCTCACGGAACTTGCCCGCGTCGTGAAGCCCGGGGGAAAAGTGATGATTCTTGAATTTGGCCAACCACAAACGGCGATCATCCGCGGATTTTATGACGGCTACAGCCGCCACGTTTTACCGAAGATCGGCGGCTTGATTACGGGGCGCTCGCAGGCCTATCAATACCTGCAAGATTCATCGGCGCAGTTTCCGTGCAGAGAGAACTTTTTAAATCTCATGCGCGAAACTAAAATGTTCAGCAAAGTCGATTTTAAACCGCTAACCTTTGGCGTGAGCTACATGTACCGCGGTATCGTTGCCTCGCAGTGAAAATATATTGGCCGCTTGTGGCATAGAGCGCTTCGGAGCGCTTCAGAGCACTCGATCGCTCCGTTGCCAAAGTAAGTGATCGACAAGCACAAGTTTCAGCATGGCCTCCAAAACCGGAATGGCGCGCGGAACGATGCACGGATCGTGTCGACCTTTTTGGGCGACGTCGAGAACACTCGAAGTCGGCTTAAATCCGACTCGCAAAACCAGGCGCTCGCCGGTGCTAATTCCACCGCGCATGCCGCCGTAAACGCGGCTGGGCCCGCGGTGAAATTTTGAACCTTCAGCTTGAAGAGATTCGGCACCGTCACCAATTTCAAGGTAGGACGTCGCACCCACGCTCAAAAAAGCCGACGCGAGATCGGCGCGAAGTTTATGAAAAACAGGTTGGCCGAGTCCAGCCGGCAGGTGATCAACCCAGAGTTCTGCGAGGCCACCGTAGCTTAGGCCCTCAGATTTAGCTTCGACCAGCAACTTTTCAACCTCGACTTGCTGGCCAGCAGAAGGAAACCTCGCCACAAATTCATCTGCCGGATAAAGTTTTTTTGCCTTCTCCAGGCGCGCTCGGTCTCCATCTGTAAGAATATAGGGACCGATGCTCGTCGCAAAGCCTGTCACCTTCAACTTTGGCAAAAGCTCGCGCAAAATCATCGTCGCTATCGCTCCGCCGATCACGCGCGAAAGCGTTTCGCGACCCGAGGAGCGGCCGCCGCCGCGCGGATCGCTGTGGCCAAATTTGCTTTTCCACACGTCGTCGGCGTGACCCCGACGCGGCTTGCGCGCGATTTTTGCGTAATCGCTCGACCTAGCATCGTGATTGCGGACAATCACGCCGATCGGAGTGCCGAGCGTACGTCCCTGGTAAACACCGCTAAGAACTTCGGCACGGTCGGCCTCGTTGCGCGCCGAAACTACCCGGCTTGAACCCGGGCGACGGCGATCGAGTTCGGCTTGCAAGAGCTTCTCGTCCCACTTCACCCCAGAAGGCACGCCGTCGATCACTGCACCTAAAGCTGGTCCATGGCTTTCGCCAAAAGTCGTGAGCACCAGACGGTTTCCGAAAGAATTAGCTCCACTCACTGAATTTCTCCATTCCAAAACCGCTGTTGGGCTTTAGCTTGTTCAGAAAACATCTTGAGACCAGAAACGTAGCGACTACCACTGGCTTTGGCGTAATCGCGCCCGGGGGAGTCTTCGTTGTAATGGAGGTCGATGACGATTTCTGGCTTCCACGTCTCAGGCGGCGAAGTGCTCGGGTGCGATCTACCCACGGCCCATACCACAGCCTTCGGGTGAATTGCCGATGCCTCGTTTTCGCGAGGTCTTCCCGAACGTGCGGAGTAAAATCGCGCATTGGGCAAAACTTTGCGAACGACGGCGAGCGTTCCGCCGCCGCCCCAAACCGCCACTGGCTCTAACCCGCCCCCACGGCCGCCTCCAAGCCCGCCCTCAAGTACTCCTTGAAGACTTGAGGCCTCTTCGATCAGCGCGTGAAATCCGTCGAGATCAGTGTTGTGCGCGCGCCACCCGCCATTATCCAAGAGCAAAGTGTTGGCAGTTTTCAGATCCGCACAAACCGCGGTCGCATGTTGGCTCGACTGAAAAGCAAGCGCCTTGAGCGGCGCGGTGACCGCCGCCCAGCGAAGGCCCAAATGTTCGAGGATTTTGAAACCCTCACTCCACTCCACTTCGTTCAGTTGAATGGCAAAAACCGATGCGTTTCTTTTTTTGAAAAATTCCTGTTGCATCATCGGAGTTCGGCTGTGACTGACCGGCGACCCCAAAATCGCGGCAAAGGCCTTGCATTTTCGCGCTCGCGCCCATTGCAGTAAAGTCGGCTGATCAAGGCTCGAGCCACTCGCACTATCTCGAAAAAAGCCGATATTTTGTTCTTTGGCCTTCAGCTGACGGTACCAGATCCAGCGACCATCGTCAGACATCGGCAAAAAGCTTCGGGTCAGGGGATCACGCAATCGCCACGTCTCGCCCGCGAGAAGTTCTTTAAATGTATAGACCGGCAGCGCCGCTTTGAGCTGCGTGCCTTTGGCTACAACCTCCGGAAAAACCCCGAGCGCATCGTCGAGCGTCTGCCCAGGCTTTCTGAGATGAAACGAAAGAATGTCAGGATTCGCCAGCGGACAATCGCCAAACTCGACGGGCCAATCCATTTGCACAAGGCAGCCCTCAAGGGCCTTTATCGTACGGGTCACATTTTCTTTGGCGCGAAAACTCACGAGCGCTCGTTCATGGGGAAGAACCTTGAGAATTTCTTTTATCTCAGCTGGCTGAAGCAGATCATCGCGCAGCTCGATAAATTTGACGCCGAAGTTCACTCGACTCTCAAGCCAAGTGACCCACCTTTTGCGAGCCCCAAGTTGCTCTGGCAGAAAAGTGACGATGCCGCCGAGATCTTGAACTTCGTTTCGGACAAAGCTCCGCTCAGCAGATTCTGGCAGGTCAAGGCCCTCATCGAGCCACAGTGTTTGATCAGCTCTTTTTTCAAAAGCGGGCTCGCGCTCGCGAGCCCGCTTGAAAAACTCCTCGAGACTTGAAAGTTCGGGATTGAGCTGTGGACGATTGAAAAAGATGCGTCCAGTTTTATCGCTCGGCCGGCGCAGCCACCAAACTTGCCACGAACTCGGAATCGCCTCAGGATTAAAGCCTCCGCCGAGGGCGAGAAAGACATCTTTGTGCACAGTCTCTCGATCGATTTGTGAGAAAATCTCACGCTCGATTTTGCGAAAGCCACTTTCGCTCTCACTTAAGAAAATTTCGCTCACGGTCTTTCCATGGCGGCGCTCGATTTCCAGATCGAGATCCAGGTAAAGGACATTCCCAGGGAGATACGTTTCGGCTCTTTTGAGAAATGCCGACTTGCCAACGCCGCGATGGCCAATAATCGCGATTCGTCTAGGCGCGCGGCTCACGGCAACGCTCCTCTGGCGATCGTCCAGAACTCCGGAAAAGACTTACTTACGACTTGCGGATTGAGGATGTCGACCATACATCCCCCGGCAACAGCAACCGCCGCCGCCATAGCCAGCCGATGATCGTTTTCGCAGTCGTATTTTCCTGAAGCTTTCCGAATCGGCCGAGGTCGAATGTTCATTCCGTCAGCCGCCACGTCAAATTCAGCTCCGATGAGGCTGAGCAGCTCAGCTGTTTTTTGAATTCGACTTGATTCTTTGTGCGCGAGTTGCGGTGCCCCGAAAAGTCGCGATGGCGAATTGGCGAAAGCACAGAGAGTCGCAAGTACTGGAAAAAGATCTGGCGACGAGTTGAGATTAGCTTCGACACCACTCAATGACCCAGCGCTTTTCACCAGGAGAGACTTTTCAGTTTTTGAGTGCTCCACCACGCAACCCATTCGCCGCAAGATTTCAACAAATTGTACGTCGGGCTGCAGGCTCTCATCGGGCCAAGATTCAAGTTGAGCAACACCGCCGCTCGCCACCGCGAGAGCCGCCACCGCAAAAGCGGAGCTCAGGTCAGGCTCGACGTCAAAAGATCGCGGTTCGACTTTTGCAAGCCTAGCGACCTCCACCACTCGATCGGAAATTTGGTTGAAGCTCATTCCCGCGCGCTTAACGAGTGCGAGAGTCATTTCAAAATAACCCTCAGAGACGAGTTCGCCGCGAAATTCAATTCGTAAGGGTAAAGCAAGCCCCCATGCATTGAGCAGCACCGCGCTCGCAAACTGGCTTGAAATCTGCCGATCGATCACTAGGCTCTGTCGCGGAAGCTGCCAGCCTTGTCCAGAAATTTTCAATTGATTTTGGCCGAGTTCGGCTCGAACGCCAAGTTGCGCGAGAAGATCAACGATCTCGCGTTGCGGCCTTTGAAATAGCTTTTCGTGCCCGCAAAGAACGTGAATGCCTTCCATGCGCGCGGCTCGAAACGCCAGAAACCTTAAGGTCGTTCCCGCCGAACCGCAATCGGCAGGAAGGCCTCTGCTCAAATCCTTGAGTGATTGCTTCATCCTCACGACGTCGTCGGCTTGCGAGTCGCCCCGGAAAACCAAATTTGACGAGTAATTTTGGATCACGAGAACTCGGTTGAGGAGAGACTTCGAGGCCGGCAGCGTTCCGCGAAAGTTGACGGGACGGCAGCTCACGTGATGAGCCCTTGGCGCTTGGCTTCGCTCAAAAGATCTCCAATCTCGACGGAAACTCGCTCGACACGACCGATTTTCTTGAGGGCAAGAAAAATCACGCGGCTTCGCGATGTTTTCTTTTTATCTGCCCTGAGTAAAGTTTCAAATTGCTGCGCGCGAAATTTTCTAAGCGCCTTACGCGTGACACCTAAATTGCCGAGCATTTCGACAGAGAGAACGTGTTGTTTTTCTGAAAGAAGGCCTGTGTGCCGGCTGAACTCAATGGCAAAAAACAAGCCTTGCGCGACCGCTTCGCCATGACTCAGTGGAACTAAAACCTCAAGCACGTGGCCAATGGTGTGGCCAAAATTTAAAACTTGGCGGTCACCTTTTTTTTCAAACGGATCGCGCTTGACCACCTTGAGTTTAGAACGAATCGCCGGGCGCAAGAACTTCCACAAAGTGGCGGAATCAACACGCTTTGCTTTTCGTAACTGCTGCGTCCACGGTCCGCCATCGATCATGGCGATCTTTACCATTTCGCCGATTCCATCGCGCACTCTCGCTTCAGGCTGCGCGAGCAAAATTGAGCGAACCAAGATCACGCGCTCGGCAGGATAAAAAGTGCCGATTTGATTTTTGGCCCCCTGCACGTTGAGCGCGGTTTTTCCACCGTGACTCGAATCGATGGCGGCAAGCCACGTGGTCGGAATGTGAATCAGGCTCACACCGCGTTTGTAGACGCTGGCAAAAAAACCAGCGAAGTCTCCGACGCTCCCGCCGCCCACGGCAACTATGCGCATCGAGTTCGGCGAAAGGTTTGCAGCCTGTTCGGAAAGCTTTGCCAAGTGCCGTGGAAAACTCGTCACTTCTTTTAGCTTCTCGCCCGAAGTCACGCCGTAGCGATGGGGAAACTTGCCAATCCATTTGCGAAACTCTGTCGAGACGTGGGTGAGTCGAAAGTCATAAACGATGAGACTCGTCAAAGGGTCAAGGGAGGGAAGATGATTGAGAGACTCAATTTGGGGTTGCAATGAGGCCCCTTGCCAGAGTTTTTTGTCGCGGCGACTGTTGCGGCGACTTTTACCGCGTCGCTTACAGTGGCTCTCAGGGATAGCGGCTTAACATGAGGATTTCAAGGCTCGTTACTTACTGGCCTTGCAATGTCGCGGCGCAAGGTCCAAATCGATCTCAAAGCTGCCAGTCGATCTGCTCAATTCCATGTTTCTCGAGGTAATGATTGATCTTGGAAAAAGGCCGGCTACCAAGAAATCCTCGATGCGCCGAAAGCGGCGATGGGTGAACTGATTCTAAGACGAGATGTTTATTACGATCGATGAATGCGCCTTTTTTCTGCG
>JAYTRM010000052.1:0-2696 GCA_043746165.1 Bdellovibrionales bacterium | reverse complement strand
AACCCGAGAACAGATCCCGCTCAATGCTTTCCGACAACTTAAAAAATATCGTCTCCGAACGCGAGAATCGATAGCGTGAGCCAATCGATAGGCCTGCTTCAACTGCAGAGTTTCCGGTGCCTGACTGGAAATTGATCGAGGTTGTACCTTCGGAGTGCGAAAGAAATGGTGATATCTCCATTCCAATGGTCCAAGAGCGACTGTAAGAAACGGGAATTTCGGCTTCGAGCGAAAGCTTAACTCCGCTCGACAGTAAGCTCTCACGAGTTTTCGCATCAGATGACGTTTGCATTCCAAAATTGATGTAGTCGATGCCGAAAGTGAGCGATGGCGCCATGAGATCGCTACCGAAGAACTCGCGGCCGCGAATTCCTAAGTTCAGCCAGGTTTCGGAAACTGCGACATTTCGGCTGCCGTTATTCGAATCACTGACCGATCCGTTGTAGCTGGTCATGTAGCTGCCGTGTACACCGAATGTCGGAGTGACCCACACATTGGCATCGCCAGCTACGACGGGAGCTGCAATCGAGTAATTGCGAAAGCTGTAGGTGCTGTCAGAGCCGTTGTAAAGATAGCCGAGCGAAACTCCAAGATCCAGAAAGTGATCGATTCTTAGGAGTTCGGCTGGCCTAGTCACACTGGCGAGGACCGGTGTTGAGGGCGCGCTTGACTTACTTTCCGGCTTACTTGATTTCGTGTTTTTTGCGGGAGTGACGCTAACTGATGCTGAAGTCAAGACGGGCGTCGGTATCATCGGAATTGGCGTCGAATTCGGTATTGTCACCGTGACCGGAGCGAGATCGCTGCCATCAGATTTTGCTCTTTTCGCGAGCGCCCGAGGGACAGGAGCCGGTGAAGGCTCTGCTTTGGGACGAATGGTGTAGCGCCCAGAATCGATGGCAGCTCCCCCGCTGTCGGTCGGCGCATTGCCATTCATCAAAAGCGCGGATGACGGATCAAGTTGGGCTTTCGCGGCTCCACCGAACGCACATACGATGATTATTGAGAGACCGATCAAACTTGAAAATTCACTGGGCCGCATGACAAATTCATCGGCATTTCCATGGTCACTCTTGATGGAAACAAGACTCTGGACCAGACGGTTTTTACTTTGGTACGCCTCGATCTTTGATGGCAAACTGGTGGCATGTCGCTCAGTCAAACCACCCTGCTGCCGTTTTTCCTAGCCGCACTTTGTTTGAGGAGTTTAGGTGCGGAAAGCGCCTTAGCCGCCGCAAACGACGCTGGCCCAAGTAGCAATCGCCAGGAACTTTCCGCCACCTACGTCAGTGAGCTAGACCAGAATCTGACGATCCGGCACGTCGCAGTTCTGCCGGTAGTTGATAACGTCGAAGGAATTTACGCGCGTCCGATCGAAGCCCAGCTTATACAGTTAGTCAAAGCCTCGCATCGTTGGGATTTCGTCGAGACATCGATCGACTCAAGTCTTCAAGTCCCTTCTCTCCTTGAGCTCGAAGAAAACCCGACGGAAGTCCAGAAGCTTTTGCACTCGGTTGAGGCCGAGGCGGCCGTGATGGCGGCCGCAACTCGAGGGCCAAATGGCCTCTCCATTCGCGTTGATCTCTTTCTTAAGAAAGACGGAAAACTTCTCAGCCAAGAAATTCTCCGCGACCATCCTCGCAATGAGCTCGCGGAGATCAAAGACCGTGTGAGCGATTTGTACCGCCGTGCTGTCTCGCGAATTCCTTACGATGGTTTGGTTTTGAGCCGCGAACTCAATCGCGTCACGATCAATCTTGGCAAAAGCGACGGACTGGGCAAGGATCAAATCATCACCGCCGTTCAGATTCTGGGTCTCACGCGCCATCCGAAATTTAACTTTATCGTGAGTTCGGAAAAAGAAATCCTCGGCCGCATTAAAATTCTCAAAGTCGACGAAACCCTCAGCTTCGGTGCGATCATTTCTGAAAAGGAGCGAGGCGCCATCCAAAAGTTCGCTAAAGTTTCGGGGCTCGAACAAGTCAATTACGGCGAGCCTGCTTCGATGAAAGACAGCGGCGCACCTGGTGATATCAATTCCCGCTCGGATGCTCCGGTCTCGTTCGGTAAGGATCCCACGGAGTGGGTGCCTGTGCGACCGCCGTCGTTTGGCGAAGTCGGGCTGGCTCTCGGGCTCGGAAACTACGACACAAGCGTCAACACGTCGTCTGGAACTTACGAGGCCTCCACTTCGATTTATCCGAGCGTTTCCCTGCATGGGGAAATGTGGCTCACAAAAAACTGGATGGCGCGCACCGATATTTTGCAAGGCGTACTGAGCACAAGCAACCCTCGCTCAGGTTCAACTCCTGGGACGCTTCGCCAATCGGTGTCGCGCTACAGTCTTGAATTTGGCTACAACTTTCTTCTTCGCGACGAGTTCTTTGGGCCGAAGATTTCGATAAGCCTCGGCTACAGTTCTTATCAGATGTACGTCGACTCGAGCACACCAACGACGTTTACCAGTGACACTTATTCTGGGCCACAAATTGGGGTCGGCTGTTTATTTCCCGTGACGGACGATAAGGTTTGGTACGCCGGCGGGCGAGTGAATCTCATAGAATTCTCAAACTTGTCGGAAACACCCGTCAGCTCCGGCGGAAGTCCGCAAAATCAAGTGATCGACTTTTCTGTGACTGTACAAAAAAAAATTGCCGAGAATATGCGAATCGTTGGCGGCCTCGATTTCTCACTCT
>JAYTRM010000051.1:0-3022 GCA_043746165.1 Bdellovibrionales bacterium | reverse complement strand
ACTGTGCAGGATCGCGATTTTTGATGAACGCGTGAGCGGGTTATTTGATGATCGTTTCCCGGCGCCGCGCTCTAGTGTGTGGGAAACGGGAAACAGGGTTTTCGGATTAATTTTTAAAGCGTGTGAGTTTTTGTTTTTGAAGCGTGGTTGGTGCGGAACACATCCGTGTGGCCCTATCGGGAAATTAGGCGAGCGCGGAGGCTCGCCGTTTGGCATAAATCGTGAGGCTACAAAACGGCCGTATAGCCGAGATCTGAGTGCTGGATCTGGCCAGCCTTCATTAACATTTGGATGTGAGTTGATATTGTCGTTGTGCGAACGCCGCATGCGTCGCGGATCAATCTGATTGGCAGTGGTTCCTTGGAACCTTTAAGGATCGAGAGTATTTTTTTCTGAACCTGATCACTTGCTCTTGCGGCTTTTTGCGTTGTCAGCTGCTCAAGAAGAGCTTGTGACCCTTGATCTGCCGGCGGGCTTAATAATTCGCTGCGGTCGCGATCAAGACGCAAGGCCAGTGCGGGCGCTTCGGTTACAAGCTTGAGCGGAAGCCCTGCAAACGACGCTTCGGCGCGGTGCTCGATGCTGAGGCTTAAATGCTCTTTGCCATCGCGTCTGAGGTAAAGGTTGCAGTCGCCCCACGCATGGAACTCTGAAGAGCCGCGCAGGGCTTGACCTGCGCGCGCGGAACTGGCTCCTTTTTTGGCGTGGTGAACGACCATGATCGCAACGCCATACGCTCTTTGCAAACGCCTGAGGCCCGCCAAAATTGGAGCAACTTCTCCTGAGTTGTTTTCGTCAATACGATGAAGGCGCACGAAGGGATCAAGGATAAGAAGCTTCGGCTTTAGAGCGGCAATAGTGCGCTCAAGTCGACCGACATCTTCTGGTAAATCAAGCCGCAGGCTGTGCGACGTGATGAGCTGAAGCTTGAGGCTTTTCAAGTCTATTTGCGCAGCAGCGCAAATGCCATCCAGGCGCGATCGGACAATGTGTAAAGCGTCTTCGGCGGCAAAGTAGAGCACAAGGCCGGAAGTGTTCACCTTGAACTCTCTTAACGCCGCAGTGCCGGATGCGACAGCGACCGCAAGGTCGAGCGCCATGAAGGATTTGCAGCATTTCGGCTCGCCGCCGATAATACCGACACCCTGATCAAGCCACAAGTGATCCACGAGCCATCGCTTGTCTTCCGGCAGCACCGTGAGCTCCCATGGCCAAGAGAGCGGTAACATGCTATTTGCCGCAGAACCAATTTGTTCGCTCATGGCGTTGCTCTTTTTAGCTTAGCACTAGATTTACGCGAGCCAAAAAACTGATCGCCAGTCAGGTCAAAAAACAGCTTCTCGTCGAGCGTATGCGCCTCAGTTCGCACGGCCTCAATCAAGCAGTCATTACACAGGGTCATAAGCGTTCGGAAGTTGCCGAGCGAGCGATCGACCAGGGTGTTTATGAGTTCTGGGGTCATGAGCGACGGCGCACCCGCTTGACGTAAGCAGCTTTGCAGCAGCGCGGTCAGCTCGCCAGTTTCTATTGGCGTCAGTACCAGCTTGTGGCGCAGTCTTGAGTCAATTGGCCTTAGCGTTTGACCCTTAAGCCGTTCGGCAAGCCGCATGTCGCCGCTCAAAATGATCGTAATGAGCATCTTGGTATCGAGCCGATCGCTGGCGAGAGATTTGATTTCTTCAAAAACCGAGTCACTGACTCGTTGCGCTTCGTCGATCAAAAGAACCGGCCTGAGTAGCGTCGTTTCGATGTGCCCTTGCCATTTTTGTCGTAGCGCTTTATGCCCGCCATAACGATTTGATACTTGCATAAAAACACCGAACACATCGGCCAGTTCGCGGTAAAAATCGCTGACCGAGCACTGCGATCGACTCAACTCACCGACGGTCACGTTTGGGACCTTGGCAATGCGGTCCTGAAGAAGCCTTAGCACTGTGCTTTTGCCAAGGCCTGGGTCGCCCATGATCGCAGCGTAGCCGCCGTCGAGCACCAGATCTTCAATGCAATAGCAAAACCGCTCGCATTTCGGCAGCACCTGAAGCCCTTCAAGCGGTTTATCGGTCGCAAACGGGTTCCATTTTAGCCCGTAAAGAGCCTGTAGGGTTTTGATTTCCATAAAATTACCTCATTCTTTCTCATTTTTGTCGTCTGTCTGTGGCACATAGGCCGGCGGCACATGACTCATTTGACTTTGTTTAAGCAGGTAGCGCATTTGCGCCGGGAGCTGCGTCATAAGGTCATTGCTGGGCACACGCCCACGGTCCACTGGCGCATGACTTGCGCGTTTGCCGCTGTTGTTCTTGGAGCGATCCAGCGGATAAATGCGCGCAACGGCTTTGAGCGTCACCGGGTCCACCAAAAATACGTAGCCTAAATCCCAACTCGTGTAATGGATCAAAAGATCCCTGTGATGGCGGTACGCCGACGGTATCTCAAAACGAACACCGTCCAAGCTCATCGTGCCGTCGGTCTTTCGTAAGCGACGATCGATCTCGCAGACAAAAGCCGCCCGCAACTCATCGCTTGTTAGCGACTTGCGCAGCACCGATGCGTCCTGAGCGAACCGATTGATCGGTAATGTTTTGATTTCCGAGTGAACGCTCCGGTTGTATTCGCCCTCAATCCAGATTTGCGTCAGATCATTGAGCGTCGCAAGCGTCATAGGCCTAACTTCCTCGATCATCTTCATGAGCCGCCCCTCGATCTGTTGCCAAAACTTCTCTTGCTTACCGTTTTGGTAAGGCGAGTATTTGAGCGTCAATTCGTGTCCGATGCTCAATCGCCCAAGCCCTTGTACAAATTCTTCGCTCGTCATGGCACTGCCGTTGTCGCTCATCAGCGCTCGACACATCCCTCGTTTTTGCAAAGCCTGCACAAACCCATGAACTAAACTCTCCGTCGATTCACTCAAATACCACTGGCCATGGCAAATCAGTCGCGAGCGATCATCCATCACCGCAAGCATCTGCGGTATTTGCCACGTACCGTCTGCGAGCAAAACAGCTCGCGAGCCCTTGTGAAA
>JAYTRM010000050.1:0-11927 GCA_043746165.1 Bdellovibrionales bacterium | reverse complement strand
AAATAACTCCGGGCCGCCACCCTTCACAATGCCGATAACTCCACTTGAGATCACGCGCCTGAATTCTCACCTTGGTTAAATCGTCCCGGATGACTTCGACCCAGTCGGTAATCTCGACGAATTCGCAAGGCTTTAACATCTCGCCGATGCCGGCATTCATCACAACGCCACCTCCGACATCGCCCGGAAGTCCGGCGAGAAAAAGGGCCGGTTCGAGCCGGTACTTCAAAAATATTTTCAGTAATTCCGATTTAGCGGTTCCCGCAAGACAATTGATTCGAAGTGTGGAGCCGTCTTCTTCAACCTGCAAGCCGCTCATTTTTCCGAGATGAATGACGAGACCGCGAACGCCAAGGTCGGAGACCAGCACGTTGCTGCCACCGGAGAGGTAGTTAACAGGCAACCTCGAGGCTCGAGCTTGGCTGAGTGCTTCGATCAAGTCATCTTCGCTGCGAGGCTGGTAAAAAAATTCTGCCGGCCCACCGACAAGCCAAGATGTATGCGGAGCCAAAATGACCTCGCGGTCAAATTGGATTCGATTCACTTTCCACTTCCGGATTCGACGATTTGCTGGCCTAACTTAAAAACATCGCCCGCACCCAGAGTCATCAGCACATCGCCAGATCGGAGTTTCGCTCTAATCGAGGCCGCGCGGTCGATCGACGATGACAAATACTGGGCGCTTCGCCCCGAACCGCGAATCGCCTCGACCAGGAGTTCGGAAGTCACACCCGCGAGTGGATCTTCGCCAGCGGCATAAATATCACAGATCATGAGCTCATCGGTCTCCGCAAAGCTTGTCGCGAACTGATCCCAGCAAATTTTGGTACGAGAATAGCGATGCGGCTGAAAAACCGTAACGAGTCTCCGGCCCGGAAATTTTTCGCGAAACGCGAGAAGCACGGCTTTTACTTCGGTCGGGTGATGAGCGTAATCGTCATAAACTAAAACTCCGGAAGCTTCGCCTTTGAGTTGAAAACGTCGATCCACTCCGGCATACGCTTCGATCCCTTCGGCGCAGATCGTAAAGGGCAGGCCCGCTTCAAGACCGGCCGCCACTGCGGCTGCCGCGTTGAGTGCGTTGTGACGCCCGGCAATCTGTAGCTGCAGTTCGCCGAGAAGTTTGTTTTCGCGAAAGACGCGGTACTTGCTTTTGGAGCCCTCAAGCCGCAGATCACAGTCTTCGCCAAAGCCATAAAACAAAACTCGTTTGCCGTAATCTTGAAATGTTTCGCGGGCGGCTGGGTCATCACCGCAAACGATCGCCACTCCGTAAAACGGCGTGCGCATCGCGAAATCAAAGAACGCTTTTTTGAGATGATCGAATGTTCCGAAGTAATCGAGGTGATCGTTGTCTATGTTGGTGATGATCGCGATTTCAGGTGAGAGCCTCGAAAAACTGCCGTCGCTTTCGTCGGCTTCGGCGATCATCCAATCGCCTTGGCCGAGACGAGCGGTCGACTTGATGAGATCGAGACGGCCGCCGATCACAATTGTCGGCTCGGTCATTGCGCGCAGGAAAATTGACGCCGTCATCGAAGTCGTCGTGGTTTTTCCGTGCGATCCACCAACCGCGATACCACGTTTTAGACGCATCATTTCAGCTAGGGCCTCGGCCCGGGGGATCAGGGGAATTTTCAGGCGACGAGCCTCGAGAATTTCAGGATTTTCCGGCTTCACGGCACTGGTGTAAACCACGACTTCAGCGTTTTGAACATGTTCGCAGCGGTGCCCGATCTTAATGTCGATACCGAGCTCGCGCAGGCGCGTGGTCTGCGCATTCTCAGCCAGATCACTGCCGGTAACCCGCCCGCCCATGTTGCAGAGGAGCTCGGCCAAGCCACACATCCCAATACCGCCGATGCCTATGAAATGAACTTTCGCTTTAGCGAGCCTCACGCTTTTGCTCCGGCTAAGAGTCTGCGCGTGATTTCCTCGGCCGCGTTGGGAAATTGAAACTGCTTCACATTTTCTTCCATATTCTTGGTCAATTCAGGGTTGTCGCGGAAACGGGCGATGGTCTCACGAAAGCTTTGCGCACTCAACTCACTTTGTCGGCACACGAGTGCCGCGTTTTTAGCTGCTAAAACTTGCGCGTTTTTTGTCTGGTGGTCATCTGCTGCCGTCGGCAAAGGTATGAAGATCGCGGCTTTTTCGCACGCGCAAACTTCGGCTACTGTGCTTGCGCCCGAGCGGCAAATAACGAGATCGGCCCACGCGAATCTTTTATCCATGTCGTGAAGATACTCAAACACCTGAAAGCACTTCTCATCGATGCCAGCGTAGGCTGCCTTGATCTTTGCAAAATCGGCCGGGCCGGTCTGATGCACGACTTCGACGCCTTCGATCCAGCCACCAAGCTGTAAACTTTCGACGACAAGATTGTTGATGAAACGCGCCCCTTGGCTTCCGCCAAAAATCAGAATTCTAAAAAATCCTGGGTGTGCAAGTCGAGGAGCCGGAACCATCACCGAGCGAACCGGAACTCCAGAGGCCGTAAGTTTTCGCGCCCGCAAATGTTGGCCGGCTTCTTTGAAAACTACGAGGCACTCATCCACTCGCTTGGCTAGAATTCGGTTGGTCCAGCCAGGAAAAGCATTGGGCTCCCAAATCAGCGTTCGGTAACCGAGCAGCGAGGCGATGAGCAGCACGGGCCCAGATGCAAAACCGCCGACGCCGAGAACCGCCACAGGTTTAAGTTGCCGCAAAATCTTCCACGCCGACCAAAAGGCGAGCGGCATCTTGATGAGTGTTTTGATTTGCGTCCAGCGGCCGACACTGCTGTGCAGGCGGCCCACAGATACCGTGTGGAGCGGAAATCCTTCACGCGGAACAATTGTCTCTTCTAATCCACCGGTCGAACCGACAAAGTGCACCTCGAGCTCGGGATGTAGAACTTCAACAGCGCGCGCGACGGCCACTCCAGGGTAGATGTGGCCGCCGGTTCCGCCACCAGCAATGATGACGGTTTGTTTTTTTTCAGAATTGGAGTTCATTCTCGCTCCAGGTCAGTTCGTCTGGCGCATGATCCGCGCAGCCCGTTGTGCCGTCGGAAATGCCAAGCGATCGGTGCGGTCTACATTTAGCAGCAGACCAAACAGAAAACAACTCATCAGAAGCGAGCTTCCGCCCGACGACAGAAAAGGCAACGTCAGTCCCTTGGTGGGAAGCATACCCATCACCACGCCCGCATTGATGAAAATCGAAAAGGCGAAGGTCAGACTGAGACCGAGGGCTAAAACCTTGGAATATTGCCGCTCCGTGCGTGCCGCCATTTGTAAGCCCCGCAAAACGAGAAAACCATAAAGCGAAAAGACCACGAACACCCCGATAAATCCCATTTCCTCGCCGAGCACGGCAAGCGTGAAATCGGTGTGGGCTTCGGGTAGAAAAAACAGTTTGCCCTGGCCCTGGCCAAGTCCGACTCCGGTAAGCCCACCACTCTGAAAACTGAGCATGCTCTGAATCACCTGAAAGCCTTTTTGCTCGGGATCTGACCACGGATCGAGAAACGCCAGCACCCGCGCACGCCGGTAGGGCACATTCATGATCAGAAAATAAAATGCGGGCAGCGCCACCGCAACCGCGCCAACAAGCAGGCGCCAGTTCAGGCCAAAAGCAAAGAGCACGCCGATGAAAACGGTCGTGCAAATGAAAAACGAGCCAAAGTCGGGCTGTTTGAGAAGGCACAGCACCGGTACCATGAGCAGCAAGGCGCGGGCGGGCCATTCGTAGCGACTCAACAAGCTCCATTTTTTCGAGAAATAAGTCGCCAGCAGAATCGAAAGTGAGATCTTCATAAGCTCGCTCGGCTCGAATACGCCGACGTGCGGAATCATCAGCCAGCGCGCAGCTCCCCCCGCCCGAATCCCAATTCCCGGAACCAGGCTTGCAATCACGCCGAGCCCGGCCGCGGGCCATATCATCCAGGCTGATTTTTCGATCCAGCGAAAAGGCAGCAGAGCTGTCGCAAAAAGAATGACGGCGGCAAAAACCGAAAATACAAGTTGGCGCTTGAAGAAATACAATCCATCACCGCGCGACTCAATCGCGAAGATAAAACTTGAACTGTAAACTTGCACGAGGCCGATGCCCATCAGGGCAAAAATTGCGAGAAGCATTCCGCGATCGAGTCGTTTCACGAGCCCTCTTTTTGGTTAAGCTAGAACGCCTAAAAATCATCTCAAGATCATCTCAAGATCACCTCAAGATCATAGGCTTGGCGCGGCTTTGCTGCAAGGATGCCAAAGGTGCTCGACGTTCGGCGGGCTACCTCTATAGTTTCTTGAGGCATTTGGCGACTCTTGCGCGGTAAGCGACTGCTTCTTCTTTCTTCATTTTTTCTTCGTTCGCGGGAGGCTTCCACAACTCGACGCATTTAGGATCTTTGATTGGCGTTTTATCGAGCACGACATCATCAACACGGGTGTACTCTTCGCATTTGCGACTGTCGTGCATCTGCTTACCTGCCGTGTATTGATAAATCCCGTCCAACTTTTTCACCTTTTCGTGAAAACTACGTTCACAGAAAACCATTTCCGTCGCGACTTGTCTGACTACGGTCCAATCCATGAAGCTGGGACCACCCGTTTTCCAGCTCGCACTTCCAGTGCGCTTACAGCGTTTATCGTAAAATTTTTGATCCGGCTTAGTGTTCGGACATGCGGCCCACTGCCGGGCTGGATTACCCTGTTTCCAACTCGTAAATTGCTTCACGTCGAGCGCGACCGCAACTATGGGGTTCTCGCCGCTCCTGAGTGGCCGATCACGATTGTACTTTTGTTCGCCAGCCGCCACGGCTTTTGCGCGGTTCAAAATGACGGCGCCAACCGCCTCGATATTGCCTGCAGAAAATCCGCTCACACATTCAGACAAGCCGCCGATTTCAGCCGTCAAAGTTCGGGCCAGAATGTCGACCGCAATCCAATCGGCGGGAGTTGCTGCCTCGCCATTACACTTTTTCACCGACGGAGGATGGTAGGGGGATTGCTTCATGTTTGAGATCATCTGATCTTGGCTAATGTCGGGAAGATAACAAGGCTTTCCGGCCCACTCGGACACTTCATTTTCGACATTATCAGTTTCCGCAGAAAGCGCTGAGGTCCCGAACTGGGGATGATCTGACGCCAAGCTCAAACCTTCGCAGCAGTCTTCCACAGTTTTTTCTATCTTAACAAGGTGACTCAATTCCGAGGCAGGACATCCCTGACCGGGTTTGTCGACGCTCGAGGCCGCCTGCGCCCTGATTGCGCAGAAGATGACGGCCAAAATAACTAGACCTTTTCGCTCAAATATCAACGGAACCTTTTGACGATGTCTTTGAAATAATTGCCACGTTCTTCGAAGCTATCAAACATATCGTAGCTCGAAGCTCCAGGCGACAGCAAGACCACGTCACCGATCCGCGACTTTTGGTAAGCGATCAGCACGGCTTCTTCGAAAGTTCCAATCAAGAAAGTCTCGGAGAAGTCACCGATGTCGCGGTTGATGCGCTCTTTAGCTTCGCCGACCAAGATTAGGTTTTTTACTTTGAGTCGAACAACGTCGCGCAGGGCTTCGTAGCTGAGGTTGGTGTCTTTGCCACCCATGATCAAAATGATGTTTTCTGGAAAAGCGTCGAGCGCGCGCGTAACGGCATGAACGTTAGTCGCTTTCGAATCATTGAAGAACTCGACTCCGCCAACTCGGCGAACATACTCGAGACGATGAGCCATGCCAGGAAAGGTATCGATTACTTTTTGAATGGCGTCGTGAGTGGCGCCATGTTCGCGAGCAGCCAGCATCGCCGCCATGATGTTGTCGATTGAATGCTTGCCGCGCATTTTCATGTCTTTGACTGAATACTGATCGATTTCGGGACCCGTACGGTAGCGAATCGCGTCTTTGATGCAAACGGCGCCACCAATCGACATAATTTGCGGCTCAAGTTGGGGTTTGCGCGAAAAATAAAAGATTCGCCCGCGCTGAACAGCCGGGTCGTGCGCCAGACCAACGACTTGGTTGTCGTCGGCATTGAGAATCGAGGTGGTCGCTTGGCTCGTGTTGAGGAAAATTCGCCGTTTGGCGCTGATGTAATCGTCCATCGAGCGGTAACGGTCCTGATGATTTTCTGCGAGGTTTGTGAAGACCACGTTTTGCGGCGTGAAGCGCTCGCAATGCTCGAGCTGAAAGCTCGAAACTTCGGCGACGACCACCTGAATTTTCGCTTGGCCCTCGGCGGGTTTCAAAAGTTTGCGCAGATATTCCACCATGGGCTCGCCAAAATTTCCACCGATCCAGCAGTGGATGCCGCTCTCTTTGAGAAAAAGCGCAATCAGCTGGCAAGTCGTCGACTTTCCGTTCGTTCCGGTGACGGCGATGACAGGCTCTTTGATGAACCAAGTGGCGAATTCAAATTCACCCGTGACACGCACTCCATGCGAGCGTGCGTAATCGAAAATTTTCAAATTCGGCGGAACACCGGGACTGAGGACGACGAGATCTTGCGCCAAGAATGTCTTCGGAGTGTGCCCACCAAGATCGAGCTGCACACCGAGGCCGTCGATCAATTCAAGAGACGGTGCAAGTTCCGCTTTCGATTTGTGGTCGCTGACCGTGACCTGCGCGCCGCTTTCGACCAAAAAATGGACGAGCGAAACGCCGGTGCGGGCAAGACCGACCACGAGAACGCGTTTGTCTTTCAAATCTTTTAATTCACTAATGGGATCCATCGTTACCTCAATTTCAGCGTGCTGAGCGAAAGAATTGCGAGCAGAATCGAAATGATCCAAAACCGCACGATAATTTTTGTTTCTGTAAGACCTTTTAACTCAAAATGATGGTGGATCGGGGCCATCTTAAAGACCCTCTTTCCGGTCAGCTTAAACGAAGCGACCTGCGTGATCACCGAAAGTGCCTCGACGACGAAGACTCCGCCGAGTAGTAAGAGCAGCAATTCGTTTTTTGTCAGCACGGCCATGATGCCGAGAAATCCGCCAATCGACAGACTGCCGACATCGCCCATGAACACTTGCGCCGGGTATGTATTGAACCATAAAAACCCGAGGCCCGCGGCAACCATCGCACCTGCGAGCGGCGTGAGTTCTGCCGCACCTCGAATGTGCGGGATGTTCAGGTAGCTTGCAATATTGGCTTGGCCCGCGACATAAGCAAAGATTGCGAGCGTCGCGGCGCAAATGATGACCGGCACAATCGCTAAGCCATCGAGACCGTCGGTGAGGTTGACCGCGTTGGCGCAGCCCACGACGACGAGCGAAGCAAAAACGACGTAGCCCCAACCGATATTGAAACCGGCGTTTTTAAAGAACGGCACGTTCACCACGGTCGAAAAACCAAACTTATAAATTAGGACTGAGATCACCAGGGCCGAGATCGCAAATTCTGCCGCAAGGCGTACTCGACCCGATAATCCCTTGGTATTTTTCTTGCTCACTTTCAACGAGTCGTCGACGTAGCCGATGTAACCAAAGCCTACCGTGACCAGAACAACGGCCCAGACCAAGGGATCGAAAAGATTGACCCAGAGAAGTGTCGGCACAATCAACCCGAGCAGAATTAATCCACCGCCCATCGTCGGCGTGCCTGATTTTTTTTTATGCGATTGCGGACCGTCGTCTCGAATCGTCTGGCCAATTTGTTTTTTAACAAGACGACCGATAAAAATCGGACCTGCATACCAGCAAACTGAGAAGGCGGTAAAAAATGCGATGAACGTCCTGAAAGTGATATAGCGAAAAACGTTGAGGACAAAAAACTGCGAAGACAGCGACGCGAGCCAGTTGTAGAGCATCCCGGAGATCTTCCTTTGGTTACGTTTTTGCAACTATTAACTAGTGAACTAGTGAACTAGTGAACTAGTGGTCAGCGTGAAAGTCTAAGGGGTGCCAATCGAGAAGAACCTTCTCGAGCTGCATGCCGCGCGAGCCTTTCATGAGAACCAAGTCTTTGTCGTGTAGCACAGGGAGCATTCGCGATGCAAGGCTTTGTTCATAAGTATCTGAAATGAATAAGTTTTTAGTGACCCCCCCAGCTTTAAGCCCGGCCTCGAACGAAGCCCCGCTGGGACCCAAAAAGCAGATTCCCGAAAAGCCGCAGCTGGCGGCCCGCTCCCCGATGGCGCGATGAACTTCGCTCGCGTGACTCCCCATCTCACGCATTTCGCCAAGCACGGCAAATTTTCGTGCCGGACAATTGAGCTGCGCAAAATTATCGAGCGCTGCCTGCATGCTTTCGGGATTGGCATTGTAGCCGTCAAAAAGCACGCGCGCGCCCGAAGGCAGTCGCACCCACTGGTTTCTTCCCCAAACGGTGTGGCAACGTGGAAACTCTTGCCAAATTTGCTCACCGCTCATGCCGGCTGCCAGCGCCAAAGTCGCAGCGGCCATGAGATTGGTAAGATTCTGTACGCCAAAAACGGGAATCTTCGCTTCGCCCTTAGCTCCTGCGATTGTTCCGCGAATCAAAAGGCTCATCTCATCCATCGAAACCAACTGGAGCTGCACGTCCGCCTTCGGATCATGGCCTGAGAAAGTGAGAATCGATCGATCCTTGCTGCCGTAACGCTCATACATTTTATGGGTAAACGGGTTGTCGAGATTAAAGCAAAATTGCGCATCCTTTTTTGCCGCCTCGTAAACTTCGGCTTTTGCTTTTGCCACACCTTCGATGGAACCGAGCCCCTCGAGATGGCCGCGGCCGACCATCGTCACCATCACGACGTCAGGCTCGGCAATGCTTGACAAGCGCGTAAGCTCTCCCAAATGATTCATGCCCATTTCAATCACTGCAATTTGATCGGATGGGGAAATCGCGAGCAGACTCAGCGGCACTCCCCAATGATTGTTGAGACTGCCGCGAGAATACTGCACCCGAAAATTTGCACCGAGAAGCGAGGCGGTGAATTCCTTGGTGGTGGTTTTGCCGTTGGTTCCGGTGAGCCCCAAAACTCGTGCGGGCATTTTACGCCGCCAGAAATTTCCTAAGTTCTGCAGCGCCAGAAGTGTATCTTCGACCTCGACAATCGTCATCGTCTTCAGCAGCCCCTGAGCCTTCTCGGGAAGCCGGTGTACAACAAGAACCGCGGCCCCTTTCGCGGCGGCCTCAGTTAAAAATTCGTGCGCATCGAAGGAGTCGCCCTTAAGCGCAATAAAAATTTGCCCTGTCAAATCTGTACGCGTGTCCGTGCCCACGCCAGAAAATTCTTTCGCCACCTGTGAGAGAGCGCGGCCCTTGGTGCCTGCAAGTAAATCGTCGAGAGACAGAACTGGACTTACTCGACTTGTCAATTGAGGAGCTCCTTGGCAACGCTCACATCATCGAAGGGATGCTTAACGTCGCCGATTTGTTGGTAAGTTTCATGTCCTTTGCCGGCGATCAGAACAACATCACCCGGCTGCGCAAGTTCGAAAGCTTGTGCTAACGCCTGCCTGCGATCGAGGATAGAAAAGATTCTTTTACCGATATCGGCGGCTGAAGCTCCTTGCAGAGCCTCTTTGAGAATGGCCTCGGGTGCCTCGTGCCGCGGGTTATCGCTCGTTAGCACCACGAGATCGCTTCCTTCTGCTGCTGCTTTCATCATCAACGGACGTTTGCCGCGATCGCGATCGCCGCCGCAGCCAAATACCGTGATGATTTTATTTTTCGCCATCGAGACATCACGAATGACGTTCAGTTGGCGAAGGACCGTTTCAAGCGCGCCGTTAGTGTGAGCGTAATCGACGAACACATGGAGGTCTTTAGTGTTCTCCACTGATTCCAGCCGCCCACGCACGCCAGGAAATTTCAGCAGTGCGCTTGCCGCGTTGTTGAGCGAAACCCCGCACGCAAGGCTCGCCCCGATCGCGGCCGTCGTATTGTAGACATTGTGAAGTCCCGGGCTACGGATTTGAAAATCCTGACTGCCCCTAGGCGTCTTGAGTCGAAAACGACTGCCGAAAAAACCTTGATCGAGCGGAGTGATCGCCAGATCGCAGGACTCAGAGAGACCGTAGGTCCAAATTCGGCTCGCTTTTTCCTCGATCAACCGCTGCCCGTAATCATCGTCGGCATTGATCACGGCGACCGCCTCAGCTTTGCCAGAGTTGGGAAGAAGTGTGGAAAACAATTTTCGCTTCGCCTGAAAGTAAGATTCCATGTCACCATGATAATCGAGATGATCGCGGCTGAGGTTAGTGAAAATAGCGACGTCAAACGGCACCGCATCTGAGCGGCTCTGCACAAGCCCTATGCTTGAAACTTCCATCGCCACAGCACGCGCGCCCGCCGCACGAAACTCGGCGAGTGTCTGCTGCAGCTGGAGCGGATCTGGCGTCGTGAGTTCGGTCGGCCAAACCTTTTTACCGAGGTGCGAATCGATCGTTCCGATCACGCCAGTCGAAGTTCCGGCATAATCAAGGATTGCCTCACTTAAAAGTGTAATGCTGGTTTTTCCGTTGGTTCCTGTCACACCGATGCAAAATAAGTTGCGGCCCGGCTCGCCGAAGAATTTCGCCGCGAGAATATTCAAAGCCTGGCGCGCATCTTTGACTGTCACCACAGCGCCTTTGTAATCAGCGGCAACCCGGCTTCGGTCTTCAATCACGAGCGCAACCGCGCCCTTCTCTGCCGCTTGGACGAGAAATTGGTGGCCGTCGCTCTTGGCTCCTCGGATGGCGATGAACACGCAGCCTTTCGTCAATTTTCGCGAGTCAAAGCAAATCGAAGTCGCCTCGGTGCTACCGAGTAGCCCGAGATCGCAGGTAAATTGCTGAAACAAGTCTTGGAGTTTCATGGTCTTGATGGTGAGCCAATCTCAGATTGGGGTCAAGCAAGGTCATCGCCAAACCATTTGCGGGAATCAATTAAATTAGACTTCTCTCAAAAGCTCCTGGCAAAATAGCCCGATCACATGAATTTAAAATGCTTCAGTCAAAAATTAAGCTGGCAAAAATTAAGCTGGCAAAATCCAATAGGTCCCGCCGCTCTGCTTGGCTTGGTATCGACGGCTTCATACGCTGGCCTCTATGTTTTACAAGACTTTCATTTCGAAAAAGCGAGAGCGAGTCTCGTCAATTGCTGGATTTGGTATTTTTCCTACCTCCTGTTAATTGGCGCGATTTCTGTAGGATACTACTTTGTCGTAAAAAATTCGTTTCATGGCAGGTTCAATTCAAAAAACTGCAAACTCTTGCTCATTATTTTTCCAGTTCTATTTAACTTGTTATTTTTGTTTACGACGCCACTTTTTTCCATCGACCTATTTTCATATTTGGCTCAAGGCCATATCAGTGAGCTCGGTTTCAACCCTTATTTCTTCGCCACCAAAGCGCTTCCTGAAAGCGCATTCCGGCAGGAAATTACAGCTCTTGGCTGGCGCCCCGTTCACGGTGTCTCCCCGTATGGGCCTCTCTGGGTGCATTTCGAAGGCTTTCTGAGCAATTATGCGAAATCCACCAAAGCTGAGATTTTGACCGAGAAACTCATTATGATTTTTCTTAGTTTCTTAACGGCTTTTATAATCGGTAAAATACTAGAGCGCACGCGACCTCAACTCAAGCTATGCGGCACCCTTCTGTATCTTTGGAATCCGGCCATCATCCTTGAAATCGCGGGCGAAGGTCACTGCGATGCCGCGTTCATGTTTTTCATCATACTTGCTTTTTTATTTATATTAATTGATTCGCCGGTTCTCGGATGCGTCTCCAATACATTGTCGGTCCTGATAAAATATCTTTCACTGATTCTTCTACCGCTGCAGCTTGCGTACGTGATTCGGTGCCATCAAAGTAAGGATCGTAAAATCTTCGCTCTAAAGTCCATTTTCGCAAGCCTTTTGTGCGCCGGACTCATTGTCGCATGCTTATCGGAAAAGCGTACCCGATTTAGTCGGATTGGCGACGACACAGGCAAACAAGGCGCGGGAAAAGAGCGAGTCCGGGTCGTGACGGCGA
>JAYTRM010000049.1:0-2634 GCA_043746165.1 Bdellovibrionales bacterium | reverse complement strand
CGTGAGCACTACATCTGGTCCTGTTGAAGCAGGCCGGTGCTAGAGCTATAGTCTCACTACGCATCCGTCACACAGTAGGTTTTTGGGACTGGCGCTGCTTTTCCAGGGCGCGCGCGACGGCAAAAGGCGTGAACCCTTCGGGTTGCTCACGGAGTTCAGTGGCATGTTTGGCGGTATAGCGAAAATAATCATCGATATCGAGCCTGGCGGCAGTGCAACTGGCGTTGATGGTGCGAAGCACATCAAGTCTCGCGCGACCGTTACGGGTTTTGCGGAACTTCGAGCCGTCGAGCATGGTCTTCTCGATTCGATGCGCCCGTTCCGAGCCGTTGTTAGTAAACTCAAGCTCCGGGACGCTCAAGTACAGCGTGAGTTCCGGAAAATTGTTAATGACATACATGCATGCTTTGTAAAGTTCAGTGCCGGGCGGCCAGACGTCAGGGGTAATACCTTTCGGATAGGTCGCAAATCCCGGTACACGACCGGTGACAGCCGCCTCGCAGCGGTTTTTCATCGCCGCCCAGAACATACGGCCGTAGCGCCCGCGGTATTTCAACACGTTCTCGGTCGTTCGTCCCTTGGCATCGATGACCGATTCAAGGTAGGCAAGCTTCAGAAAACCTTTGAGCATGTAGTAGCAGAGACTCATGTCGTCTTCGCGATAGCGCCAAAACGGGCGGCGAGCGTGAAAACCGCAGCCAGCAAACTCGATTTCAAAGCGTTCAAGAACTTCTGGGCTACGCGCCCTGTTACTCGACGACAGATCGCCTTGGAAAATAAGCTTGCCCGCTTTCGGGCTTCGCGTTTCCAGAATACGATCCAAGAGATTGCCAACACTGCCGATATGAGTCCGGTAAAACCGAATGGTGCTACGCGGATCATCCTCGGTGCGACCGATCAAGAGGCTGATGTTCAAGGCTTTTTTATCGCCGCTACCATCGGCTTTTTGCGACATCCAGCCAAAATGAGAGTCGACTCTGCGAGAAATGCTCTCTTCGTCCTCATTTTCGCTCAGATCAAGCACCTTGGTCGAGGTATCATCGCCTTGCAGGTTGCCAACATCGGCCAATTGCTCTGCCATTACCAGATAAACCGGAAGATGATCATCCGCCAGCCGCTCGAAAATCCGGCAAATCTTGCTCGACGAAAACTCTGGCTGACCGATCATCGACACGATGCGATTGATGGGAATTGCAAAACCGACGTGCATTTTGACGAGATTACCCACCGCTCGCCAGGTGATCTGAAAATACTCGGGCCCCTCATCAAGCATCGAAGCTCTGACGCTTTTCCCCGTCTCCGGGTCCGTAACGGTCTCCACCTGATATTGAATCTTGGTCGCAAGAACCTGAAGGTCCATACGCATCGGATAATCATAAGTCACATGCAAGCCACGATCTTTTCCAAACTCTGTCATTCGGTCCACCACTTGTTTTTGCCGCAAGTCCTTACGCTCAGCGGTGGGGTATGAAAACATCATCTCAAACGGGCGATCAAGCTTTAGCTCAAGCTGGGGGCTTTTTTCCTTGGGTTTTAGGCGCTTTAAGTCGCGGTCGTATTCGCGCTTTTTTCCGATCACTTCAGCGCGTTTTTTCTGGATCTCACGGTATTTTTCCTGACTCTCGGGATCAAGGTCGCTTCGATCCAGCAAAGCTTCAGGGGTTGGGGCAGAGTCTTTGCGGCCGTGCTCGGATTTGCTCACCAAACCCATCGCTTGCCGGAGAGTTTGCAAAGTCTGCTTGGCCCGCTTGGCGCCTTGCATGAGACCCAGGTAGGCCGCGATAATACGAACGAAGAACATCCTGATCTCGTCAGGGAAGATTGCCTGGTTCTCATCAAACCAGGTCTTGGCTTTATCAAACTCTGTTATCGAAACTGGTGTTAATCCCGTCATGTCTCATCGCCGTTGGTGATGCGGCACTCTTTGATAAATCTATTTTATTTGCAACGTCCTTTTCATAATGACGCACTTTTTTATCGACCGTGTACCTCGCTCCTTCCATCACCATCTCAAGCTCGGCCTGCGTGATCGATTTGCACGAGGGCTCAGTGAGGAACTTCAGATCCGTCTTCATCGCTTCGAGCGTAAAAACCTTTGCTGTTACCAAGAGCCCGGTATTATCGGCATAAAGTACCTTGATCCGCCTGCGGTTTTTGCCGATGAAGATCACCACGTCCCCTTTGAACGGATCAAGGCACATCTTGTAGCTTTCGGCCAAGAGACCCTGATGCTGCTTCCTGAAATCCACGCGGTGCTCGGCAAGCCAAATGCGATTCCTTCTTCCTGAAAAGTTCATCGCACACCGCCCCCATTGAGAGCCGCGATAAGCTCAAGTGTCACCGCCGCCATCGGAACCTCGATGCTGACGCCCGAGGAAAGCCTGATCCAGGCCGGAGGCAAGTGATCAACACACATGCTTGGCTCTGAAGCTGCCGAAGGCTTTTCCACAAGCTTTAACTCTCGTGGCTTGACGGAAGCCCCTTGCCAGTTCGAGAGCGACTGCGGACTGACGCCAGCCGCTTGTGCAACAGCGCCCGCCGTCAATCCTGACTCCACCGCCGATAGTGCCAGGGTCTTGAGCTGCTTTGAATAATTGCGCCCTTGATGCCGGCGTCGGTGTCTACCAAAAGCCA
>JAYTRM010000048.1:0-9855 GCA_043746165.1 Bdellovibrionales bacterium | reverse complement strand
CCTCGCCAGCTCGACTGAGGCGTAGTTCCTCTACGCCGCAGGGAGAGCTGGCGAGGTCCAACGAAGTCAGATGGGCCTTTTTCAACAGCCTGCTAATGGTTTTCGGCGTTGGCCCAGGTTGTCAGCAAGCCGCTCACGGTGGTTGAATTCGATGCCGTCTGGCAGGCCGCGACCCCGCAGTGATTGTTGCTCGCAAAAGTAATGAACAGCGATGCCGAAGGGTTTGCGAAATTCACGATAGTCTTAGCCTGGGCGTAAGCAGTACTGAGAGTTGGCGAAGCGAAATAAGGAGTGTTCGTCGAGGCGTGGCACGAGACGCAGCCTTGAGTGTTGGCAAACGCATAAAGTCCGTTTTGGAAAGCCGTAAGCCCAGCTGACTGCGTCGTCGTCGTACCCGCGCCACTGATCGAGTCGATTCCGATAGTGATCGAATCAGCAGCTGATAGCTCCTGCACGTAGACAGGTTGTTTGGTCAGAGTCACAGCAGCAATCGGTGCGGTTGGATTCATCGTCGTGATCGCAAAAGCTGCGGCTGTGAGCCCGGTGAGGCCATCCCACAAATTCGCCGGATCGCTTCCCTCGGTTCCCACTCCGGTGGCGGTGCCTGATGGTCGAATGAAGATGTGAATTCCGCCAATCGTCACGGGAACTGTTGTTCCTCCGATACGGGGATTTGTAAACATGTAGGTCGTAGCGTTGACCATTTGCACTTCCACTTGCAGGATGGCTTGAGCGAGACCCGACAAGGCCGGCGTCATATTTGAGAGTTGAAAATTAACAACCGCGGGAGTTGCGGTTGCCGAAAACGCCGGAATGGTCGTCGGCATCGCAACGGTCGCAGTCATGTAGGTGGGCATCGGAGTCGCTGCCACCGCGCCACTTCCGGCCGAGTTTACTGCATTTGCCCATTGCACCAAGAGGCTTGAGACCGTAGCTGGGTTCGAAGTGCCTTGGCAGGATGCGACTCCACAGTGGTTGTTTCCCGACTTAGAAACGAAAAGTGACGAGGTGGGATCAGCAAAATTTACCAATGTTGCAGCCTGGGTGTAGGCCGTGTTGATATCTGGTGAAGCAAAAAATGGTGCAACCGCGGCTGCGTGGCATGACACGCAGCCTTGGGTGTTGGCAAAATTATAGAGACCGCTTTGGAAGGCTTGCAGTCCCGTCTCAGTGTTTGCCGTTGTCGTCCCGGTGTTGTTATTCGAAGCGCTCACTAATTCGGGGTTCGTTAAGAACCCTCCCGAGCACGCTTGAAAACAACACACGATTAGAAACATCACAAACAGTGGCAGATAGCGATGAGCGTACATAGTGCCAACTTCCTTTGCGTCAGGTCACAAACTTCATCAGCTAATACACATCAAAGGCGTCAGTTGCGCTGCCGACATTCCAGACGCCGTAAGGAACGCGTTTGGAATCTTGCCGTTGTTGAGAAAGTACAGGACACTCGCGGCCGCGCCGACCATTGAGTTAGCAGGGCTTCCAGTCGCACCCTTGACAGCGCCAGTTGTCACATTAATTGAGCCGAGCGTCTTGACGTTCGGAACGACTCCAGGGCTGTAGAAGAGCAGTAGGTTTTGGCTGAATGTTCCGCCAGCATCGCCTTCCGCGGTCGGAGACTGCACGGTCGTGGCTGTGCCGTTGATCGTAATTGTAGCCTGGCCTACGCCACTTGAAACTGCAAAACCATTGGAGTTTATTTGGATAACCCCTGGTTTTCCCGCTGCGGCAAATCCTGCAAGCATCGCAACAACGGTATTGGCATTAGTTTGGTCCTGGTTCGCCGTTTCCTGGTTTCCCGCGCCGTGATAATCGCAGTTCGGGTTCGTAAACATCACGCCGCCGTTAAATCCCAGAGCACTTTGATAAGAGGCAGCGAGGATCGCTTGGTTTTGCAAAGACATCACCGTTCCCGTCGCCGCAAGTGTCGTTGCCGGAATCAGATTGGTGATGTTGGTAATGCCACTCGGCACGTAATTAGCCGCTCCATAAGCCGCACTTGCTGTCGGCGGATTGTTGTTAAAACCGCAGCCCGCAGCCGTAATCAAATTAGAGCCGCCCTTAATACCTGAAATCGGCTTCACTGACTCGTACGCCGCTTCGATTGCAACAGCCGCAGTGTTAACTGAAGCCAGATCAGCTTGGGTCGTCAGACCGGTCGCTGAAGGGGTCATTTGCAAGGTTGCGGCCAGAGCGGTCGGTGTTAAAGCGGTTGGAGCCACCGTCGGTCCAACAGCATAAGCGGCCCGTACGTTTGTCGTTTTGAAGTGGATGTCTTTCGGGTTAGGTCCACCTTTGCCGTTGATGAGAGCAAAGCCTGCAACCAGGCCCTCATCTTGACCAGTGCCATCGTCTTGACCGAGATCGCCGTAGTGGCCTCCAATGTAAGTGTCTTTCAGAATCTGGGCCCATGTTGCCGCGTTGACTCCAGCGGGACCGGCCATGAGAACGTTGCCCCAAGGCGAAGTTTTATCGGTCATCCAGTTGCCGCCGGCTGGCATGAGATTAGCGGCGCCCGAAAGACCATAAACCGGAGCCGTGCTGGCATTGACGGCATTGGAAAGGAATAAGGGAAGTATCGGCACCACTGCTGGGCCGCCTGACATGTAGATTTGTGCAAATCCGCCCGGCACAAGAGACGATGACGGCGGGCAAACAAGCCCGGCTGCATAGGCCATGTTACTTACGCCGAGTTGCGGGCCGACTATGCCAACCGCGCCTAGCGCAATCGCGCGAGTTAAAAAATCACGCCGCGAAAACGCCGGTCCATGGTTGTGAAATTGCGCTAAATCTTTGGCTGTTTTCGGTGCCTTGATAATCATAGTACCCCCACGTTCAAAATTAAAAACTTAGTTTCCAAGTAAAAGAGCGCCTGCCGACGAAGCCGCCATACATACATCCATAAAGGCTATTTTCGAAGTCGTCGTTGTCGAAGCACTGGACACAAGTGTGGTCAGGGCCGCCGTGATTCCCGCAGTTGCGTTACTGCTTCCGGCAATGCCGCCCGTGAATCCATTTAAGATCGTAATTCCTGCCGCAATCAGTGCCGCTTGGTTAGAGGCGACAGTGCCAGCGAGGTTGACGTTGTACTTTGACTGCGCCATTGGGGTTGTCCCCGTTGTCAAATCTGAACAAGCCGCATAGATGAAAAGCTGGGCGCTATCGAAGCCGCCCGCCTTGGTGCAATCGGCGGTTGTGGGGAGGTTGGCAGCGAGCAGCCCGTACGCCAAGTTTGCGTTTGAGGCAGGCTTGCCCGCGGCCGCCACTGTCGCAATCGAAACGCCGAGTACGCTCTGGATCTGACTTATAACTCCCTGAGCAGTTGGGCAAGTGAGAGTGCCAGTTCCAGAAACATCGGCCCCGTGGCCGGCTACGATCGGCACTCCCGCCGAGGTACCAGTAGCTGTTGGAGTCGTACCCGTCGAACCTGTGCCCGGCGTCACGCTGCTGAGCGAGGTGCTCGGCGAGCTGCTGAGATTGCTCGGGCTACAGTTTTGGTAAACAACCACCATTAAAGGAACTATAATCATGAATCCGAGAATCCGAGGTTTATTTCTATCTGAAGTGAAGTTTAACTTTTTCATTTTTTTAATTCCTTACTGGCAAGAGGGGTCAGACGCAACCATCGCCACCATTGTGCGAATATCATCTGTGCCCTTGGGGTTTGCGTTCGGGTTAGCTGCATTTGCAATCTTGTCAATCTGCGCCTGGGTGAATGCACCCATCGGACAAATTTCGTTGACGATACGTGTGGCCAAAAATTGATAAACAACACTTGCTTGGCCGATAGCTGCCCCGAGTGAGTTGAGGCCAGTTCCAGTCAGTGCCCCAGTCCATCCCAATTTGGTGAGGAAACCGGTCGAAGACCAAATTTGACCGACATCCCATGATTGAGCGGTTCCGACTCCTGTGCTCTCGGGGTTACAAACTGGAGTCGGGGTCGCTGACAGATTGCACGTGCTATTCAGTGCACGGTTAGCACTTGCCGAAGCCAAAGATTTCATGGCCGCTGTCGTCGGAGCTGCGTTGTAAGTAAAACCTTCAGTCGAGTTAAAGTCGAAAACGTCAGCCACCGTCGCGTAACCGTGGATGGTGTCAGCCATACCTCCGCCGTGACAAGACAAACAAGCCGGTTGGCCCACACCGACGAAGAAGTTGGGATCTGAGATGGGAACAAAACGAGGAGTCAGCGAGGGATCTGCACTCGTCGAGGCCGCATCGAGAAGCGTGAAGCCAGTCGAGATCTCCCAGATGGATTCGATGTAGCGAAGATTGGTCCCAGCGTTCGTTCCGTAGAAGGCGAGCGAAGCGTCGTTGTTAGCAACAGATGTACCCGGAGTGCTCAGGGTCGCGTACCCACCGACGCTAGCCTGCGGAATCATCATCGCCGAAGCGGTCGGGATCAGGGCGTTGTTGGCTGCAGCATAGGAGTTTGCCGTCTGACCATCAACTTGCACCAACTGGCTCATCCAGTTGACATTACTCAACGCAGGCAAATTCTTCATGCCCGTAATACTAAAGGCGTGAGTATTAGTGCCATTGACGTTAACTAAATAAGTGGCATTTTCAGAAAGCAGGGTGCTGATCGATGGAGAGGTGACTCCGCCAGAAGGTGTGGCTGCACCTCCGCAGAAGTGCGCGACAATGTAGGTGGTCGCGTCGCTATCGACGCCCGAACCTACCGACAACGTCGGGTTTTGCATTTGGTAAGCGAGCCTACGCGCTAAGTAGTTACAGAAGAATGGACTGTTTGCCGCTGCAACTGCCGCTGACTTTAAGTCACCACTGGCGATGTCAGAGACCATCGTCGTAAACGTGGAACTCGAAGTGGGCATCGTTCCACCGGTGATCATCTGGCTCATATGAATAGCCGAAGTGGTAGCAGCGACGTTCACTTGCGCATTCGAGATCGAGGGACTCGCGATTGCGAAAATCCCACTGATAAGACTTACAGTAACTTTACGCGCTGACATATATTTCACCCGTTACCCCCCTGGACTCATGTCTATCGGACAAATTGCCACTTGAACTTTAGCGTTCTCATCTTGAGACATTTACGCTCTCTGTCTCTGTCGCTTTCGATTTTCAGTTCAGTTGCCCGATTCGACGACGACTGCCTAGCTAGATTTGCAATGTCTGGACTCGCTCACATGCCCTCTCAAACGCGGCCGTCGTAAATTGTTCTGACAGCGCATATCAACTGAGCGAAAACGCCGGTGGCGAAGTTGTAGGCAGTTGCCAAACGTTAAACGCCTCTGAAAACACCGCTGCTAACGATCCGACGCCGCTTGGGCTTTTTAGGGGGTTAGGCAACGAGTGAGACTGGCGAGGGGCTTGCAATAACCGGTTAAGAGATGGTGTGCGATCTCGTGTGCTCATTGGTTTTTGTTTGAAGGAGCTGGAATCATGGCGTTTCGTAAAGATTTACGGAGTATTTTCAACCTTGCACTCAAAATGACTATTGCTGGCGCTACTATAATAGCGACTGCCAAGGCTCAGGCCTTTTCCTCTCCTGCCACGGTTGATAAAAAAAGTGCAAATGAGGACCGCTGCACGATTCGCTCTCCGCAAGAAAATAATCGCCCGCCCTCTCTTGACGGAATGACAAGCGACGAACTCGTGCAACTCGCTCAGGTCAGCGGAAGTGACGCCGAATGGGTGAAGTACTACGTCGGTGGAAAAGAGCATTTCGATCAATTGATGAAAACAGGCAGCATGAGCATCGCGCCGAACACGGCTCCGGGTGCCCGTATTCCACTCAATGCTCAACGCCAAAACAACGTCCAGGGCGGCCGAATCGCGAGCTGGGGAAAATGTGCTGACATTCAAAAGTTCGTCGAGGTCGTAAACCGCGATCTGTACATGACTCCGAAAATGTTTTGTTCGTCTGGAAACGTGGGATTTACGTTCACGATCAGTAACAACATGGTGGTCATGGAAATGAGTCAGCTGGTTACCGCACCGGCGATGATTGTTCCGCCGGCTGTCATTCCAGGTCAGCAAACTCCCGGCGGAGCCCAGAGCCTGCTTCCGGGCCTCATGGTCGCTTCGCAACAATCGCAAATTCAAGTCATCCCGGGTGAAGTCACGAAACGTTCACTTTCTCGCGAACCCGTAAAGCTAGATGTCACCAATAAATCCGATTGCCCAATGAAAGTGACCGAAATCAACGGCAGCGGTCTCAATCTTCAACTCTGCTTGCCGCTAAAGCCCAAAAATGAAACCGGCGAAGGCCACGTGGCAATGACCCTGTACGGTAATGACAGCACCGGCGATCTCGCTTGCGATGCCGATGCCAGTTACTTAAACCTGATGAGTGGATTTCATAACTCAGGTCTGAGACCTCCCTTACCCGGTGGCCAGCCTTCGATTCCGACGCAGAATTCTAGCGCGCCTGCAGGGCAGCCCGCGGTTCAGTCGGTTCAGCCGGTTCAGTCGGTTCAGTCGGTTCAGCAGCAAATTTCACGCTAAGCCGCACGCCTTAGGGCAGCAAGCCCTAAGGCAGCGTCGAAACCCACGCCTGAACCCGCTCACAAACCCAAGGCGCATCCTCGAGCGTAAGATCATGGCCGGCGGTCGGGTGAATCTTCAAATCGAGATCCCAAGTTTTCGCAATTTCTTTTCCACAAGAATTATCGACCATGCGATCTTTTTCGCTCACCAGCACTAAAGTAGGAATTGCCGGCCGCTCGGGTGGCGCGTGAAAACAGGCGGCCGCGAAGAGTTGTCTCGCGAAATTTTCAAAACTGATAGGTCGACTGTCATGGATTTTGGCCCACTCCTCGGCCGTAACAGCACGCAGCTCATGGCGATTGCAGATCATCCTCAAGATCTCAAGTTCACGGTCGCGAGCCGATGGCGCGCGCACGATGTGCGCAAGGTGGAGCAAGCTCTGCGGCCTGAGGCGCTTAAAAATTGGCGAGAAGCCGCGAAAACTTGTGTTGATCAAGATCATGCCTGAGAAGTCATCAGGCCAGCGCGTGACCCAATCGGCCGCGATCATTCCACCGAGCGATACGGCTAAAAGGTATGTCGTGCGCGCAGGCTCAGCGCCGCTTTCACGCTGGCGGCTTCGAATCTCGAGGTACTTTTCTCGTGCGAAGTCGGTGATTTCCGAAATAAAGAGCGGACTCTTCATCTCCGAAAATCGCCCGGTACCAGGAAGGTCGATGCAATCGACTCGAGATTTTCCGCCGAAGGCACCTTGCAGTTCGGCAGGAAATTTTCCCCAGTGCCGAGATTCGCGAGCGAGGCCCCGAAGTAAAATAAACTGCGTTCCAATTTCAGCGCGTTCGGTCATACCACATTTCCATTGCGCGTTCGCGCAGAATTTCTTTGTCTTCCACCTCGCACCACGGTTCTGAGTTGAGAACCGCGCGATGAAGAAAATCAAAAAGTGTTAAATGCCTTCGTAAGATTCGCTGCCGGCGATGGGGCTGCTGCGGATTAAATGGTCCTAGACTTGAGAACATTTGCCGAGGATTTTTTTTCAACCAAATCCAGCTGCCGAGCTCCAGAGTCCAGGGAATGTAAACTCCCCTCTCGCGTTTCATGTCGTACAGCCAGTCCCAAAGATCACCGTGCGTCGTGTACGCCTCAGTCTGCGGCTCGATGCGGTAGAATTGATTCGGATAACTGCGATCGAAAAGGCGCTTGAGAGCCATGACTTCGCTGATCTGGGGAGGGGGCTCTGAGGTTCGTGCGTAAGGAAACCACAGTCGATCAACAGAACCAAAACCTGAATGTACGTCAACTGAGAGCGCACACCTTGACGGAAAAACTTCGCGGCTTATGAACTCACACAGCGCGCGCGCCTCGGCCTCCATGCCTTGCGGCCCATCAGACTGGCCGCGAAACCACGGCAGACGGCGCGAAATTCTGTGTCCGCCGAGCAAAAATGCGGGCTGCTCGTCGGCATCGACTGGGGCGTTGCGCATGAGATCAACGCCGTTCCCGTTAGACCTCTTGGTAAGAAACATGCCGATCGGATTAGCGATCGGCAAAAATGCGAGTCGCGAGTGTTTCAGGCGCTCCCGAAACCCGTCATCCCAAGTCAGCAATTCAGAAACCGTTTGCAACCACGAGATCACCACTTCCGAGCCAATGCGCTCCAGCCCGTGAACGCCGCCGACGACTGCCAGACAAGGCAAAGTCTTGTCGCTCGCACCGATGACCAAACTGTGAATGGGCAGCTCAAGTTCGCCGTGCGAGACCGTTGCCTCGACGCGAAAATCAATCGCTACGTTCGTACGAAGTCGAAGCGAGCGAATTAAGCGCTCGAGCGTGGCCAGCTCTGGCAGTTTTTTTTCAACTAAAGATTGTGCGTCAAGAGAACGAGCCTTGGGATCTGCCAACGTGACCTTGCCCTGCTAAAGATGAAGCGAGCATAGCGGGATTAGCAGTGATCAACAAACGCCGACTCATCATCTCGACTCTTGGCGGGGCCAATTTACTTTGACCCTGTCTTTGCCGCAATCTTTGACCCTATTTTTGACAGGTCGGACACCAATAGGTGCTCCGACCACTGATGACTTTGGACTTTATCGCCGTGTTGCAATCGCGACAGGCCTGCCCGGCCCGCTCGTAGACAAGGTGCTGGTCCTGAAAGCCACCCTTTTCACCCGAGGCCGAGGTGTAATCGCGGATCGTCGAGCCTCCAGCAAGAATGGCTGCTTTTAAAACCTCGCGCGAAGCCTGGACCAGACTCTTGGCCTCCGCTTGAGTCAAGCGACCGGCGGGTTTCGTGGGACGAATTTGAGCCGAAAATAACGCTTCCGAAGCGTAAATATTGCCGATTCCGACGACGACTTTCTGGTCCATGATGAAGGCTTTGATTGCGACGGAGCGCCGGCGCGATGCCTGAAAGAGGAACTGGGCGTGAAACGCTTCAGCATCGAGGGGTTCGACGCCTAGCTCTTTGAGCCGCGGATGCTGCTCCTCCTTATCGGGGACGATTAAATCCAGAATGCCAAACCGGCGCGGGTCTCGGTAAATCAACGTTCGCCCGTCGTAAAGGTGAATCAAGCAGTGATCGTGAGCTCCAAGAATTATTTTCCGGGAGTCGCATTCGATCCGCCAACCGCCAGTCATACCGAGGTGAGAAAGTAGCGTGACATTTTCAAAATCAAACAAAATATATTTTGCGCGACGACGTATGCCTTTGAGCTTTTGATCCTTCAATCTCGCTGGCAGATTTTTAGGAATTGGAAAACGAATATCCGCGCGCCTGAGTTCAACAGATTTGATCCGAGTGCCTGCGCACAAGGCGCGTTCGAGTCCTGAGCGAATGGTTTCAACCTCGGGAAGTTCTGGCATTTGCCTCCTAACTATGTGAAATCATTAAGAGCTGTTGCCCAAAAAGTATACAGGACACCCTAGGACACCCAATTCTGGGTATTTTCAGGTTTATTTGCTCATTTTATTCTCCTAATAGGCAAAACATTGCCCCTTTTTTCAGCAACTGGCCGCTCGATCCCGATCTTACGGATATGCTCTAATACCTTTAGCGAAGACTCCTTCTGAAGTTCCCCATCAATCTTCGAGTAATGATCCGCGAGCTTTAGATCCTTGTGACCGGTCATTGCCATAACGGAATCCAAGCCCATTCCACCAACCTTTCTCGCCAGAGTCGCCATGCCGTGCCTCAAACAGTGTGTTCCTGAATATGGAATTCCCGTTTTCATTTGTGCCATCCGGTAATTTGATTGAATTGTGCAATAATTCAGCGGCTTACCCTCGACATGAAAAAGAAAATTGCTCCCAGGCCATCTTATGGGTGCTGTCGCTACGGCACGTTTCCTTGCCTTTTGACAATAGTAAGCAAAGAGTCCCAGTCCGACTCAAAAGAGTTAAAAC
>JAYTRM010000047.1:0-1708 GCA_043746165.1 Bdellovibrionales bacterium | reverse complement strand
TTGGGTCAGGCCGCTGCCCAGGTCCAGGCACCAGTCATTCACTTTTCTACTGATTATGTTTATTCCGGGCAAGGCGACAAGCCACATCTAGAGACCGATAGGGTCGCGCCCATAAATACCTACGGCAAGAGTAAGGCCCTCGGCGATCAGTACCTGCTTGAATCTGGCGCCAAGGCGTTGATTCTTCGCACCTCATGGGTGTACGCGCCGTTTGGCGCAAATTTTGTGCAAACCATGCTCCGGCTCGGAAGCTCTCACGAGGAACTTTCGATCGTGACTGACCAGATTGGCGCGCCGACATCAGCCCTAGATCTCGCGCGGGTGGTGGTCAGTTTGGCTCAGCGTGCAGTCGCGGGTCCTGAAAAAATTGATTGGGGCATTTATCATGTCGCGGGCCGAGGCGCGACATCTTGGTTTGGCTTTGCAGAAGAGGTGTTTCGCCAGGCCCGTGCGCTGGGTTTTCCACTTCAGGTGAAGCGGCTTAATGCGATTCCGACGTCAGCTTACATAACGCCGGCACAACGGCCTTTGAATTCTCGCTTGAACCAGGATAAGCTTTACAGCGCTTTTGGCTTGCGGCTGCCGGTTTGGCAGGAGTCCCTGGCCGAGTGTTTGGAGCTTTTGAAGTGAGAGTGGCCGCGCCCAAGATATCTCGAAATGCGTCTCGAAATGATAGAGAGGGAACCTCGGTCAATTCTCGGGCATTGACCCAGAACACGATCTTAAATCTCGCGGGCCAGCTCATACCCGGAATTATCGGCCTGGTGTCAATCCCTCTGCTGATCACTCACATCGGAAAAGATCGCTTTGGCCTACTTTCGCTGGTCTGGACAGTTATCTCGTACTTCACGCTTTTTGACTTGGGCCTCGATCAAGCTTTGGTGAAGTTAGTCGCCGAAAAAATTGGCGATCGGGCCGAGGAAGAGATTCCGGGAATTTTCTGGAATGCTCTCTTGATCCTGACGGTCATGAGCGTGATCGGCTCGATGATTCTTTTTGCCCTCACTCCATTCCTAGTAAGGTCGGTTTTTAAGATCCCGGATCTGCTTCAGGACGAAGCGATTAGGTCTTTTTACTGTCTTTCGCTGTCGCTGATTCTGATCACATTGACGGCAAGTTTTCGCGGCGTACTCGAGGCACGGCAGCGCTTTGGTTTTGCCAATTTGCTCTACAGCCTCATGGGTGTGTCGATTTTTGTCGGTCCGTTGATTGTGTCGTTTTGGACGGCCGATTTATTTGCGTTGGTCTTTATGCTTCTCTTGGTGCGGGTCTTTATTTTTGTCGCCCACGCGTGGTTTGTATTCTATCTCTATCCTGAGCTGCGAAATCCGGGCCGCATCGAAAAAAACATCTTGCGTCGGCTGTTTCGCTTCGCCGCCTGGATGACGGTTTCAAACATCATCAGCCCGATCATGGTTTACTTTGATCGCTTTATTCTCGCCGCGATCGTCCCGATCGGTTTTTTGGGTTTTTACACCACACCTTACGAGGTGGTGAACCGGCTTCTCGTTATTCCTGGCTCAGTTGTGCGAACGATTTTTCCAACTTTTGCTTTTCTCGGAGTTGAAAAGTCGCGCGGCGTAGAAGTGATCTTTGTTCGCTGCGTAAAATTGATTTTGTTTGTGATGTTTCCGACAATTCTACTTCTCGTCTATTTTGGGGGAGAAGGCCTTAATTTATGGCTCGGAGCTGAATTTGCCGAGAAATC
>JAYTRM010000046.1:0-6465 GCA_043746165.1 Bdellovibrionales bacterium | reverse complement strand
ACATCAGCTATTCGCGGAGCCACTTGCGTTCTGCCTTCTTTAGCAAGTTCTTCAGCAAGTTCTGGGGCAAGTTCCGGGTCAGACTCTGAAAAGCTTGTTGTGCAGGTCACTTCGGTCGCATTTAAAGGCGGAAAAATCACCGCCATCGGCGACCTTGCCCACGTCGGCTGCAAAAACATCATCGACGGAACTGGGCTCCATCTCTTGCCGGGTATCATCGACTCACAGGTTCACTTTCGCGAGCCGGGACTTAACCACAAAGAAGATCTCGAGAGCGGGACTCGCGGCGCAGTTCTCGGCGGCGTGACCGCGGTATTTGAAATGCCTAACACAAAGCCTGCGACAACTACGGCTGAGAACTTTGCTGAAAAATTGCGGCTTGCCAGCGGCCGCGTTTGGTGTGACATCAGTTTCTTTATTGGCGCATGCCCAGAAAACGTGGAGCAACTGCCCAAGCTCGAACTTCATCCCAATTGCTGCGCAATTAAAATCTTCATGGGAAGTTCAACCGGATCACTACTGATCGAAGACGATACGAATTTGCGAAGGATTCTTGCCAGTGGGCGTCGTCGCGTGGCCGTGCATTCCGAAGATGAAGCGCGACTCAAAGAGCGCAGAGGACTCGTTGAAGGAAAAAATGACGTCACCCTTCACCCTTACTGGCGCGATGAAACTACGGCGGTCCGCTCGACCGAGAGGCTTTTAAAGATCGCAAGAGAATGTGGCCGAAAAATTCACGTTCTCCATGTCACCACAGCCGAAGAGCTTGAGCTTCTGCACAAAGCGCGGGATATCTCGACGGTCGAAGTCACGCCCCAGCATCTCACGCTAGCTGCGCCTGAATGCTACCAAAAGCTTGGAACTTTAGCGCAGATGAACCCTCCGATTCGCGAAGCCCGGCATCGCGAGGCCCTTTGGAAGGCGTTGACCGACAATTTAGTTTACGTGCTCGGCTCCGATCACGCGCCCCATACGCGTGAAGAAAAAAGTCAGCCCTATCCCAACTCTCCCTCGGGTATGACTGGTGTGCAGACCATGCTGCCCATCATGCTCAACCATGTTCACGAAAAGCGTCTTTCGCTGACTCGCCTCGTTGAGCTCCTGGCGCGAAACCCCGCGCGACTCTATGGCGCCATCGGCAAAGGCCAAATTGCGGTTGGTGGCGACGCCGACTTCACGCTCGTGGACCTTCGAAAGAATTTTGAAATTACCGATCAGTGGATCGCCAGCAAAGTCGGCTGGACCCCATTCAACGGCATGAAGATCACCGGTATGCCCGTGGCCACGATTGTTCGGGGAAACACGGTTATGCGCGAGGGCGAACTGCTCGGGGCGCCACTCGGTAAGCCGATCCGGTTTCAAACACCAGAGATTTAATAGATGTCAGTTTGCGCAGGGAACAGACACAACCGTCATTCCCGGAGTGACGAAGCCAAACTGCGCGCTGAGTTCGTACGAATCTCCGCAGGTAAGTTGGTTGGCCGCGGTGAGATCGACCGCAAAGGCGCCGCCAGTGCATGTCGCATATCCGTTGAAAATCTGTGAGCCCTGGCTGCCGTCGACATTGAGAGCCGTGAGCTTCCAGTCAAGCACAGATCCATCTTGGCTGCTCGAACAGCTTCCCCTGACAACGGCGGCTCCTCCCTGGAGTGTCAACTGCGTCTGAGCGCTCGGAAAAAATACCTGAAGCGTCGTCGTGTTGCCGTCATCGATTTGAATGATTGGTCCACCCGGTTGGCCCGAGCCAACTGTTGCGGTCTGGCTCGATCCACTTGATCCCGACGCCGGCGCGCAGTTTTGGTGAGAGATCAGCATCAACAACCCAGACAAGCCAATGGCCGTGAGTGAGCGAGTTCTGGGCCAATTGAATTTAAGTTCTTTGCCTGCCATATGACCACCTATCGGAAGGTCGAGTTGTTTTGTAGAGCCTCACGCCAAAATACAAAGGTGCGGTTTAGGAGCACGACTTGTCTTCATCACATTGCATCCATTGCATCCATTGCATGACGAAGGCCAAGACAAGTGTCGCCATCTCAGCCACCGCGCTCACCTTCGTCTCAATGTGAAAAGTCATCGTCGAGGAAGTAACCGACACTTTCGGGCGCCCGCGAGATTTACCTGGCGTCACTGGTATTTAAAGCATTTTTGTCGATTGTCTTTTCGCGACTCGAAGTTCGACGTCTCGAATTGAGACACCGAATCTTTTTAATAAGAGACATTAAATCTTTTCAATAATCGAAAAGTAAATCGGTCCGTAACCACCATGATCTGGAAGAATCGCCCAACCGAATTCCGTGGACTGACCGAGATTAAATGCCTTACGCAGAATCGTAAATTCACCACTGCGTTTTTTTTCTAGTCGAGCGATGACAGCGTCATTTTCGAGGTTCGAAATTGAACAGGTTGAATAAACAAGCCGCCCGCCAGGTCGCAAAACTTGCAGAGCACTTGTTAGCAGTGCGTACTGCCTCACCGCGAGATTTTTAGAGCGAGCGGGTGACCATTGGTTCAGTTCGGATTTATTTTGCGGCAGTAGAAGGTGGCGCTCGCCTGAGCAAGGCGCGT
Organism: Bdellovibrionales bacterium; assembly: GCA_043746165.1. Classification (GTDB taxonomy): domain Bacteria; phylum Bdellovibrionota; class Bdellovibrionia; order Bdellovibrionales; family JAMPXM01; genus JAYTRM01. The sequence goes on along the minus strand of JAYTRM010000046.1, from coordinate 3,900 downwards.
CGAGCAAAATGCGGTCGTAGGCCTCGACTTCGTGGAGGCACCAGCGAGAACCGTCGTGGCCCGTGACCTGCACCCGTTGCAAAAGATCTTGCGGAAGGTACTGGCGCAAAACCGCATGCAGGCGCGAGCGCCGAGCTTGCGACATCTCGTTGCAGGTTAACCTGCCCGAATCTTGAATCGCCTGCGCAAGGATTAAACTTTTTCCGCCCGGAGCCGCACAGAGATCGAGTACGTCGTCTCCACTCCTCACTTCAAGGGCGCTAGCCGCGTAAATCGACGCTGGATCAAGAACGTAAAAGTCACTTAATCCGTTAGCATCTCGCTCGATCTGGAATTGCTCGCGCTCGGCGAGTGCCTGAACTCGCTCGCACTCGATCTCGACTGTTGCGTCTGGCTTTAGCTTGTGCCGAATCCAGGAAGCATCGGCGTAAGAATTCGCTCGCGCAACTTGCTTTACCGGTCGCAAGAGTGCGTAGCGTAATGAGGCCCACCGATCACCGTAGAGACCGGAGTAGAAGGTTTCAAATCCCTCCGCTCCTTTTCGAATCGACTGTTTACCGTCGCTCACAGCAGTTCCTAGTAGTGGGCAAGCAAGCGAATAATATTCTGAATGTAGTCGACGATAAGTTCTTTTTTGGATTCGTCATCACTCGTTCTCTTAATAATAACCGGCGCTATCATAATGTTCACTTCATTACCCGCAACACCGATGACAAGCGCGTTTAATCCGTTAACGTCCGTGGCGATCTGTTGCAGCGTTGTTGGCGCGAGCGCCCCATCAGAGTTCACGCAACTATCAAGTGGTGAAGCCGCCGCACCCGAGTTTGCAGCGCCTACCGCCGGTTTTTGGCCCGCGCTCGCGTCTGCCGGAGTGACCGGGACGAGGGCAATTGGGGCTGGTTGTGAAGGCGTAGCGCCTGGTGCTGGGGCTGCTGCTTGATTGGGTCTCATCGGACCTTCCGGGCAGGCCGGTGGCGTTTTTATTTCCATCATCGTAACAGCCGCCAGTTTTTTGGTGACCGCATCAGATGAGCGCTTCACGGCATCGTTTCCATCATCGAGAACCTTTTGCGCGATGGCCGCGTAGGCTTGAATATCCGCGGCCGGCCCCTGCGCCAGAACCGAGACCAATTCTGACAGCGCCGAAACTCCTGTCGGAGCGTCATTTGGACCCGGAATCGTAACGAAGTTATGAATCGCCTTGAGATCGTCCTGAGTCAGCCCCGAAACCTTGAGATCATCAGCCGTGAGCAAGGTGAGATTGCGAAGAACCCGCAACCGAGTATCTGAAGAATTTTTGAGAAGACTGAGGTCATTTTGCCTCGTCGTATCGCTCGTTCGTAAAGCATTGATAAAGGTTGTGGAATTCTTTGAAGCCGCCGCCAAGTTTTTGACGAGGTCATACGAAATCGAATCACCTTGTGGCGTCTGGATGGCGAGATAAGTTTTGTTGAGGGACGAACTAAGCGCCTGCACCGAAGGAAAACCAACGGGATTCGCACACGATGGATCGCCCAGTGCGCAAAGCTGCAACTTATCCTGGAAAGACATGTCGAGATCGCTGACGAGAGACGTAAGGCCGATCAGGACAGCGCTCTCTTGGATGTTTTGGTCGAGCTTAGCCGGAATCGTCGCGACGATCGACTGACCCCCATCAAGTTTGAAGTTCATGGCCGAATGCAACGTCACGTTGTCGCTAATTATCATGTCGTGAAAAATGCTAGACATGAAGCCGCGACTGAATTGGTAAAGGTAAGCATTGGTCACCATGCCTGAATTTTCGTATTTCGGAATACCGAAACCCGATAGTCCAAGTGCGTAGACAGCTGCGAGTTTATCAAAAATACTACCGGCTATTTGCAACTGGTAGTGACCGCCCTTTTCAGTCCACACCGACATATATGGTTTACCGCGCGTCCCAAACGGAACAAAAAGTACGTTGTTGAGGTTTTGTGTCACGATCGAATCGACTTTGTCGGCAGCGAGTTGCCCCTTAGTCTGGTCATTAATAAAGGCGCGAAGGTAATCGGCTTTCGATGCACCCGGCGGGAGTCGGTACGCCATCGGCGTCAGTGCCAAGTTGCCGACCAAATCTGTAGACGATGGATCAGCAAGATAATACCCCGGCTCAAAAGAACCGATAACATCGCCAAAGAACTTTTGCACAAGCGTCGAGGCCCGCAGCAAATCGGCCATTCCGTAGGGAGTGAGATCTCGCGAATTGATTCCAGGATCGACGGCGCGGCCAAACGTGCTGAGGTCCGTTGGATCAATGCCGTGACTCGGCAGTGCGGCGCCATCGCAGATATTGACCATTTCATTTTTGTTGATTGAATCTTGCCAGAACTCGAAAGGACAGCTAGTTGAACTTGCCGCGGTACTTGAGGGTGAAGCGGTCATAAGCGAAAACTGCATTTCATCAAAGACCAGCCGCATCGGCAAAAAAACGTTCATGAGATTGCGCGTGATGAGGCTTCTCTCGGCATGTTCAAAGCTTTCGCGGCCATCACGCACGTGAGTGAGTACCCAATTTTGCTGATACTTTTTCGTCGTGTTTTCGACGATTTCAGAAAGTGTTGCCCCCCGGTCAAAGCGCTGACAGCGAAGATCAGAAAGAACTTGCTCATCCGTGCAAAACAAAAAGCCCTGATGAACGATCGGATCTTGCTCGCGATCGAGCGACCGACGGTAGCCGTATTTAATTGCAGCTTTGTCATAGGGCGCTAGACCCGCTTGCTGCTCAAAGAAGTCCATGTAGTCCATGATAGACGAAGAAGCATAAGGCACCAGATCATCATCGGTGATGCCCGGCTCTTTAGCATCGAGGCGAGCTTTAAGCGCGCTCCATTCGGGCGGATAATGCTTTTGATCAGCACTGCCCATGAAATTGTGGCGAAGCCCAAAGGTATGGCCCATCTCGTGGAGAAGTGTTATGTAAAAAATCTGCTTTGCGAGACGATTTTTAAGATCTTGCTTTTCGTTCACTAAATCCTGCGGCGTTTTCGCACGACGGGCCTCGCGAATCAGAAAACGAATCGATGCGTCGTCGACGAGCTCCGAGCCGTGAACACCGGCGTTGTTTTGACGCAAAAAACCTTCGCGTTCAATTTTCTGAATTTCTTTGAGCATCAACACATACTGCATGCCACCAAGATTTTTATAGTTATTCAGAGGACTATCTTCGGGTATCTGCACGGGAGCTTCGATTCCACCAAGAAGATCGATATCGGGAATTTTAAAGAGATCGGGGTGGTTGGTCATCAGCGACTTCAGCCGCGAATCGGCAATCTTGTTTCCTTGCAAATAAGCAGGATCGCTCGAGCGAGGCGACATTGCTAGGCCCGTTGGCAAGAGCGACTTCGTGCTCATAGCCTTCGGGCGAATGCCCGCCGACTTGTACACGTCTTGTAAGGTCGCTGGCGGAATCAGCGCGCCCGTTTTTCTGCCTTTGTTGCCAATGGCTCCATTAGACGTGACATTCTTGAGATGGAAGCCCGCAAGCTTTAACTGGTTAGTAAGCCCCGACGACTTCGGGTCGTATTCACCGGCATGGTACGGGCTCTTGATAGCGTTTTGCGGGGACTTCGGAACTTTGAAATAGTTCATCTGTATGGCTAGATCTGAATTCTGCGACAGCATGGTGATCATCTCATCAATGCGACCCTGCTCATAACGGATGCCGTCGCCGTAAATCGTCGCACGAGAGCTAACTTTTTCTCCGGTGCGGGGGTCGACGACTCCTTGAGCTACGCCGAGAAGGCCGCCACCAGCGCGAGCGTCGTAGTAAGCGATCACGTTTGCAGTCGGATCCGAAAGTGAAACTTGCTTTGACTCATCGAGTACAACGACGTCATCTTTTCGGCCAAGGGCATCTTTGAAAGTCTGGTTCCAAGCCAACAC
>JAYTRM010000045.1:0-5385 GCA_043746165.1 Bdellovibrionales bacterium | reverse complement strand
CAGCGCAAGCCCGATCTGTCTCATAAATGCTCGTGTTTGCCCTCTATGAAAAAGCAAGGCGAGATAAACAAGTGGTATTAACTTCATGGCGGCGGTCACGGCAATGGCAACCGTTGCACGAAACTCGTTTCGACGCCGAATTTCAATCAAGCCCCAGAAAAGAATTGGCAGCATCAACATATCGAGATTAGCGCGGTCAATCAAGAGCTGTATGGGATAACTCATGATCGTGAGAACGAACGAGGTTCGGAAGGCCTCTAGCCGCGATTGCTCGGGATTGATCCACATACCGAGCGCTATAAAAGAGATGAGAAATAGCAAACTCATCGTCATGACTTCGACGTGAAGGTTGCCGATCAGAGTCCAAGGATAAGTCGCCAGATACATGAGCGGCGGATAATTGCCGGGTCCATGATAGGGATTGAGATCTGCAACGAGACGTCGGTCTCCTGCGTAATCACCAAATTGAAATCCTGGAAGGAATAAGTAAGAATTTTCAGGATAAGGCGAGCCATAGTAAAAGCCGCGAACGAAGTGATAAATGACGGCTAAAGAAAATCCGACGATGATGATTGTCGTCGCCAACCGAGATTTCTCTCGCACGCTGGCGAGATCGAATCGCGAATCGAAGGAGCGTAAGAGCAAAACAAAAAGCGCAACGCAAGCAAAGATTGCAAAAATTCTTAAAGGCTGAATGAAGTGGGCCCAAATCGCGCTCTCGCGGGCAAAGGTAATCTGAAAATCCGCGATCTGAACACTTCCCGAAAAAAATTTGCTATCTTTTTGATCGCCGCCGATTGCGATTTCGTTCAGGTTGAAATTGCTCTTCGTATCACGATAGATTAGGTGGTGTTTCTGCGTAAAGCCCTCGGTGTGGAGGGGCGCTGTGACGTTATCGTTGCTACCCGCCGGGCTAAGATCTCCGATCCAGTCAGCATGGTCGCGGAAACTAAGATTCAAGGTATAATCGACATTAGGGCTAAGATCACGCATAGCAATTGTAGCAATTTGGCGATCTTCGAAAACTAAAGTGAGCGCGCTTTCCTCTTCTTTAATTTTGACAATTTTGGGGCGCGCCCCGAGCCGAAGTAAGGTTCCGCTCCCTAACTTTGAAATTTTGAACTTCAACTTGAGGTCAAAATCGATCGGAACTTCTCCGTCTACGCTTTTGGCAAAAGGCGGATCGCCTGCACGAAGTTGAAGCAATGGGCCTGTGACCACATGGCGATTTTGCCAGCGAAGCTCGGGCTCCCAAACTCGCGGCAGAAAAATAATGGCTAGGGCTAGTAAAAATCCCAGGCCCAATGCAATCTTTCTCATCAACATTGGTTGAGCTTGGCTTTAATTCACCCTGACGTCAAAGGCGAAGTCACAACAGCATCGGAAGAGCGGTGACTTCCAATTCACGCCACTGGGTATCGCAAGATTATTTTTTACAGCTGAGTGGCGGTGCCATGTGCAGGGCATAGCCACTGCTCGAATAAAGAACGCACATCGTGTGATTTTTATCCGACCAATTGTAACCGGTTCTCAGCGGACCCGCGGGGCGCGGACGCAAAGGCAGCGTTGGTGGCGGCTGGATCGCGATTGGTGCCGGAACATCGGGCTGAATTGTTCCATCTTCATTGCCGTCATCCTGACCATCGAGCGCTCCACCGGGCAAATCTCTCGGGCCCAACGGGTCTTGATTGAAACCACCGCCGTCGTCGGTGCAGTAGTGACTTCTCACCATCTGAATCTTGACGTTAGTCGCAGTTAACTCGTAGCACGCGCCGCTGTCGTCAAATCTGTAGTGACTTCCTGCTCCCTGACGGCAATCTTCAATATCGCCGCGACCAATTTTAACGCCCCCCGGAGTCCATTCGTAGCAGGTACCGGTCCGATCCCAATTGAAATTGCTGCCCTCAATCTGACGACACTGTTCATTGTCGGCACGTCCAATAATTCTTCCGCCTCTGTAAACTTCACAGACTCCATGTGCGTCCCAGTTGATCGTGTCGGCAAAAACAGGTCTCGGCAGGGCCAAGAAAAAAACACTGAGAAGAATCATATTCATGATGAGACTCCAGACGTTGCATAAACGATAGCGCACTCTAACAAAAGGTCCGTGAAATTTCTGCCACGGAGTGAGTGGGTTGAAAACGTTTCTCGACTGTCAAAAAAAATGACAGTCTTCCTCGGCCCCCAGAAGGTACGTCTCGCCACACGCACTGGCGCGAGAGTCAGAATGGTCCTGAGCCTCCGGCGCAGTCATATAAAACGGTAGCGAACAGCTTTTCCCCGTCCTGATTTCTCGATCAGCTTACGGCTTAAAGCTTCATCCAAACGTCGTGTCGCGGTGGCTTTTGAGACGCAGAGAAAAGACTGAACATCTTGAGTCGTAAATCCAGATTTCAATAAATCTCGCGAGCGAAGAGACTCGATCGAACCAAGGGTTTGTTCTGACTTTCGAAGTTCTAAAGGAATCACAATCGAAAAGTCGGCCGCACGGTGAAGAAAATAACGATGACCAGCTCGCCGGAGTTCCAGGGGAATCCGGTTGAGAGCAAACCAATGACGGAGCTGGAACAAAAACTATCGTCTTTGCCTAGCAAGCCTTAAGTCCGCGTTCAACTGCCAGTGGCACACTCCCCAGGCGCAGCTGTATTTGAGGTGCTCGAATAAGTTTTTCGACAGGTCGGAAGTTTCAAGATTTCGCTAGCTAAGCGCTTTTGCAGTTCGGGACTCTTCGTCAGCGCGTTGGCATTTGCATGGGAATAACCAGAAATGAGCACGTTGTCTGCTCCTGGTACGGAATATCCGCGCAAAAGAAAAACGGGGTCTTCAGTCTGATGAAAATTGATCCAGCTCTTAACGTTGTCGGGCTTGGTATAATGGTCTGGATCCCAAAAGACCCGGTGCGGCTTCTTGATGGGATCGACCGTCGCCACAAGATCAACCGCTAATCCTAAGTGGCTGAGCGACTCAACCGCCATTGTCGCTGAATCAGCGCCGAAACTATAGCCCATGATTGTAATCGAAGAGTAAACCTTCCGCTTGCTTCCATCTTTTGCCAGGTAAGCTTTTGAAGCGTATTCGTAAGCACAGCGAATGGCATCGCCGGTTGATCTCTCACTGTTGACATCTGTTTCTGGAAAGTAATCCCAATAAACTCCTGCAACTTTCTGCACGCTCTTATGAATCATGGTGTGAATCAGAGAACCGTCAGAGGTCAGAGCCTTACCGGTCGGATGGGCTCGGTAGTAGTGCATGGCACTCTGGCTGTAAGCGGTAAATCCTTCGATGCCGATCACAATCCGTGACGGACTTGCCGGAACTTTTTTGCGGCACTCGAGCTGGCGCGGAGTCGGATTTTTGATCAGGTCGAGATAGTCTTTATCTAATTTGAGTTCACCGGGTGAAATCACATTTTGAATTGCATTTTTGCTTTGAACCAAGTTCGAGAGGGTATTCGTCTGCTCGCACCCGAGTGTCGATAATCGCGCATTGGCCGAGCGCGGCAGCATCAGAACTGAACCCAAGAAAATGATGGCCAAAGCATCTTTCACCGAAAATCACCCCGACATGTAAGGGTGCAAAGCAAGTACCGGCGAAGTGGCGTTTCGAGGGTTTTGGGAATCTGTAATTGACTAGATTTTAGTCAGCTGCAAAGGTCGACAACATCAGTTAATCGACCGGGGTCAACTCACCGTTCACCAAATGAAAAATAAAACTGCTGTTCAGGCCAACGTGTTTATTGGGGCTAAAATCGACTTTGACGCCTCCGAGATCAAAATCGTGCATTTTCTCGAGCGCGTCGACCAGCGAACCACGGGTCAGATTTTTGCCCACCCGTTTGGCCGCTGCGACAAAGAGTAGAGCCCCAAGATAGCCATGAAGTGAAAAGGCATTACTCGACTTTCCAGCACTCGCCATGTCTTTATTGAAGCGTTGCATGAGGGGGATTTTTCGGTCTACCGGCGGCACCACGTCTGAAATATAAATTTCAACCGGTTGGCCAGCCAGTTCTTCTTTGACGCCGATTCCGCCGAGCGCCGAAGAGCCGAGAAAAACCGGCTTAAAGTTTTTTGCCAGGCATTTTTTGATAAACTCTATTGCAGGCTTGCCAACGGCCTGTAAATACACGGCCTTCGGATTGGCCGCTTTCATCGCCTCGACGGCGGCATCAACTTCGCTCGAATTGCGTTGATAGGTTCCTAAGCCTTCTATTTTAAGTTGATGTTCGGCTAAGGTTTTCTCGACCCCCGAACGACCGGCAATGCCAAATGCGTCATCTTGATAAAATACGCCAATGGATTTCAGTTTCAGACGATCGACCGCAAAGCGAATTAAGTTCGTCGCTTCGCCAGAATAACTCAACCCAACTTGAAAAATATTTTTCTTCGGCGGATCCGGGTAGGCGATGGTGCCGCCCGATCCCGAAAACAAGAGCAATAGCCCGCTGCTTTCAATCTGCGGCATGATCGCCTGGAGAACGGGAGTACCGATGCTGCTCACGAGCGCAAAGACTTTATCGTTTTCAATCAGATGCTTGACGTTATCCACGGCCCGCGCGGGCTGATAGCCATCATCTTTTGGTAAAAAGTTAATCTTTCTCCCCGCCACGCCGCCTGCGGAGTTAGCCAAATCATAATAAACCCGCGCGCCATCGGTGAAGCTCTGACCGATTTTAGCAATGCCACCGGACATGTCGCAGGTCGAACCGATGCGTATCTCAGTTTCGGAAACGCCGACTTCAGCGTGTGCGAATTGAAGCGCAAACTGACTCGCGATGAGCACGCCAGCTAAATGACCAACCAAATTGATCGTTAAATTAAGCAAAAATCGCAATCTAACCTCCGATTACTGATTGACCATGATAGTAATCGAGCAAGATATTTTATCAATAGCGATGAGGGTACCGCATGAGAATTCTCGATTACCTTTTGGGCCGTCAGCTCTCAAACATAGAAGAAGACGGGCAAAAGGTCGGCACCCTCGCCGGTATCCCCATGCTGGGTCTTGATGCTTTGTCTTCGAGTGCCTACGGGCCTGAAGCAGCCTTAACCGTCCTCTTACCGCTCGGAGTCGTCGGCCTCAATTTTCTCGTTCCTATTAGCGTCGCGATTGTCATTTTGCTTTCAGTAGTTTTCGTTTCTTATAGGCAGACAATCCAAGCTTACCCGAACGGCGGTGGGTCTTACACCGTTGCTCGCGAGAATCTGGGCGATTTTGCCGGGGTTTTAGCGGCCGCTGCTCTTTTGCTAGATTACGTGCTTACGGTCGCCGTCGGTATAGCGGCAGGAGTAGGTGTAATGGTTGATTCTTCACACTCTTCTTGAAGCAGCTCGCTAGACCGGCATTTGATGGACCGGATTCCTCGGCGTTGATAACCGTTTGACAATG
>JAYTRM010000044.1:0-5600 GCA_043746165.1 Bdellovibrionales bacterium | reverse complement strand
CAAGGTAACTGTCGGGAACCAAGTTTGAACTTCCGTGATCTGTGATCAAACGACGAAAGTGGGCCTCAGCGGCCTGATCTTGTCCCAATTGTTGATAAGCGTAGCCTGTATTGAACTCGACCACATCCATCATGCGAAAATGCGGGAACTGTCCTGTGATACGGTCGTAGTAAGCGATGGCTTTGCGAATTTCGTTCGACTCCGAAGCGCCTTTGACCTCTTCAGGTGCGAACGACATGATTTGTCTATCGCCACGGTGAACCTCAAAGAACCGCTCTGAGCGCGCCCGCCGCATGTAAAGTTCGGCCAAGCGAAAAAGAATCTCAGGCTCCATGCGGCTACCAGCATATTTCTGCTCTAATCTGAGCAGCTGGGCCAGGGCTTTCTTTTCAGAGCTTGTGACAAGCAACTCTGTTTTGAGGGCCTTAATTTCATTTCCGGACTCATCGCCCTCTTGAAAGCGCAGTTCTTTTTCCACACCGGAATCTCCGGTCTGGGTCTTGGCGACAGCAAGTTGGGAAGCCAGTGAAAAGATCGCAAAAGTGCCGATCGCGAGTCTGCTAGTGAATGACATTGATAATCCCATCGTTGTGCTCTTCATATCAAGCCGCGCTTCCCGGTTGGAAGTTGACGACTATCGAGGCGCCTGCAGGAGGAATTGCAGTGCCGTGAAATTGAATCGAATTCGACGCCTTAACGTACGTCCATCCGTTGGTTGCATCGTTTGCGACCTTCGTGCCATTGACCACTACCGAGATCGAATTCGGATTTGGCAACTGCGCGAGCGGGTAAGCTGTAGCAAGACTCAAGAGTTGCTGGCCGACGTTGGTCATGGCGGAGCTCAAATTTCCGCTGCAAATCGAAACTGCAGCCCCGCCGGATGCACTGGCCAGAGCGATGTACGCCGTGCCAGGCGAATTGTACTGCCAAGTCGTCGTCTGACAATTCGGATCGCCCGGCATGACGCCCATAAATTGCGCGACCCATGTCATCTGGCCAAATTGCGTGGGTGGCTTGAGCTGGTTCAGCCAGGCGGTGTAATCCGCCGCAGGCGACTGATCATTGCTGGCCGTGACAAAAATCACCACGAGCAGCGAATTGGTGCGAATAAAACCAGGGTTAACGGTCGAATTCGGAGCACTCAACGCCGCTTGCATCGCTTGAAGTCCACGCGTGAGCGGATGCCAGGCATAATCGCCAACAAAAATACGGCTGCTCAAAAGTTGGCCCATGTTGGGAGTGACATCGGTCAGGACCGCGGGCCCGCTGGCACTGAGAAATTTTCCCTGATCGCCCTGCGCGCTCATATCCATGGTCGTGACAGCTATTTGGTAATCAAGCCCCGTTTGATTGAGAGAGTTGATGAAACTGGGGATCTGCGCGACCACGGCTTGCTGGTTGGCGGTCATGTTTCCGCTGGTGTCAACGACCCATAAAACATCGATTTTGTTTGAGTAGGTCGGAGTTTGCGAGAAAGCCTGGTTCTGAGCCGTTTGGCCGAAGTTCTGTGAGTCGCAAGCAAGGAGAGTCACCACTAAAACGACCAGGCTCATGATGCTGATGCACGGACGAATCTGCGATTGCCGCGATTGTTTTATTTCTGTTTGGCTTGCGAATCGAGCTCTCATGGCACTCCCAATCTCGAAAACTTAAGATCTTGGACTCAAAATAGCATCCCCTTGACCCATCGGCGCGGGACAGCAAGCTCTGAAGAACCTAAGTCTATTTGTGTAGTTAGGTGATATTTGAGACGGCTTGTTAGAGTAAAGCGTCGAACTCTTGATCGCTCTTCCTAGACCTTAAGTAAGCCTCGACAAAAATCTTCCATCGAGGTGTCGAACTGTCAGGCAGCACTCCCGTACCGCCTAACCTTGCCAACAGCGCCAAGCTCGGCTACAACGCACAGGCTTTCACAATGGCCGCGGAGGGGACCGTGCTTGGACTTAGTCAATCGAACTTGGATATTGCTATCGTCTCAGCGGCCATGTTGGCCGTCATCGTGTTGTATTTTAGAACGAATCCTCTGAAACACAGCCGGGCGTTTATGTGGCGCCGGTTTATCAACTGGTTTCCGCTCGGCATGTCTTATGCGTTTCTTTACATGGCCCGCTACAACTTAAACGTCGTCAAAAATGCGCTTGGCTCGGGAATGTCGAAAGAGAGCTTCGGGATCATTTTTGGCGTCGGAACTCTCGTCTACGGATTTTCGTTTTTGCTCAACGGACCACTGGTCGACAAAATCGGCGGCAAGCGGGGCATGTTAATCGCCACACTGGGAGCCAGTCTTGCCAATATTTTGATGGGCGTACTGACTTATCTGATACTCAATGGCAAGTACAGTGGCAACATGGTGATCGCATTTTCCACGCTTTACGGAATCAACATGTTTTTTCAGAGCTACGGTGCCGTCTCAATCATCAAGGTCAAGTCTTACTGGTTCCACGTTCGCGAACGCGGTGTTTTCGGCGCGATCTTCGGCACCCTGATTTCATTTGGCGTGTACTTCGCATTCGATTGGGGCCAGGCGATCGCAGACGCCGGTGCACTTAAGCCAGGCCATCCGCTCAACGGAATTCAATCTTTGATTCGTACCGTCTTCGCAATTGATTCGGGCTCCCAGACAAAAGACGCCGTTTGGTTAGTGTTCTTTATTCCCGCGATCATTCTCATTGTCTGGGCGTTGATTGATGCCGTTCTCCTGAAAGACACTCCATCGCAAGCTAATTTTAATGACTTCGACACGCACGATGCTTCGTCTGGCGAAATGCACAAGAACTTCACCATGCTTGAGTTGCTCAAACGAATTTTCACGAGCCCGGTGCTCTTGACGGTTGCTGCGATTGAGTTCACGACCGGCGTGATTCGCAATGGCGTCTTGCAATGGTACTTCATTTTCTCTAAAGAAGTTCCACAGACTGGTGCCGAATTTTTTCATGACAACTGGGGACTCTTATTGTGTCTTTCGGGAATCGCTGGCGGCTTCGTCGTCGGTTGGATGTCTGATGGAATCTTTCAATCTCGGCGTGGACCTCCGGCCGGTATCATGAATGGTGCGATGCTGATTTTAACGGTCACAATGGCCGCCATTTTGTTTAGGTCACCCATCGGCGTTGGAATATGCGCAGTGCTCATTGCATTTGCCGGCATTGCCGTCCACGCGATTATGTCCGGTACGGCTTCTGCTGATTTTGGAGGTCGAAAAGCGACGGCGACCGCCTCTGGCATCACCGACGGTTTCGTTTATCTCGGCACAGGACTTCAATCGATCAGCCTTGGCTACCTGACGACTAAGAGCTGGTTGTTTTGGCCGATGTTTTTGATTCCATTTACGATTCTTGGAATGATTCTAGCGGCCCGAATGTGGCACGCGATACCGCTGGCGACCAAGAATTACCTCGCGAACCTCGAGAAGTTCCCAAAATCAAATAGGGTTTCGCCGGTTACTGAACGCACGAGCGCGGTTGCTGAGGGCACTGGCACGGTTGCTCCCGAGTTGATTTAAATGTCGGTCCTTCGCTCCATCGTTGATCAAGCGCTGAGGCTCTCAAGCCTCCGGCAGCCCGCACTTGCGGTTTTTGATTTAGATTCGACAGTCTTTGATCTGAGCCCACGTACTCTTGAAATCGTTCGTTCTTTCATTGGGCAGTCCGAACACCGCCAACTTTTCCCTCAGGAGTGCCAAATACTTGCTGGCTTCGCCAATCACGCTAAAGATTGGGGTCTCGCTGAGCCGCTCGAACGCGCAGGATTTACGGCTGATCAATCGGTCGTCAAGGCTCTGCGCTCGTACTGGTCAGGTAAGTTTTTCGCGAGTGAGTTTCTGTCGCACGACGAACCGCACAAAGGTGCGGCCAGTTTCGTGCGCCAGCTCCAGTCGGCAGGCACAGAAATTCTTTATCTGAGCGGCCGCGATGAGCCCAATATGCTCGAGGGAACCCTCAAATCACTTCGCAATCACGGTTTTCCGATTGATGCCGCTGGCGTCACGCTAGCTCTTAAGCCTCACGCGGCACTGGACGACGCGCAATTTAAGGTTGATCACTTGGCTGAAATCGCAGCACAGACGCGCTTTGCAAAAATTTGGCTTTTTGAAAATGAGCCTTACAACATCAACCAGATCGCCGCGCGAATTCCCGAGATCGAGATGATTTTCTTCGATTCCTGCCACTCCGGCCGGGAACAGGTCCAGGTGCCAGCGGCACGGATTTCAGATTTCTCGCTTTAGGACTTCGGAAACTGACCCCTTAGCGTGTTGCAGATTATCGATCAAATGACGGCGCTTGCGAGGGAAATCTCCGCTTGTCAGATCCAAGGCGCCAGGGTCTAGGTAAACAGTGAAGAATTGCTCTCGAATTTCCACCTTCGTAGGCAACACAGTAAGGGGGCAGTTTCTGAGTTTGACATTGCGCGGGAAGTGGCTATTTCCGCGGAAGGCTAAACCCCAGCACCGGCAAAGCAAACAGCAATGAAGCGATGACGATCGAGTGTGTGATTCCACCGGTGAGAATCATATCGATGACCTCTGGAATTTCTTTGACCACTACCGTGATGTCCTCGAAGGGATCGAGATTTTGTTTCTCGAGCGGCCTGCAGCCATAGCCGATGTAAGTGTGCATCTTGTTTGCCTGCATCGCTGGGTTGGGATGATGAACCCCAATGAGGCGCAAATCGTCAGGAACGTAACCGGTCTCTTCAACAAGCTCGCGCAAGGCCGCACGTTTGGCGTCTTCACCGGTTCGCGGATCCATCGAGCCTCCAGGGATTTCGATAAACGTATCTCCTGCCGCTTGCCGATACTGTTCGACTAAAACGATCTTACCATCTTCTGTTACTGGAACGATATTGACCCAGTCGGGAAACTCAAGAACGTAATAGTTGGGCATGACCCGCCCGTCGGGAAGCTCACAGGTATCGCTACGAAATCGAAAAACACCGGTTTTAAAGAGCTCTTTGGACGACAGAACTTTCCACGCGCGAGGCATGCAACCCTCCCTTACCTCATTATAACATCAGGGCTTGCCGCAGTTTTCAATTGGTACCGTTAGTGTTAACAACTGATGACAAAGCTTTCTGAAACTGCCCCATGAGGCTGTGGCCCGAGGTTAGGTAGGCTGCTGGCGCGACTCTCTCTCTGCAAGCGTGGCATGAAGCTCAAATGCCCATATTGCCTGACCCAACGAAATCCCTCATCCGCTTCCCGAACAATCCGGAAATGCGGAAGCTACTACCGTAAATCCGATGGTCAACATCTGACCAGATACTGGTGCTTTGCTTGCAAAAAAAGCTTCTCAGCCGCCTCGGTGAGCCCACTGTCGGGTCAGAAAAAGCGCAAGCTCAACACGGTGATTGGTAAGCTCTTGTGTGCGGGCGTATCCCAACGCGAGACCGCTCGAGTGCTGGGCATCAATGTCAAAACAGTGGTGCGAAAGTTTCGTTTTCTGGCGCAATCAGCCGCGGCTCGCCTCGAGCAACAAAACCTGGCTGCTCCAAAAGCACTCGAAGTTGAGTTTGACGACTTAGAGACATTTGAGCACACCAAATGTAAGCCTCTCTCAGTCACACTCATGGTCGAGTACAAAACCAGACGGATCTTAGGCTTT
>JAYTRM010000043.1:0-2341 GCA_043746165.1 Bdellovibrionales bacterium | reverse complement strand
GCACTTTTGGCAGCGGACAATCGAGCACGAAGGTGCGAGGCGGCAAGCCCAAAAGATTGAGCGGGGTCCACGAATGTCACTTTCTCTCGTTTTAGCTCTCGCCCGCAGCCCCCACTATTGGCCGGCTTTGCTCGTGAATGCTTTCGGGAAATTTCTAGCGCCGCTTCTCGAGCAAGGAAACCTTCGTCATTTGGGCCAGCGTCTGCCAGGCCCCACGCTGAGAGCACTCACCCGGCTGCGGGTCTGGTTTTCACCTCATTACTGGAGCGAATGCTTTCGCCAAAAAAACTGGATCAGCGTTTCACGCTACCTGCACTTTTCCAGATTACAAACTCTTTTAAATCCGGATCTCTTGCGCGGGCCGCATTGGACTCCGCTCCCCGACTCACTTGAATGGTCGGTCATCGTTCCGTGCTCTGGTTCAGTCGATTACCTTCGCTGCGTTTTGCAGGGCTTGCTGGCGCAAAAATTAAATCCGCACAGTTATGAGATTCTGGTTATTGACGACGGGTGCCAGGTCCCGCTCAGCGAGCAACTGGGAACGGAGTTCGCAGATTCGCGAGTAAAGATTAACTGGTCGCGAATCGAAAGAAGGCCGGACAGGGCAGTTCATGGCGCCGCTCGCGCGCGCAATCAAGGAATACGCCTCTGCCGAGGAAAAAATATTTTATTTCTAGACTCAGACATGGTCGTGAGCCCCGAGCAGCTTAGCGAATTTACCCGGGCCCTTGAGACCGCCGATGTCGTGCAAGGGCGGCGAGTGTTTTTAAACGGTCATGGCTCAGAGCGAGTCATCGACAGGCACGTGCCGCAAGCCAATGAAATTCAAACAGATAATTACTATTGGCGAAAGTTTTACCGACTTCGCGACTGGAATATGAGTCCTGCACCGTGGAAATATGTTTGCACTCATTCGCTGGCAGTGAAGCGCGAGTGGCTAGAAAAAACCGGAATTTTCCGCCCTGAGTTTAATACTTATGGGTTTGAAGATTGCGAGCTCGGGTATCGCCTGTTTTGCCAGGGAGCGCGCTTTCACCAGCTCAAAATGCCCATCTATCATCTCTACCCGAAGGGCCGTTCACTCAAATTGCACCTTACGCCCGATCTCAGGTGGGACGAAATGAAGAAGTCGGCGCGAATCTTTGCCGATTTCTACAGCGACCCCTCGGTAACTTTTGAACTTCAGGGATACTTCGGTTGGAAGAACGTTAAGGCGCAAGCCGCGAGCAGTGCCACCTCTGACCGTCCCAACTGAACAAAGCGCGGTCATGCAAGCGAAACTCGCCCGCTTGCCAAAACTCGATGGCCTCAGGCACAAGCAGCCAGCCACCCCAGTTTTCTGGCCTCGGCACGGCTTTCCCTTCGAAGCGCCTTTCGGTCTCAGCGACTTTCGCCATCAGCTCTTCGCGTCCGCCGATTTTTTGACTTTGCGGCGAAGACCATGCGCCAATTTGGCTGCCGCGCGGGCGGCTCTCGAAGTAACGATCCGACTCTACTTTTGACAAACGCTCAACACGACCTTCGAGGCGAATCTGCCGCTTCATCTGCGGCCAGAAAAAAACCGTCGCGGCCCAAGAATTTTCAGAAAGCTCGCGCGACTTTCGGCTCTCGTAATGGGTATGAAATTGAATCCCCTCTCGTCCACTTGCGGAATTTGAAATACCCTTAAAGAGCACGGTTCGCGCGCTCGGACGCTGGTTTTTGCCCACCGTTGCGAGCGTCATTGCAGTTGGTTCAGGCAGACCTGCCGCCTCGGCTTCACTCAGCCAGGACTTGAGCGGGGTAATGGGAGTGTCGATGCGAAAGACTTCTTGAATATTCATGATCCGGGCACGTTGATGCTGCATTTTAAAAAAGTCAATTCAAGGCCCATCACGCAAGCAGTCATGCGAGCTGCTAGACAAGCTGTCGGGCCACCCTGAAGCCACCCTGAAGCCACCCTGCAGCCAACTTGTCACGTGAGGCTCAGCCGTGGCAGTCTTCAACTGTGACAGAACAAGAAATGATTCAAGCCCTGCACAGTTGTCTACCCCCGACGAGCCTCCGCACCTTGGTTGGCATCGGTGACGACGCCGCTGTTTTGCAAAGACCAACCTCGGGTGATTTGCTCTTTTGCTCCGATGCCATGGTTGAAGGCATCCATTTTGAACTCAGCACGATCCCGATTTTCGACCTGGGTTACAAAGCACTCGCTTCATGCCTGAGCGATATTGCGGCCATGAACGGCCGAGCCCTGAGCGCCGTCATCACGCTAGCGCTTCCGCAAACCGTCTCACCTCGCGAATTTTTAATGGAATTCTACCGGGGCGTAGGCGCGCTCGCGAAAAAATATGCAGTCGAC
>JAYTRM010000042.1:0-19717 GCA_043746165.1 Bdellovibrionales bacterium | reverse complement strand
CGCGGCACCTTCGCAGCGAAAGCGGAGGCGCACCGCCCGTGAGGATTGCAGACGAGACTCGGATGTTTGCGGGTGCTTAGCGGATAGGCGCCCCGGGGGTTTTTGAAAGCCGGCGCAGTTTGTTGCGGTCGTTGGGGTACCGCCCGGGGCAGTGGTCGTCGCGGTCGTTGGGGTACCGCCCGGGGCGGTGGTCGTCGCGGTCGTTGGGGTACCGCCCGGGGCGGTACCCGTGTAACCACGGGCGATCCGTCGGGTACCGCCCAACCGCAAGGTACCGAGCGCTTAGACTGAGTACCGCCCCGGGGCGGTACTCAGTCTCAAAGCACCGACGCATTAAGCCAACAGCATAGGGCGGTACCCCGAGCGGCAAACCGAACAGCCAAATCCCGAGCTCCAGACCGCAACCCGAGAGCGAAGCTCCAGCCCAGAACTCAGAGTTCGATGACCGCGGCCGCCTGTGAAAAACCGCGGCTCGCCTTACCGGTGTAATCTTACCGGCGTAATCTCATCAAAAAGACGACGGAAAGGGCTAGCATCGCGAGATTTGGCAACCAAACGGCGATGAGAGGCGGGATGGCTCCGTGCTGTCCCAGGGTAATTCCTGAGCTATAAGCTGACCAATAAACAAACGCTAATACTATGGTGGCGCCGACGTTAAACGCCGCCCCACCAGCTCTTTGACGTGTGACGCTAAAGGGAATTCCGAGAAAGGACATCACAAAAGCAGCGAAGGCAAATGAGAACTTCGCGTAATAATCCACTTCATAGCGAAGGGTATCGAGACCGGCATCCTTGTTGCGGGCAATGAACTTTCGGAGTTCCGCGACGCTAAAGGTTTCGCTGCTCTGCGAACTTTTCTCGATATCGGCGGTATCTTCCGAGACAGAAATCGTCTTGTTCGCAAAATCCTGCTCCATCGGAACCGACGAGTTTTTGGTGAATAACGTCACCGTGCCGCTCGATAATTGCCAAGTAGCTCCTTGAAGCTTCACGTCGGCGGCCGTGATCATTTGAATCAGCTGCCAGGCGCCGTTAAAAAAATACATGGTGAGGCCCTGAGCGGTCCCTTTGTCTGCTTGCAGGGTTTTAATATTAAAAAGCACGTTGCCTGAGCGATACCAAATTTTATTGGTTTTCACCGTCGAATAAAGCCCAGGCTTTTTTTGAATGTCGACATAGAGAACAAAGTTTTTTTGTTGATTGATCATGGGAAAAACGCGGTCATTG
This sequence comes from Bdellovibrionales bacterium, assembly GCA_043746165.1. GTDB lineage: Bacteria > Bdellovibrionota > Bdellovibrionia > Bdellovibrionales > JAMPXM01 > JAYTRM01. Next base: position 18,490 of record JAYTRM010000042.1, on the reverse strand, counting down.
AGCCAGAAGCCAACCGATGAGATCGACACGACCCAAAATAAGATCGGCAGCGAAACCCGGGCTAGGCTCATTCCCGAGCTAAAGAGGGCGACCAGCTCATTGCTTCGTCCCAGCTGACTGAGTGTAAAAATTGTGCCCATTAAACAGGCGACAGGAATCATCTGATAAATCTGAGTCGGCGCCAGCAGCAGGTAATATTTAATCACCGCTTCACCGGGCGCCTTGTATTGGGCGAGGTTTGTCATGTAGTCGATCGCCACAAAAAGTGTGACGAAAACCACGAGGCCAGCCGCAAAAAAGCTAAGGAAGATTTTTGAAATGTACCGGTCAATGATGTGGACCATAGATTTAAAAATTCTCCTAGCTAGGCCCCAAAAGCCAACACTCATGCTGGGCCAGGCCTCATACTGCACCGATTACTTTGAAATTCCCAATCGTTCAATGGCTGTTGACTCCGAGGTGCATAAATCGTTACCTTTTCATATGGCGTTACGCGTCTTATTGGCGGATGAGAGTACCACGATCAAAAAAGTCTTGCAGTTGGCGCTGCAGGATTTTGCCGTCGAGGTCAAATCGGTTCATTCCGGTGTCGATGTGGTTGAAGTCACGCGTAGTTTTCTACCCGATATCGTCTTTGCCGACGTCCTTTTGCAGAAGAAAAATGGTTACGAAGTCACGACGGATCTCAAAAACGATGCCGATTTGAATTCCATTCCCGTGGTTTTAATGTGGAGTTCATTCATGGAACTCGACGAAGGCGCGGCTCTTCGTTCGCGCGCCGATCGCCGTCTAGAGAAGCCATTTGACGTGGAAAGCCTCAGACAATTGGTTCTCGAGCTGGTGCCTAAAACTCGCTCTCAACGCTTAGCTCACTTCTTAAAATTTCCAGAAAGCGTCACCGACCCGCTGCTGAAGGAAGAGCAACAAAAATCCAAGGCCCCGCCTCCCAAGTCTTTAAAGACGAAGGCGCCAGGTCCCGATGAGACGGCTCTCATTTCAACCGAGGAGTTCGATGCCCCGCAGGAGCCTGCGCGGGTCCCGCCCTCTGCTGGTCCGAATCAGTCTTCGAATTGGAGCATGGATAGCTTCCAGGACATCGATGAATTTTCAAGTGAAGTGCCCGAAGACAATGCGTCTCAAGTTGATCCCGGTGAAGACGAGAGCTTTGTCGAACTCAAGCTCAACCATTCTTCTACCGGCAATGCTCCCCCTCCAGTGAAGCCACAAGCTCCGCTAAAAGAGGCCAAGTCGCACGAGGAAAACGAACCTTGGTCGCACCAAAGCTTGTCGCGTTTTCAAATTCAAAATCCCGATGTCGGTCGTCCTCTCTCGGATTCAGATGACGCCTACGAAATCGAACTCACCAGCCAGGTCGATACAGCCTCTTTTGCGGGCCAACTCGATAAAGGCATTGAACCATTTTCCAATTCTGAGCACGCGGAAGAATTTAACCTCGAGCTCGAAAACGAACAACAAACTGGCAGCAGACCCCTCAACCTTCAGGATCATGGCGCCTTCAGACTTCAACCAGCACCTGCGCCGCAGCCGCAGCCACCACCGCGTCCTAGCCAGTCCAGTGAGCTTCGAGAGGCGCCTGAGCTGAATCTGACCCTTGAAACCCAGAGCAATTCCGATGAAGATCGACTCGAGCTCGATGAGAATAGCGGAATTCCCCAAATCACCCCCGAGCATCTCGAAGCGATCATTCGTTCACAAAGCCGCGACGTTATTGAAACGGTGGTACGCCGATTGATTCCCGACCTGGCCACACAAATCATTCGCGAGGAGCTCGCGAGACTTCTAGCCGATGGCCCTGGTGCGGGACCGCAGCCGACTCCGTCTCCGAACCGAGGGAAACCAGTAGGAACTTCGACGGAGAATTTGCCGCGGTCGAACCCGCGCGAGACTAGCGCAAGAAAATAGAGGATTCGATGACACTTTCTGATTTAATCAAAACTGCGTTACGCGAAGATATGCCAAGCGGAGACCTGACAACAGACTCGATGGCCCTAGGCCCTCGTTTCGGTCAAGCGAGGCTGATCGCCAAGGAGGACCTTGTTCTTTCCGGCTCGCTCGCCTTCGAACAAACCATGCTCGCACTCGATCCTTTGGCCAAAATTCAGTGGCATTTCAAAGAGGGTGATCAGGTTCTTAATCGGCAAATCATCTGTCATCTTACCGGCGACCTGATGCAATTACTGAAAGCCGAGCGAGTAGCCTTAAATTTTGTGGGCCACTTGTCGGGAATTGCTACCCTCACCCGCCGCTTCGTGAGGCAGGTCGAAAAAACAGAGACAAAAATTCTCGATACGCGCAAGACCCTTCCGGGCTACCGTGAGCTCGAGAAAAAAGCGGTCGCACACGGCGGAGGGCAAAATCACCGCTACAATCTGAGTGACGCGATTTTGATCAAAGACAATCACATTCTCGTCGCTGGTAGTCTTTCAAGGGCCGTCAATCGCATTCGCGAGCACAGCAGCGAAAAGATCGAAGTCGAATGCGGGAACCTCGACGAAGTACAAGAGGCAGTTTCCCTTAACGTCGAACGCATACTGCTCGACAACATGACTAATGCAGAAATTTCGGAGTCGCTCAAACTCATTCCCGATCGGATCAGCACGGAGGCAAGCGGAAACATGACCGTAGACCGCGTGAAGTCAGTGGCCGAGCTGGGTGTCAACTTCATCAGCGTCGGCGCGATCACTCACTCGGCACCGACGGCTGACATTAGCCTACTGTTTGACTGGCAAGAGAGCGAACCGTCGGGAATTTAACCAGGGAATTTAACCAGGGAATTGTGCCAGAGGATTTTAGCTGATGGATTTAGCTGATGGATTTCGCACATGACCATTGACGTCTTTGACAGTACGATCGCGTGGAGTCGCTTGCGCAATAATCCAATTTTGTTTATCGATGAAACTGATTCGACTAACACATTGGCTAAAAACGACGAGACAGAAATTCGCCCGCGGCTCGCTCTGCCGGGGAGCAGTTACGTTGGCCCGAGCATCTATCTTGCGCGGACCCAAAACCGGGGTCGGGGCCGAGGCTCGCATACATGGTCCAATCCGCAGCACGGCGCACTGCTCTCATCTTGGAGTTTTGCCGTACGCAGACTTCCGCAACCTTTTTTTTCTGCCGCCGCCGGGCTTGCTCTTTATCAGGCGGCGACTAGAACTTGGCCGGAAGTTCCGTTTAGTATTAAAGCGCCCAACGATCTATTTATAGGCCGAAAAAAAACAGCGGGAATTCTTATCGAGAGTGTCGAACAAGGTGCCGACAAACGAACGGTGGTTGGAATCGGAATGAATTTCCTTGCGGCGCCAGCAGGGCTTGATCTAGCTACGTGCCTCAAAGAGCACTTGCCATCAGGACCATCAGGGCAGCTTGATGATCAAAATTTCGAATTGTTTCTAGACACCCTTTGCTTCGAGTTGCGAAATGCCGTCATTGTCGGTCAATCTGACGCACTCGGCGCCAAGGAAAAAGACGGATTACTCACAGCACTCAACCGCTATCCCTTTTACCAAGCGGAACTCGGAGAATCGTTAGTATCCGTAGACGACCTTGGCCAGCTTCATTCCGCGAATAAGTACGTCCGCTGGCAAGATCTTTAACATTGCAAGAATGTAACAGGCCCTTGCTGTGTGACTTTTTTTAGATCTCAAGGAGACGACGGTCCAATTTTGATCTTGGCTGGAACATCGACATCAGGGTCGCCGAGAGAGTCGTTGAACCGACTATGCCAGTCACCTTCCGACGCCGAAGCCGTGTAGTAGATTGTCACTCGTTCGCCGGCCTTAAGTTCACCGCCCGAAGTGCGAGTGATCGCGTCTTTTGCAATCACTTTCTTTTTGCCAGAGGCGCCTTGGATCGTCAGAGTCAGGGGATTAACCGCAACGATCGGGCCGCTGATCTCTTGGATTTGGCTCTTGAGCGCAAAGCCTTGAGAAATTCCTATCGATTCGATCGCTGCAAGTAGAGTTAGCGTGGTCCGTAAAATTCGCAGCACAGCCCTCCCTCTGCATTGATCGAGTTAACTGGCCTAACGCTCGCAGCCTGCGAACAAGTCGTCAAGTCTAACCGAGCAATACTTCCCAAACTCGCCATTGACAAGCCTGAAGCGGTCGGCCTAATGAAAGTGGGCCTTAAAGTAAAATATCACCGGTTAGAGTCACGCCTAACCAAATGAATTTGGAAAAGACTTCAGGTCAAGATTGGAAATCGGAAATTATGGCACTCACCCACACCCCAGCTCCCGAAATTGGAACACCCTGCCCCGATTTTGAATTGCCATCAGCCCAGGGCGGAGTTGTAACTCGCGAACAATTCAAAGGCAAAAATGCTTTGCTCATCATGTTCATCTGCAACCACTGTCCATATGTTTTGGCGGTCGAAGATCGTCTTCTAGAATTAGCTCGCGGGTTGCAAAAGGAAAGTGTTGGCCTCGTCGCGATCAGCGCTAATGACAGCGAACGCTATCCTGAAGATTCATTCGAGAAAATGAAGTCCCGGACGGTCGAAAAAAACTATCCGTTCCCCTACCTCTACGACGAGACTCAACAAGTCGCGCGGAGCTTCGGAGCAGTCTGCACTCCTGACTTTTTTCTTTACGACTCTAAAATGAAATTAGCTTACCGTGGACGCCTTGACGACTCTTGGAAAGATGCCGCCGCGGTTCACAGTCGCGATCTCGCTCTCGCGATCGAAGCACTGCTTGGCGGAAGACGACCGACCACCGATCAAAAATCATCGATGGGCTGCTCGATCAAATGGAAACCCGAAACTTTCGGTCAAATGTGACCTCAAAATCGAGAAACGCATGAAAAGGATTGCGACCTTTGCCTTTTTAGTGATCGCATTTTTTATCTTGTGGATGCTCTTTCATCTCGGAGCTTTTAAACCTGTCACCATTTCAGTCTCGGAGCGAGGGCCGCTTCTCCTCCTGTATAAAGTACATCGCGGGGCCTATCACAAGATTGTTCCGGTGATCGAAGAAGTTGAGACTTGGGCACAAGCTCATGGCGAAAAATGTGTTGAGAGTTTCGGCGAATACCTCGATGACCCCGACACCATAGAAGAAGATCGTCTCACCTCGAACGGCGGGTGTTTGCTTGAGCGCCCCGCTACTGATATCCCAAAAGACTTCAAAATGGAAACCCGACATAAACAGAATTATGTGATCGCCGAATTTGAAGGCGCTCCGTCGATTGGTCCAATCAAGGTTTATCCGAAAGTCGAAAAATATTTCGTGGAAAAAAGACTCGTTCGCGATGGGAAACGCGTGATGGAGATATACCAGCGACTGCAAGAAAACGGCATCCGCACGACTTACCACTTTCCGATCGCACCCGGGCAAGCTTCTGGCAAGTGACATGCCATGAAAGACTCACGAAAGTTTCTATTCCCAACTCTGACGGTGCTGCTCGGGATTTCGTTTGCAATGGGATTATTGGCGATCCTCGAAGGTTTCTTTCGTCTCAATATCAATTTCAAGTGGATCGAGGCTCCGAACATTTCGAAGGTCGGAATAATTTCACAGAGCTATGACCGGGGGGATTTATCGGCCCTCGATCTCAGTTACCTCAAAGGCCTTAAACCTTACAACGGAATTTCGGACATTGATGTTGTCCCGAACGACCACACGAAGTTCTATAATTTTAATGACTGTCCTAAGCACAACCTCAATTTCTTGAACCTGACACCTTATTGGGTGGGCTCGCCAGATTGGTCAATACGACTCCGCATGGGAAAGCGGGGCTCAAATCGTATCGTTCATGATGTACTCTATCATTCAAAATAAGGCATAGATAAACGGGGCGACCGCAGACGACTGTCCGACCACAAGCAGAATTCCCAAGAGCGCGAAAATCAGTATGATCGGTAAAAGCCAATATTTTTTACTCACCTTCATGAAGGCAAAAAGTTCTTGGCTGAATTCAATTGCCTGCCGTATCGGCCCGCTCTTCATTGGATCAGTGAGCCGCACGCAGCTGCCGAAGTAGGTTCAAAGCACTGCCCGCCTTAAACCACTTAATTTGCTCCGCGTTGTAGGTGTGTTTCAGCTCGATCGTTTCTTTTTTTCCATCGGCGTGAGTGATCTCGCACTGGAGATTTTTTCCCGGCGCAAAACTCGATAAACCCTGAAGAGTGATGTGGTCATCTTCGCGAATTTTGTCGTAGTCCAAAGGATGAGCAAAGGTCAGCGGCAGTGCACCCTGTTTTTTGAGATTGGTCTCGTGGATACGCGCAAAGCTCTTTGTGATAACGGCAACGCCGCCCAAGAATCTCGGCGACATGGCGGCATGCTCTCGGCTCGAACCTTCGCCGTAGTTTTCATCGCCAATGATCACCCAACGCTGCCCCTTCGCCTTATAGGCGCGCGCCACTTGCGCGTACTCAAGACCTGCTTCGCCGGTGAGGATATTTTTACCGAGGCCGGCAACGCCCGTGAATGCGTTGGTCGCACCGAGCAACATATTGTTTGAAATATTGTCGAGGTGCCCGCGATATTTGAGCCATTTGCCTGCTGGAGAGATGTGATCAGTCGTGCACTTGCCCTTGGCTTTGCAAAGTACGAGCAGATTCTCAACTTTATCCTTGCCATCCCAAGCGGCAAAAGGTGTCAGCAGCTGAAGACGGTCGCTGCCGGGCTTTACCACCACCTGAGTTGATCCGCCGGCGGGCGCCTGGTAACCAAGAGGATCGGCGACAAAACCGCGACTGGGAAGTTCATCGGCGACAGGGGCCTGAAGTTTGAATTTCTTGCCGTCGGCGCCCTGGAGCTCGTCGGTCATCGGGTTGAAGTCAACCCTGCCCGCAATTCCGAGAGCCATGACCAATTCAGGACTACCGATGAAAGCTAGCGTCTCGGGATTGTCATCGTTACGACCGCGAAAGTTGCGGTTAAACGAAGTGACGATTGTGTTGCCGATACCTTTTTTTACGTCGTCGCGCTTCCATTGGCCGATACAAGGCCCACATGCGTTTGCAAGAACTGTCGCGCCGACCGAATTGAGTGTCGCAAGTTGTCCGTCACGATCGATCGTGTTGTGAATTTGCGCCGAGCCCGGCGAGACCAAAAACTGCTGCGCCATTTTCATGCCGTGGCTCAAAGCTTGTTTGGCCACAAACGTCGCGCGGCCAATATCTTCGTAACTAGAGTTCGTGCACGACCCCACTAGCGCTGCAGACAATTGCGTCGGCCAATTGTTGGCTTTTGCATCTGCACCCATTTTAGAAATCGGTCGCGCAATGTCTGGTGAGTGAGGCCCCACGAGATGCGGCTCGAGAGTCGAGAGGTCAATTTCAATCACTTGGTCAAAATACTTTGCCGGATCTTTCAAAACTTCCGGATCGGCCGCGAGCAGATCACCTGCTTGCGCTGCGAGCTCAGCAATTTTTGCGCGATTGGTAGCTTTGAGGTAAGTCGCCATGCGGTCGTCATACGGAAAAATAGAGCAAGTCGCACCGAGCTCAGCGCCCATGTTGGTGATCGTGCCTTTGCCCGTCGCCGAAATCGAAGCGCAGCCATCGCCGAAGTACTCGACGATTTTATCGGTGCCACCCTTAGTCGTGAGAATACCGCAAAGCTTCAATATCACATCTTTAGCGGATGCCCAGCCGTTCAGTTTTCCCTTGAGGTGAACGCCGATGATCTGCGGGTCCTTCACTTCCCAAACCAGACCAGCCATCACGTCACTGGCATCGGCACCGCCCACTCCGCACGCAGCCATGCCGAGGCCTCCGGCGTTTGGCGTGTGCGAATCAGTTCCAATCATCAAACCACCAGGGAAAGCATAGTTTTCAAGCACCACTTGGTGAATGATCCCGGCTCCCGGTTTCCAAAAGCCGATTCCGTATCGCGATGAGGCCGTGGCCAGAAAATCGAAAACTTCTCGATTTTCTTCACTGGCGACTTTCATATCAGCGTCCGCGTCGATGTGCGCCCGAATCAGATGATCGCAGTGAACCGTCGAAGGAACGGCAGCCTCGTCTCGGCCCGCCAGCATGAATTGCAGCATCGCCATTTGTGCTGTTGCATCCTGCATTGCGACCCGATCTGGCCGCAGCAACAGAAAGGCCTTACCGCGCGAGAACTCCTGACCTTTCGGGTCGTCGAGATGACCGAACAAAATCTTCTCGGCGAGCGTGAGAGGCCGAGAGAGCTTAGTTCGTACAGCCTTTAAACGTTCACGGCTTGTCGAGTAGACTTTTTGGACCATTTCAGGCGTCGTGTCGATCTTGGTAGTGGCCATCGGAAAACCCCGTAAGTTGGAGGATCGGCGTTACTCATATTACTCAATGCGTCCCACAGACTAAACCCCCACTCCTCGTGGAACAAGGCCCGATGACTTGCGTTATCGAGTGCTTATCAGTTCAAACTTTTTTGACGACGAGGGATTTTTCGAGACGAAATTGCCGCCCCCAAATTCCTGTTGGGTCGGCAACGCCGACACCAATCACCATGACCACATGGGCAGCTCGGCCAAGGCCAAGCAGACGCTTCACCCGCCGTTCATCAAAGCCCTCCATCGGGCAAGTCGCAAAACCCTGTGCCGTCATCGCCAGCATAAAGTTTTGACACGCGAGCGCGGCCGATTTTGTGACGGCTTCAAATAATTGCGCACGCGTGAACGGTGTCCGCGGCACCACTTTGAATAAACCAACCGCATTGAAGATCAAAGTCTTGAGAACCGCGAGGATTCCGAATGGATCCTGGACGTAGAGCATCGGTACTATTTTTCGATAGTAGTCTAAAACTTGGGTGGGAAGCTGGCCATTATTATCCCGCGCAATGGCTTCGACGACTGAGTCGCGATGGTGCTTCCAGTGATCAAATCTTGAGACTGCGACAACGAGGTGCTGAGCCGTACTGGCCGCCCCTTGCGAAAAGCAATATTCAACCAGAGCCTTCTTTTTGCCCTCGCTCTGCACCTGATAAAACTCCCAACACTGGAGATTGGAGCTATTTGGAGCGATCAGCGCGGCATCGAGAGCCAGGTCAATCGCCTCTTGTGGAACCGGTTCGTTTTTGAATTTGCGAGTGCTTCTTCGTTTTTGCACGACATCGAAAAACTCCACTTGGTCTCCTTTTATTTATTATCACCGCATGCTAACTAGCCGAACGGTGCTGCGGCAACGCAAATGCTTGCGGAGGCAGAGCCGTTACAGTTGGCGACGGTCGCCCGCCACGGGGTGTCTAACTTTTAATCACCACGCGGGCGCCCGACAGTGCGTTTTTTTTGAATAGCACCTGCCCAAAACTTTGACGCCTTGGCCCCGCCAAACGGCGTCCCGCGCAACACAGCTGGCACTTTCCTTGCTCTGCTTACTCTAGTAGAGCGTAGATTCGAGCGCAGGGCGCTCAAATCCAAGGGGGATATCGTGAGCCGAACCGCATTGTTCTTAGTTATCGCGAGTGGTTTTTTACTGAGTTCATTCCATCGTCCGGCCGGGCAAGCGACATTTGCTTCGACTGGACCGACGCAAAACTTACCGCGTTCAATCTCTAGCGAGAAACCCGCAGCGCTTCAATCCGACTTAAAGCAAGTGACGGAGCCGACATTTAATACCGAAGATCCCGCGACGGTCCTGAATTAATTCAGATCCTTAAATCGAATCCTTGTAGATGAATTCAAAAGGGCTACTAAATGTAGAGTCCCTTATTGATTTTCTCGACGACGATTTTTTCTACAACTTGGGGATCGCGCGGATCAACAGAGAAATACGCTTGCTGCTCGCAGCGCTTCTTATTTTTAATTAACCAGTCGAGAATTGCCACGAGGCGTTTATTTTTCTTATCTTGGAAGAATGGGTCGTTTGCCATCGCATCTTTTGCTTTCTTGAGCGAACGAGCCTCCACCGGATCTCTTTCGTTTACGTCGTAACAGAACAAATCGTATTTCTTTACATCCTCGGGCAGCACGCCTAAAAAGTGCACGTCAGGAGCCGAGAAATCCGCATTGCGGATGAGCGACGCGGCAGAACCGGCCTTGAGTGTGCGGTAAATATTTTGAATCGTGTAGGCGTCAAGATCTCCGAAGAAGAACATCGGAACCTTCAATTGATCTTGAATCAGCTTACACCAACCACGTACACCGTTGGACGGAACGCCCTGCGCGCCCATGATGATGCAATTGTGACGCTTGGTCATGCCGTTTGAAACGAGCGTGCCCGCCGTACCTTCTGATTCGACAACGAGACAGAAATCTATTTTCTTTTTTGCCTTGAGTGATAGCGCCTGCGGTCTATTCTTTGGCTGGAATGGACTCGTACCGAGAGTTGAGAGATCGACCACGGCACGGGTTCCGTCGGGCAAAGATTCTGTCACCACAAGCTGCTGAGAATAAGTTTGTCCGCCGCGATCGTTGGCAAAGCAATTGAGTTCTTCGCGGTAAACTTCGAGCATGTCGCCAATGAAATCGATGATCGAGTCAGATTCGTCCTGGTCAGCAAAATCGAGCGGCTTCAGATGAGGGTTCGATTTCACTTCACCTTTGGCGATGTAATAAAGCTCTCTCTTGGTATGAACTGCGGCGGTTTCAAGCTTCATCAAGAGGCGTTCGAGCATAAAGATCACACGTGCCATTTTCTGCACACTTGAAACGTTGAGCTCAGTTCGCACCCGCTTGTCGCCAGGGGTGAGAAATCCAACTTTGGGATTATAAAGCGAGTTGTCGAGTGAACACTTGACCGCCTCGAGCACGGGTCGATTGGCGTGTTCGAGTTCCGTGAGCATCGTATCGCAAAGGAGACGAGCCTCTTTTGGAATATCCTTAGTTAGTTTTCGAATTCGGATGACTTTATCCATTTGGCTCTCTTACTTGGTTTTGTTCGTCGTTGTCGCAGCTTTAGCTGTCGTTGCCTGTGCAGGTGGAAGCTGAGCTTGTTTCTCAGTGCCCTTTGCCGGACTATTGGTCGCATCTTTGGTCGAATCTTTGATCGAATCTTTAGGCGCGACCTTGGCCACAACTTTTTGTGCCATTTTTTCCGTCGATTTGGTAGTCGACTTCATCGTGCCTTTTGCTGACTGTCCAGATTCACTGTCATCATCTTCCTTTTCCGAAACATCGCTTGCCGCGTCGTCTTCGCCATCGGGCGCAGCATCTTCGGAATGAGAGGAAGCCGAGTGCACAAGTCCTGCTTTGGCCTGTTTGTCGCGTAAAACTTGCAGACGAAGCTCGGCATCAGAGAGATCTTTTTCCGCCGCCTGGGCATCGCGACCAAGCAATTTCTTGAGACCCTCTTCAGCTTTCTTTTTTCGTGCCTCTTTGGCCCCTGTGATTCGGCCCAGATACTCAATCAAGATAGGGCCGAATTGTTCGATGTGAGCGATTTTACGCTCAAGATCGGCTTCTTTATCCTCGCGACGAATGTGACGTGAAAGTTTCTGACCTGCCTGCATCAGAGCACGACGAATTTCTTCGATGAGCTCTTCGGAACCATCAATCGTTTCTTTCGACGCGTTTTTAAATTTGATAAATGGCGACACGACCGAAATGGCAAAAACGTAGGGGCCCATTGGCACAGAGTCCTTGGATTGTCCGAGCCCATACGCGCGCCAGTTCACCGTCTCAACCGCCTTTGTAATCGCGCACGCCGATTTATCAAATTGCAGTGGAACTCGGTTTGCAAATCGCAACAGCTGAATCTGTTCATCCATCGAGCCACGGTTGAGAAAACGTGCGAGCGCCACTTCCACGACCACGGGTTTAAAGTCAGCGATGCGAGGTTTGCGGGCGACGACAGAGAAGAAATCGACATCGCCGAGACGAAGAACCGATTTCGCCAGCGATTCTTCACCGACCGTGAGCACCGACTTCGTCGATGGTGCTTGCAGTTCAGTTTTTTGAATCACTTGAAATGCAGACTTAAATTGACTCTCCGACATTTTATTGGTCGGCAGTGCCATCAGTGATTTCGGCATTCCTTGCGCAATAAGCTCCTTGAGCGTGGCATCCTGAACCCGGGAAAAACCCTGTTTCAAAAATTTACCGAACTCCATCTTTCCAAACAGTCCGGCGTGAGTCATGAATTCACCGAGCTTCATCGTGTGCGGATGCGGAAGCGTTGGTGAGGGAATGTCCGGAACTTGATCGGTAACGCGCTCGACATCCACCCAATCGTTGTCGACCAATTTGTAGCGAAGTTTCATGTGCGGATTTACGAGCGTGCTGCCTTCAATATAAGTCAAGAGCCCGCCGTCGCCGTTGAGCTGAACCCGGCCATCGATCCGAAATTCGACTTTGAGACCATGGGGCTTATCCCAATCAATCGTCTCTTTGTTTTTTAAAATCCCTTTATTGCCCTTGATATCTACGTCGACCGTCGCGACCATCGCCTTGCGCATGCCCTTAGTTTTTGAGGTCACCTTTACGCCGGTCGCATTCGTCAATTGCGCCCAAGTGGTGGCTGCGGAAATTCCGATCCCCTGTTGTCCACGGGTGCACTGGCCGCGGCCGAATTTACTCGAGGCGAGATATTCGCCAAAAACTTTGGCTAAATCATCGGGATCAATGCCCGGGCCGTTATCTTCAACGATGATTTCAATCAAATCAGAGCTCTTGGATGAACCCGCACCGATTTTATTGATGCGAACGACGATCTCGGGCAGAATCCCCGCTTCTTCGCACGCGTCGAGCGAGTTGTCGAAAGCCTCTTTTAAAGTCGTCAAAACGGCTTTAGTCGGAGAAGAAAAACCGACCTGTTGAAGGTTTTTTGCGAAATATTCAGCGGTGCTGCTGCTGGTAATCTGCTTTGCCACTTTTTTTTAGATCCTTATTCTTCGAACCTTAGGTTTGGTCAATCCCATGCATTTCTAAACACAAGGAGCGCTGCGGCAGGCTTGCAGACGATGGATTTCACAGCCTTTTGCCCCTTAATCACCAGTCATCAAAGCAACAAATCCCCATGAGAGCAAGGTCTTGGCCTGGGTAAATTTGCAAGCGGACAGGTGGGCCGGAATTAAATGCGCCGCTCCACGAGGTGAAATGCAAAGTTTGCGAGCTCCAAGTGCGATGCGTTAAATTCGCTGCTCTTGGCAAATCCTCGAAAAAAACCGGCAAATGAGGTTTAACAGAAACTTGAAAATGATCGAATTCGCGCGAAAGATCGCGAGTCCCACCGGAGAAATTGACGTTATGAAAATTTCGGCTCTGATTTCAGCTGGCTTGTTCTTTGGACTTCTGTCTCTTAATGTCACCTTCAGCGCCGCGGTTGGCGAAGAAGCAAATCATGACAAAAAGCCACCTGCGAGTCTCGTACCCGCGCCCGCGGTCGAGGCTGGAACATCTGCGCCTGGAGCTTCGGCCCAAGCGGCTGGAGATGGCAAAAGCGTCAGCAAACTTCCGCGTCCTACTACACTTCCCAAAGATATTAAAAAACTCATCGTTGAAGATACGATCGTCGGAGCGGGCAAACCGGCAAGCAAAGGAAAAACCATCAGTGTGAATTATACCGGTTGGCTTTACGACCCCAATCAACCGATGGGCCGCGGACGGCAAATCGCGACCTCAATTGGCCGCGAAACTTTTTCGTTCACGGTCGGAGGAGGCACGGTCATCAAAGGCTGGGATGACGGCTTTGAAAACATGAAGGTCGGTGGCAAAAGAAAGCTGATCATCCCGTCCAATTTGGCGTTTGGCTCGCGAGGTGCTGGCACCGAGGTGCCACCGAATTCGGCGTTGATGTATGAGGTTGAGTTGCTCGGGGTTAAGTGAGACACAGAAACCTTTTAGGAAGTTGAGTCGTCACTCCCAGCCAGGTCCGCCATCGTCATCTCAACTTCCATCGCGTGCCCTTTTTTACTATTGCAGTCTTTACAACAGACCACGCAGTTTTTTTTGGAAGTCTTTCCGCCCCGGGCAACCGGCACGACATGATCCATAGAAAGCTGCTCTTTGCTCAACCTCTCGCCGCAATAATAGCAAATGCCGCGACCGACTTGTTGCTTCCACCAAGAGGATTTGCGGAGCTCACGCGCCTTTTGACGCTCGCGCTTGATATGTTCCGGGTCAGCAAACTGGAAATAATCCACGCTCGGGGTATTACCACAGCGCGGGCACTCTTGCCAAGGTGCCCAATAAACGCTACAAGTGAGACCTAAATTTTCCCCTCCCCTAATGAATGACGAGGAAGCTTTGAAGCCTGAAGATGTTCAACAGCGGCTGAAAAACAGCTATCCCGACGGCGAAATCGACGTGGTTGATCTGACTGGAACCCATGACCATTATCAGGTCCGGGTCACAAGTGCTGCTTTCGCGGGACTAAGTCGAATCGAACAGCAGCGCCACGTCATGAAGGTTTTTAGCCTCGAATTGCAAAGCGGCGAGCTGCACGCTCTGACCATAAAAACACTGACTAGGGATTGAGATAATATTTCGCCAAAGGGCAAAAGCCGCCGGCGAACGTCGCTTCTCCACAGGAGACGCGGCACCAACCAAAAGGAGCTGAGATGATGACTGAGACCAACCAGACGACAATCAAAAAGATTGAAACGATGCTAAGCGAAAATAAAGTGGTTTTGTTTATGAAGGGCTCACCCCAATTTCCGCAATGTGGATTTTCGGCTCGCGCCATTGCAATTTTGCAAGAACTGGAAACAAAGTTTTTCTCAGTTGATGTTTTGCAAGATGCTGAGATTCGCCAGGGCATTAAAGAGCTCGGCAACTGGCCGACAATTCCCCAGCTTTACATCAACAAGGAACTCGTCGGCGGAAGCGATATCATGATGGAGATGTACGAGAGCGGCGAGCTTAAAACCCTCCTCACTCAAAGCTGATTTCCCAATTTGATCCGCTATTGCTCCTTTGATAACTTCATTGATTCTTCGCGGGCGCGGTCGCTCTTGATCCGCTTCCAGCGCTTCACTTGCCAGCGAGTGCGGCAGAGCGATACGGTTTCACCCTTCGTGTTGCGAATCTCAGTCTGCATTTCGACCCAGGCCGCATCGTCAACGACTTCAGGCCAAACTGCGGGTTCAAAAGCCTCTCCCTTGAGCTCACCGTAGCCGGCTTTTTTATAGTCGACTTCGAGATGGCCGATGATCACTCGAAATTCGGTGGCTCGAAATCTCTGCGCCACCACCAGACCCGAAGCGTACTCGCCGATCAACGCTTGCGCGCAAGCGTGAGCAGTGCCCACGTGATTGCGCCGCAACACGCTGGGCGGCGAAGTGACAACCACCGACTGCGGAGAAAACGCGGTAATTCTGAGGCCTAGCCAACGGTTAAACGGAATGCCGAGATTGAGCATAACATCGAGCAGTCGCAGCCGTGCGATCTCGCGGCCCGGAAATCCGTGAGGTATCTTTTCGTCAATCAGCCTTGAGAAAGCAATAGGATCAAACTTTGTCAGCGCATCAAGCCCCAAGGTTTCACTGATCCTCTTAAACACGAGTTTCTCCTCCGGGAAGTTCGCTTACGCACGCCACATATTCTTCGGCAAGTTTTTGGATAATCTCCTCGCAGCTCAAAATATCGTGAACGAGGCCGACACTTTGCCCGGCACTCCACACGGTCTTCCAAGTTGGCTGCGTCGCTGCGTTTTCGAGCGACCTCATTCCTAAAAAATGAATCGCGAGATCAGCAAATTTTTTGGTCCTGGGAAATTCCTTCAAAAGCTTGAGCGGCAGCGGCAAATCGAGGCCGAGCTTTTGAATATATGGCGTGTTGATCACAGCGGCAGGTGTGCCCGAGATTCTCGTGGTCATGACGATGTCTTCAGGAGACGAATCGATGATGGCTTGTTTGTACGCCTCATCAACCTTTGCCTCGCGACTCGCGATGAAGCGCGTACCGACTGAAACTCCGGCGGCGCCGAGCGAAAGGGCTGCGGCGACCTGGCGGCCAGTTGCAATCCCACCCGCAGCGATCACAGGAATTCGCAACTTTTCTCGCAACCAGGGCACCAAGACGAGCGGCGAAATTGGACCCGCATGGCCACCTGCGCCGGTCCCGACGGCGATCACGCCGTCGGCGCCTTGGTCTTGAACCTTGAGCGCGTGCTCGAGATTGGTAACGTCGGCAAAGACTCTGGCGCCATTTTTATGAGCTTCTTTGATGACTTGAGCGGGATTGCCGAGAGAGGTAATAAAGAGATCGACTCCTGCATCGAGCGAAGCTTTCAGGTCATCGTATTGTCTTAAATTGCTCTTATTTACAATGATATTGACACCAAAAGGTTTTTTCGTCCGCGAGCGCACGGCCTTCAGAGCCTCAGCGTATTTTTCAGCCGGCCGAAAATTGAGAGTGGGAAAAGTCCCGATCGCGCCGGCTTCACTGATCGCTACGACCATGTCGACGTTTGAAACTAAGAACATCGGAGCTCCGATGATCGGAACCTGACAGCCAAACATCTCAGTGAGTTCGGTCTTGATTTTCACAACCTGCTCAGCTGGGGCTGCGCGACGCGCTCGCGGAGTGTTTTCTTTTCCTGCCGGTTTCACTGACTTGTCCGAAGTTTTTGTAGGGCTCATCTTACCGTCCTTGATCCAAAGATCGAGTCAATGATAACCTGATGCTTGCGAGGTCACGAATGAAAATCAACATGGCACTTTGGGATCGCGTCCTGCGTCTTTTGCTGGGCGTTTTATTTGTGGCCTGGGCCGTCGCGGGCGGTCCCTGGTGGAGTTTTATCGGACTTTATTTTTTGGCGACTGCATCCTGGCAGTTCTGCCCCCTCTATGCGCTCATCACACGCCGCAACTCATGAATCCGCGACCCTTCTGAATGCCAAGTCCAAAAAGCTTTGTGGCTGACCTTTGGTCAGACGGCAGGCGGCGGCAAGGTGGCCTAATGTCGAGCTCCCGCACAGCCGTCGCAAAGCTTTTGTGTGCCCGCCGTCGAGCCCACCGATTTTTGTATGATCGTCTTCAATATTCCGAACTTTTATGCCGATGACCTCACATGCGCCTAAACCGTTAGACTCAGGCGTAAAAAGGCATTCCCACTTGGCACGAATTCTTTTGGTCGATGATGACAGCGATATTCGGTTACTCGGCACAGCTCTCTTGCAGCGAGCCGGGCACGATGCATTTGCCGTGGGCGGAGCGATGGAAGCTCTCGATTATCTTCGCGCCAATCGAGTCGACGTCTTGGTAACCGACGCGAATATGCCTGAGCATTCTGGATTTGAACTTCTAAAGACAGTGAAAATGGACCCATCTTTTCCGCGCGAGATGAGCTTAGTCATGCTCACGGGTCGCCGCGAACGAAAGGATATCGAACGCGCAGTCACCTACGGCGCCCACGACTACATCGTCAAGCCTCTCGACCCTGAACTTTTCCTACAAAAAATCACGGACCTGCTCGCTCGGCGTCCTAGCGCTGAAAAACCTCCGCTTGAATTTGCGAGCCTTAAACTTAAAGCTCCGGCCGTCGCCGGTTTTGAAATCGTCATCGAATCACTCTCGGAACTGGGCCTCGTGGTGAATACTCCCTTTCAGTTTCCCGAAGCGACCCAGCTGAAAATCCAGACTCCACTCTTTGCACAGATTGGAATTCCTGACCCAGTTCTGCGCGTGCTTTCCTCCATCGAAAAGGAGGACTCTTGGGAATCGAAAGTGGCTTTTGTGGGCGCCGACGAACGTTCGCTCACCAAAATTCGCGCTTGGATTCACAGTCAGACAATCAAGAATCGAGCTGCCGCATGATCTGTATGGACTGCATGTTCAGCACGATAGCGGGAAGGGGGCTAGAAAATGCGAATTCTTCTCGCTGAAGACGATCCCAATATCTCGGTGATTATTCAGATTTGCCTGGAAAAAATCGGCGGCCACGACGTCGTCGTTCGCGAAAATGGAGAATTGGCAATCGAAACCGCTCTCCGCGAACCTTTTGATTTAATCATCCTTGACGGAATGATGCCCAAAAAGAGCGGCCTGCAAGTTGCACTTGAACTCCAAAGTGCGGGAGTCATCGGCACCCCGATCATTTTCCTGAGCGCTAAGACCGACGAAAAAGATATTCAGCAGTTTCTTAAACTCGGCACTGGCTACATCGCCAAGCCGTTTGACCCGCAAACTATTTGCGCTCGGATCGATGAGATCATGAGACAAGCGGGGTCAATTTCCTCATGAGAAGTATGCGCTTTCGCCTGCAAATGATCTTGCTTATCTCTTTAGGTGTCGGCGGCACTTTTGGCTCGAAAGCCTATCAGGCGCGCCTTGCGCTAGAGGAAACGCAAGCGCGCGCCCAGCAAAGTCTCGAAGTTCGTAATCTTCTCGAGGCTTGTGTTGACGCCGACTCAGCTCGGACCGTCAGCGAAGCCAGCTCCCAACTTTCGAAAATCAAAAGCAGTCTTCAGCCAGAGGTTCGTCAGACGGCTATTGCCGATTTTCTCAAGACGCTGGCTTCTTCGGACCACCGCTGGCTTAAACCGCGAACGACGATCATTTTCGATCAAGAAAAAACCGTGTTTCAAGAGAGCCAAAAACGCCTCCACGAACTCTTTGAGCAAACCGAAAAAAACGCCGCAATTTCGATGATTG
>JAYTRM010000041.1:0-9501 GCA_043746165.1 Bdellovibrionales bacterium | reverse complement strand
CTCTCGGGGACTGAATCTCGTGATGGATGTCGCTGGAGTTCCGCTACTGAAGGCACTTTTGCCGTCTTCAATTTATGAATTTAAACCGGACAGCAGTGGTTTGGCTCATTCTGCTCAATACTTTCAAAATGAGGCCCATGAAGTTGTCGCTAGAATGAGTTGACGGTGGTTTTACTTCTCTTCCTTATGCTTAACCGCAAAAAGGGTTAGATAGTTATCAAGTCTGTGGACAGGGTCATCTGCCAAAATCTACCGAAACAAATGGCGCCGCCAACCCTGCTTCTCGGCCTCGACGGCAAGACGTTGCTCTTCGTTGAACAGTCCACCGGGTTTGTCCTGCGTCGAAACTGCCAAGCGAACGCGCGTCGCAGTTTGCAGAAGTGCGATGTCGCCGAGAGTGTTGCCCGAAGCCAGAACCGGGCGAACTCCAGAGGTCGCCTTGAGGAGGCCTTCGGCTTTTCCTTGACGCCAGGTGATCGGCAGCACGGCTTCGTTTGCGATCACGCCGTTTTTGATTTCGGTAGTGATGCCGAGCACGTGATCGAAATCGACTCCGACGTGCGCCGCGACAGGCTCGACGGCCCACTTGATCGAGGCGGTGACAATGTAAATTTCAAAACCTTTAGTACGCAAAAGTTCAATCAATTTTTTCTGTGATTGAAAGACCGGCCAGTCAGGCCGCTCATTGAAACACTCTTGGGCCCAGGCGCGCATTTGCTCGATAGAGTGTCCGGCACTAATTTGCGCCAGCCAAAGGTAAGCTGGAATTGGGTCGAGTTCCTTCATTTTGTGGTAGTGGGCCCACGGATCTGCGGGTAGGTTTTTTAGTCCACACTTGGTGATCTGCCATTTGAAGAAAGTCTCACCGGCGTCGTCATCCCAAAGAGTTCCGTCAGCGTCAAAGGCCGCGATCAGCGGCGTAGGTCGGAGCGACCCTTGGTGTTCGTTCACGGCGGCATCGATTTCGGTCTCGAGGTGGTGCCAGAGTTCAGGGCTGAATTCATTGACCGCGAGCTTGTTTTTTGAAATCATTTTGGCAGTAAACTCTACTCAGGCGGTTTTGACAATTGGCACTCGAGTTTCAAGTCTTGAGTCGCAACGATCGCGACCCAATTAGCGAATTTTCTGAAGCCAGGTTCGCGCAAGCTGTCACGGATGAGACCGAACGCCGCTTGCGTTTGTGGTCGGTTAGGTGGCGCACTGAGGCCCTCGATCATTATCTACCGCTCGGTTGGTCATTTGTGGCCCGCGACCAAGGCAAAGTGCGTGGCTACTTTCTCGGGCAGGCTCTGCTTTTTTTCGGCGGTTTAACTCAAACGTTGTGGATTGAGCATCTCGAATGTGCGGATGAATCGACAGGTCGCGCGCTCGTCGAGGTTGCCGTGCGGCTCGCGCGCGAAAAGCATCTGCAGCGAGTCTTGTTCTCTGAAGTTGATCCAGCAGCGCTTTCAGGTTTAATCGCCGACTGGAAAGCAGTGCCGATCAGTGAGCGAATTTTTGAAGTTTCAACTACGAAGAGGTCATTACCTTGAGCAAAATCCGATGAGCACATCCCAATGAACACAACATATACGCTTTCAGACCGCAACGGAATCTTGGATCGCATAAATAACGAAATGTTTGATCTCGCGGTCATCGGCGGTGGCATCACGGGCGCCGGTGTTGCTCGCGATGCAGCTTCGCGCGGAATGAAAGTAGCTCTCGTCGAGGCTCAAGATTTCGCCGAAGGAACCAGCTCGCGTTCGAGCAAGCTGATCCACGGCGGAATTCGCTACCTCGAAAATCTCGAGTTCGGATTGGTTTTTGAAGCGCTCTCAGAGCGGCGACTGCTTTTTGAATTAGCTCCGCACTTGGTGCATCCGTTGCGCTTCGTCTTGCCGCTTTACAGGGGCAGCCGTGTCGGCATGTTTAAAATGAGCCTCGGTATGTGGCTTTACGACGCGCTCTCGATGTTCGAAGCTCCTGAGCTTCACGAGCGCCTCACGGCAGCCGAATCGCTCGAGCGCCTTCCTCTTTTACAATCGCATAATTTGCTCGGCTCTTTTGTCTATTCAGATGCTTATATGGATGATGATCGCCTTGTCATTGAGACTCTGCGTTCGGCCGTAAGCCTTGGTGCTGCGTGTGCAAGCTACGTCAAATGCGATGGCTCCGATTTCGTCAATGGGCGGGTCACGGCTCTTCAGTGTAGTGATCTGTTAACTGGGCGTCGGCTGCGAATTCGCGCCAAACATTTCATCAGTACCGTAGGTCCCTGGACTGACGCGGTCGCGCCGAAAATCGTCGCGGGAGGATGGCGCAATATTTTGCGTCCATCAAAAGGTATTCATCTGACATTCGATCGCCGTCGCCTGCAACTGAACCAGGCGGTCGTCATGGCGTCGGATGATCAAAAGAGGATCGTGTTTGGAATTCCTCGTCACGAAATGATCATCGTCGGCACGACCGATACGGATTACAGCGGCGATCCGGCTGACGTGAAGACAACCCCAGAAGACGTCGAATATCTTTTGAAAGTTGCGGGCGAATATTTTCCCGGCGCGGGGCTTACCGCCAAGGATATTATTTCCAGTTACGCCGGAGTGCGGCCTTTGGTAGACGACGGAGCCGCGACGGAATCCAAGACTTCGCGCGAACACTTGATCATTCACGACCCGCGCAACGTCACCTTCGTTGCAGGTGGAAAATACACGACTTACCGCAGAATGGCCGAGCAGACCGTCGAGGTGGCACTTGCAGCGTTTTCGCTCGAGGAGCAAGTGCGATTCAAAAACAGCGTGACGAAGACTCCGCTCAACCCGAAAGCAACCGTGGGTTCGATTGAAGACAGTTTACGTCGCTCACCGGAGATCGCTCAGGCCTACAATATGGCGCGCAGCGAGATCGAACTTCTGATCAGCCGACACGGCGGCGAAGCCCTCGATATTTTACAGTTGGGACAGCGCACTGTGAGTGATCAGAATTTGAACTCCGAACAGAAATTTTGGGAACTTGAAGCCGAGCATGCGATTCGCCACACAATGTGCATAACTCTTGTGGATTTCTTTTACCGCCGCTCGAACTTAGTGCTATCGCGCCGTGATCATGGCTTGATCCATCTTGTCAATATCAGCCGAGTTTTTGCGCGAAATCTAGGATGGTCTGAAGCGGAGCGCCAGGAGCAGATGACTCGTGTTCAGGCCCATATTCGGCACGAGCTAGCCTGGAAACAGAGATTCGGGATTAACTCTTCATCTTTTTGATAGAACTTATTATTTTCGTAACACTGGCAAGACCATTGCGGGCGAGTAGGGTCATGACTGGAGCTCCGCCGGCTCGCAGCATATCGAGATAGCCGCGGCTCATCAAATTGAGAATTTTACCCGGGACTTTGATCTGAATGCTGCCGGCCAAAATCTCTTTGAGAACATTCACTCCGACGTCACCGATCTCGTCTTTGGTCTTGGTCGCGATCACTTCAAGCGCCTCGGGTCGAATGTGGAAAACTACGTCGGGATTGTGGGCTGGGCGCTCTTCGACAACTGGATTTTCACCTTGGCGAAACAGAGCGCAATCGTGCGAACCCCCAATGACAACTCCAATTTCGACGCCTTCTTTGATGGCATTCATGGCTTGTCTGGCTGAGCGGCGAGATTCGAAAAAATCCTTGAGGGTCAGATAGGAATCATGCGCTGCCATTGTCTACTTCCCCCAGTATTCTCGCTCCCCAAACGGGCCAGGACGGGCAGATCCTCACTCACAAAATCGGCAAGAGCAATCGGAAATTTGCACGCCGAAAGAGATTCGAAGACTTTAACTTAACATCTCGGATTGACTCTCCTTTTAAGGGTGTCCTAGAGTTGTATCGCCAGTCAGAGCGTGAGTCTGTCCAACAGGTAAACTTCTTGGCAAAATCGGGACCTGGTATCCGATCTAGGTTCGACTTGTAAGTTGGGAGATAGTTTCGTCTGGTAGTTTCGTCCGAAAAAGTTTCGAAGAGATCAAAGAGAGGCCGAATGGATTTTACCCGCAAAGTAACGGATTATTTTTCTAACGATATCGCGATCGATCTGGGCACGGCCAACACCCTAGTCTACGCAAAAGGACGAGGCATTATTCTCGATGAGCCATCCGTCGTTGCCGTGCAAAAAAATTACCGCGGAATGCAGAACCGCGTTTTAGCTGTCGGAAAAGAAGCGAAAGAAATGCTCGGTCGCACGCCGGGTTCTATCGTCGCGATTCGTCCAATCAAAGACGGTGTCATCGCCGACTTTGAAGTGACGGGCTCGATGCTTAAATATTTTATTTCTAAATCAACCGGTCACAAAAAATCATTCCTTCGCCCGCGCATTATCATCTGCGTTCCTTATGGAATTACTCAGGTGGAAAAACGTGCGGTAAAGGAAGCGGCCGTTTCAGCGGGTGCTCGTGAAGTCTACCTGATTGAAGAGCCGATGGCCGCTGCGATCGGCGCAGGTCTCCCGATCACTGAACCGACCGGCAACATGGTCGTCGATATGGGTGGTGGTACCACAGGCGTCGCCGTGATTTCTCTCGGCGGCATCGTTTATTGCAAATCGATTAAAGTCGCTGGAGATAAATTCGACGAAGCGATCATCAATTACGTTCGCCGGCAGTTCAATCTTTTGATCGGTGAGCAAAGCGCCGAGAAAATTAAAATTCAAATCGGCAACGCATTTCCGTTTGAAGAAGAGCGAGTGATGGAAATCAAGGGTCGCGACTTGGTGGCCGGAGCTCCGAAAACGATTGAAATCACCAGCTCGCAAGTCAACGATGCCCTCATGGATCCCTTGAGCGAAGTGGTCGACGCCGTCCGCACGGCTCTTGAAAAGACACCGCCTGAACTCGCGAGTGATATCGTCGACAACGGGATCGTGTTGACGGGTGGAGGTGCGCTGCTCGCCAACTTCGACATCCTCTTGCGTGAGCGCACGGGCCTTCCAGTCACGATCGCCGAAGACCCGCTGACCTGCGTTGTTCTCGGTTCAGGGAAGGTTCTTGACGAGTTGGATTTGCTCAAGTCGCTGACCACCGATTAATGATCGATCACGAGTCCGTGCGAAAGACAGCTTTGTTTTTTCTGCTGACATTGATGGATGAGGCCGTCGCGCAAACGGCTTCGCACAAAGCCGTGGCCCAATTGAAAAGCGGGCTCGCTAAAAACGAGATCGCACCTAGCGACGAGCAGCTTGTGCAGATTTTAAACAAAATTTATCTTCAAACAAAAGGACAAGTACCGCGCAATCGTGCGCTAGAGAGGCCGATCACTTGGCTCCAAGTCGATGACGCTGGGCCATCGATCGATGCTTGGAGAAAGTTTCAGCGCGACGCCACCGAAGCCGAGGTTGTAGCCGTCGCGCTCGGCAAGATACTGGGCATAAAAGAAGACGTAGTCGCTGCCGGTATCGGCGTTTCATTAGGCACAATTCATTACCGGATTGGCAAAGGCGTAAGGCTGTTAGGCAAGGCCGCTAAATCAAGAGAGAGCCGGGCCGATGTCCGACGATAAAACACCAGATAAAACACCAGTTAAAAAAGACGACGTAAGAAGTGAAAAAAAAGCCGCACCCCGCCCGCTAGGTTCGGTTCGTAAAAGACTCACGCCGTTCATTTGCCAGGAGCTACTTTACGACTTCGCACTTGGCACTCTCGATGCAGATCGAACTTCGGCCGTCGAAGAATTTTTAAAGAACGATGCCGATTGTCGCTCGAGTCTCGAGTTTATCCGGGCGGGCCTCGCTTACGGCCAGCAGCTCAACACGCTCGTCCTTCGTCCTGACGTCCTCTACAAATTGAGAGCCGCCGAGAGCGTGGTAACGATCGGAAAAAAATACGCTTCGTGGCGAGGCTGGCCGAGCGAACTGAAGTGGTCGATCGGCCTTATCGCGATCTCGCTGGTGATGGCTGGATTGATTAGCCTGGTTCCGTGGTCAAAGCTCGAAGCGATTCGCCACACGAACTCAGGCCAGCACGCGGATTCGATCGAACTGGCTCAACTTCAGCATCTGGCAGAATCGCAACTCGAGGTCGCACAAGAACATCAAGAGGGCGACTCGGTCACTGAACCTGAAGGATCAGGCGATGAAGAAGGTGATGGCGACGAAGCCGTCCCGGCAATAGCCGCAAAGGGGGCGGCAGGGTCGACCGGGACTTCTGCTGCATCAGTCCCCTCCATGACCTCGGTCCCGCCCGCCGCAACAGTTACGGCTAGCCAAGCACCTGTCGCAGCGGTAGCACGTACGCCAGCGGTAGTGGCGCAAACCACACCAGTTCCGAAATCGCAGGCGACACCTGGGAAGGCAGTCGCAGCCGCGCCATCTGTGACCGCGGTTTTGCCAACCGCCGTGCCAAAACCGCCGGAGACTGTCGCGGGAAAAACTCCTGAGAGCGCAGCAGCGTCCGCCTCAAACAACATCGCCGCTACCGGCAAAGATGCTGACGACGGAAAGAAAAAAGGTGACGTCAAGGGCTTCGTCTTCCGTGCATTCATGACGCTTGGCAATCTCGAAGAAATTGCTCCGCAAATCACCGATACGATCGTGGAGCTTGGTGGCTCCAAAGCTGGAGAAGTCGAGCTGGGCTGGCGACGTGGAACCGGTCGGTACTTTCACTTTTCTTTACCAGAGGCGAATCAAGAAAAGCTGATGGAAAAGCTTCACGCCTATGGTCCAGTCCGGATATCGAAGGATCCGCACTCGAGAGTGATGCCGGAAGGCCAAGTTCGGTTTATCCTATGGATTGAAGCCCCGGTCGCCAACAAGTGAGAAGACATCTTCTGTGCCCAAATCATTTGCCAAATCTGATAGCAACTCCGATAGCAAGTCTGATAGCAAATCTGATAGCAAATCGGCGTCCAAATCTGGAGCCAAGTCTGACGGCAACTCCGACGGCAGCTCCGATAGCAAATCGGTGCCCAAATCCGCATCTCATTTGCTCGCAGGAAAACCGCAACTTCCCAAAGGCGCGAAGCTCGACAGTCGGCGGCTTCGGGCCAAGCGTTCGTTAAGGACGATTCTCCTTATATGGTTTCTCGTTCTCTCGATCGTGCCGCTGATGTTCGTCACCGGATATTCACTGGTAAAATCCGAGCAAGCTATCAATTACGAACTGACCCAGAGGCTGCACGCCAACCTCCGCGAGTTCACGACAATTCTGCAGGATTTTGAGAAGTATCTCAATCAGCGCCGGGTTCGCCATCGCACGGATCCGCTTCTCGCGTCTTTCTTAGAAGCTGGGGCGACGGCCCAGCTGCGCGAGCACATTCAATCGGTCGTGGCGGCGAGCCAAGTTGCGGTGACTCTCAACGTGTTTAACACGCAAGGCGAACTGGTCGCTTCATTCAACAAAGACGAATCTGGGAACGCCAAGCAGAATCTCGAACTCGAAAATGCCGGAGTCTCCTTAAGCAACACTTCGCTCGAAACTCTTGAGAGCAAGTATCAGATGACTTACGCGGTGACCACGCCTGGAAGCGCAATCGACCTCGTCGCACTCACACGAATCGATGGAAAAAATCAACGCAAGGCGGGCTATGTTGAAGAAATCATCACTCTTGGGCAACCATTCATAGACGGAATCAAAAAGCGGCTCAACCTAGAACTGATCTTGCTCGATTCGAAAGGCGGCATGCTGGCCGCAAGCCATCCGGACTTTAAACTTTATCCAAAAGATTACTTTTCAAAAGTCGACCTCAGCCACGAAGAGGCCTTTTTCGACCTGCAAATTCGCGACGAGCCCTTCCGCTTCATGTCGTCCGTGGTTTCATGGGGAGACTCTTCATTCATCGTCGGGCTCGGAACTTCAACCCAACGCGCCCGGGCCTTTGCTCGCAACGTCAATTACGCTTTCTTCACGATGGTCGGTGCGATCGGCATTTTGCTTGTCATCGTTTCTATTTTTGCGACTCGCGCGATTGTGCAGCCACTGTACCAGTTAGTCGAAGCAATTCAGTCGATGAATAGCCAAGGCGGGCCGTCCGAAATCTCGGTCACATCAGATACCGAACTGGGCGTGCTCCAGGAAAGCTTCAATGAAATGAGCCGGCGCATCTTCGAAGCAAAATCGGATCTTGAAGGTAAGGTCAGCGAAGTTGAACAAACGATCGATGAACTGAAGGCCACACAGGCGCGCCTGGTACACACAGCAAAAATGGCCAGCCTTGGCCAATTAGTCGCCGGAATTGCTCACGAGTTGAATAATCCAATAGGCTTTATTTATAGCAACATGAGCCACCTAAAAGATTACTCCGATCGTCTGGTAAAAATTATCGAGGTCGCCGAAAAAAATCCAGCCCGTCTCGATAAGGCAAAAGAAGAGGGCGACTTCGACTATATCGTGAAGGATCTTCCGCGCCTGATCTCTTCCTGCGAAGAAGGTGCTCGCCGCACGCGCGACATCGTTTTAGGCCTTCGGAATTTTTCGCGGCTCGACGAAGCAAAACTCAAGCGCGTCAGCATTCAAGAAGGCGTCGAAACCACTCTTCGCCTCATTACCGGCGAACTGAAAAATCGCATACGCATTCACCGTGATTACCATGAAGTTCCAGAAGTTCTTTGTTATGCGAGCCAGCTCAATCAAGTTTTCATGAACATCCTTACCAACGCCGCGCAAGCGATTGACGGAGAAGGCGACATTTGGATTTCCCTTCGTACGGTGAAAGACGACGGGTTCCCTCCGCGCGCGCAAATCTGTATCAAGGACTCAGGAAAAGGGATGCCAAACGAAGTCGTCGAAAAGATTTTTGATCCGTTCTTTACGACTAAAGGCATCGGTCAAGGCACAGGTCTGGGACTCAGTATCTCATACGGAATCATTCGCCAACACGGCGGCGATATCCAAGTTCGTTCTGAGGTTGGCAAAGGGACCGAGTTTATTATCGGCGTTCCGGTCGATGGACCTGGCGGTCCGGTCGATGGACCTGGCGGTCCGGTCGACGGTGTAGGGCCTAAGTCATAGATGACCAGGTTCTCTCTAAACTCTAAACCCCGCCAGTGCCTCGCCGTCGATGCGTTCATCCCACGACCTCATTCAAGGCACTATCTCAGCATGCCGTGAATTGAATCTCTAACCCCTGAGACTGCCGCTCGTGGTACCGCCCCGCGAACTTCGTGCGGGCTGCCTTCCACTTGGGTGACTCGCGCTGGGTACCGCCCATGAGCTTCCGGCGGGCGGTACCCAGCGCAGCACCTCGCACTTCTGAAAAACCATGCTGAGTTTGCACAATTTTAGATTGCTCGGTAGGGACGACCACCGCCCCGGGCGGTACTCCAACGACCGCACCAAGCTGCGCCGGCTTTCAAAAGCCCCGTGAGTCGCCTGTCCGCTAAGCACCCGCAGACATCCGAGTCTCGTCCGCAATCCTCACGGGCGGTGCGCCTCCGCTCTCGCTGCGAAGGTGTCGCAGTTGCATGGCATGGGAGGCGATGACGCGGATTCAGCAACTTAATTTGATGCCACCACCCACGCGCGAGCACGGTGGAAGTCTTGCGGTCAAGCGGCGGC
>JAYTRM010000040.1:0-8244 GCA_043746165.1 Bdellovibrionales bacterium | reverse complement strand
TCCCAACCGCAGATACGGCGCAGATTCTTACAACCCCGCAACCGCTCAATAAGTTCAGTCGTGGTGGTCATGTTGCAATGGGCCTTTGCGACAAAAGCCCGAGCAAGGGCCTGGCGATCATCTTTCGGGCGCCCAACCATTGCCAGAGGATTTTTAATAAAGTCCTCTATACGCACAATTTCCAGTATGGCGACGAGCTTCTCCTGGCTCTCTGTGATTGGATCCAGCTCCTCGCGTAGAAAAGGCAAAAGTGTTGCTTGAATTCGCATCCAAATATGAGAGAGTTCTTCCATTGTACCCCTGCGGATTGCTCTGTTTTGTTGTTTAGAATTCAAAATTAACAACAGTGCGCACGAGGGTACAATTTTTTTATCAACTCAGACTAGATTAAAATCTCTTGATTTCAGAGTTTTGCAAGTGGCTCAATCTTCATAAATTTCGCCGGTACTGCCCACCGACTTCGTAGAGCGCTTGGGTCATCTGGTAGAGTGAGCAAACTCGCGCTGCAGACATGAGCGCTGCAAAAACGTTCTCTCCGGCCAAAGCGGCCTTACGCAAATTCGCAAGCTCAATCTCGGCTTCGCTCTTGTGCTTGCTCACATAACTTTGCACATTTTTGAGCTGCACCTGTTTTTCTTCCTGCGAGGCGCGAGCCATTTCGATCTTAACTGGCTGAAAATCGGCGGCGAGAGTTTTCGGATCGATGAACGTATTGACCCCAACGATGGGTAGTTCGCCTGAGTGCTTGAGGTGCTCATAGAGCATCGATTCATCCTGAATTTTACCGCGCTGGTACTGAGTCTCCATGGCGCCCAAGACTCCGCCGCGTTCATTGATTCTGGAAAATTCGCTGAGCACCGCTTCTTCAACAAGATCAGTGAGCTCCTCGGTGAAATATGAGCCCTGCATTGGGTTTTCATTCTTGGCCATTCCGAACTCTTTATTGATAATCATCTGAATCGCCATGGCCCGCCGAACACTCTCTTCAGTCGGCGTGGTGATCGCTTCGTCGTAAGCATTGGTATGAAGCGAATTGCAGTTATCGTAAATCGCGATAAGCGCCTGTAAGGTCGTGCGGATATCATTAAAGTCAATTTCCTGAGCATGGAGTGAGCGCCCGCTCGTCTGAATGTGGTACTTTAACTTTTGCGATCTCTCGGCACCCTTGTAGAGATCGCGAATCGCGATCGCCCAAATTCGCCGCGCCACTCGCCCAATGACCGAATACTCGGGATCGAGGCCGTTAGAAAAAAAGAACGACAAGTTCGGCGCAAATTCGTCGATCTTAAGCCCACGCGCCAAGTAGTACTCAACGAAGGTAAACGCATTTGAAAGCGTAAACGCAAGTTGCGAGATGGGATTAGCGCCAGCCTCTGCAATATGGTACCCGGAAATCGAGACGGAGTAGAAATTTCGCACGCCTTCTTTTACGAAAAATTCCTGAATATCGCCCATCATCTTGAGTGCGAAGTCGATCGAGAATATGCAGGTGTTTTGGCCCTGATCTTCTTTTAAGATATCGGCTTGCACAGTTCCCCGGACACTCGCAAGCGTCTGGGCCCGGACCTGCGAGAACTCGTCCGCAGAAAGTTTGCGTTTGAGCTCTGCTTCTTTCATTTCAACCTGCTGATCGATCGCTGTGTTCATAAAAAACGCGAGGATGATCGGCGCCGGTCCATTGATCGTCATCGAGACCGATGTACTTGGCGAGCAGAGATCAAATCCGTCGTAGAGTTTTTTCATGTCGGTCAGCGTGCAAATCGAAACACCAGACTCCCCGACTTTGCCGTAAATATCGGGACGCTCGTCTGGATCTTGGCCGTAAAGTGTGACCGAATCAAACGCCGTAGACAATCGCTTGGCCGGCTGCCCTTTCGAGAGATAATGAAACCTGCGATTGGTGCGTTCCGGTGTGCCTTCACCGGCAAACATCCGCGTTGGGTCCTCACCCTCTCGCTTCATCGGAAACACGCCGGCCGTGTACGGAAACACGCCAGGAACGTTCTCGAGGCGCAGATATCGTAGCCGGTCGCCCCAATCGGCAAGCCTTGGCGTGACCACTCGACGAATCCTTGTGCCTGAGAGAGATTTGCGAACGAGCGGCTGCCGAATCTCCTGGCCACGTACGTGATATATGTATTCTTCGCCCGAATATCGATCGACGAGTTTCCGCCAATTGCCGAGCTGCTCGAGATCACTTTCGCCAATTCGCTCGCGGAGCTGTTTCACAGCACCATCCGAGTTCACTGCTAGGTCTTTGAATTCCACATTTTGTTTCAGAGACTCGATCGCGCCCAGCGTGGATGCATGCCGCGCTTTTTCTTCGGTGACTTTTTTATAGGTCCCTACCGAGGCAACGATCTCAGCGAGATAATTTTGCCGTTCGGGCGGGACAATGGATTTTCGTACCACCCCCTTGATTTGTTTGCGATATTCTGGGGTCAGGAGCCAAGAAATTTGCTGCACGCTCGCAGGCTTCTTATGCCTCTCTGCCAGCACATCCGTCAGGTGAAAGAAAACCTGATTGCAACCTTCGTCATTAAATTGCGCGGCTTGGGTGAGAAAAACCGGCAAAGACTCATCGGTTCCGCGCTCAAATTGCTTTCGCGACCGGCGGTACTGCTTGCGCACGTCACGAAGCGCATCGAGCGAGCCGCGGCGATCAGCCTTGTTGATCGCAATGAGGTCTGCGTAATCGATCATGTCGATTTTTTCAAGCTGGCTCTGGGCGCCAAACTCGGAGGTCATAACGTAGAGTGAAAGATCTGAAATTTCTGTGATCGCGTTTTGGGCCTGACCGATGCCGCTCGTCTCGGCAATCAGCAAATCAAAATTCATCGTCTTTAAAAATTTCAACATCGGCGGCAGGCAGGTCGCTATTTCCGAACTCGATCCCCGACTTGCCACTGAGCGCATATAAACCCCGGGCCGCGACAGCGAATTCATCCTGATGCGATCGCCGAGCAAAGCTCCGCCAGTCTTGCGTTTACTGGGATCGACGCAGACAATGCCGATGCGAATTCCTGGATAAGCATTTAAAAATCTTTGCACCAATTCATCAACGAGCGAGGATTTTCCCGCTCCGCCCGTACCCGTCACGCCGATGACCAGCGGTTGCGGTTTTTGCCCTTGGGCAAATGACGACAGCCCTGCTACGATATCTTTCGGGATGTCTTTTCCAGTCTCGATCGCGCTCAGAGCGAGCCCGAGGAGGCGATGGGGAATCTCGGGTCTCAATTCCAGCTGAGCTGAGAAATGCTTTTTCTCCAGCGCAGATTTGAGTGGATCAAAACCGCTTCCGTCGGTGATCATTTTGATCATTCCCTCAAGCCCAAGCTTGCGCCCGTCGTCAGGGTGAAAAATCTGCGAGATTCCGTAAGCCTCGAGTTCTCGTTTTTCGTCATAGATGATGACTCCGCCACCACCACCCCAAATGCGCACGTCGCTGGCACCTGCAGCATTCAATAAATCACGCATGTACTTGAAATATTCCATGTGACCACCCTGATAGGAGCTGATCGCCACGGCTTGAGCGCCTTCCTGCAAAACAGCTGTCACGACGTCCAGAACCGAACGGTTATGGCCTAAGTGAATCACCTCGCAGCCCGCGTCTTGCAAAAGTCTGCGCATCAGGTTGATCGTGGCGTCGTGTCCATCAAAGAGACTGGCTGCCGTAACAACACGGATGGGCCGGCTCAGAAGAGCGGTTGGTTCTGACGTTCGCTTCACTTTATTTAAGTCCTTGTCGATCGTTTGCTCTGGCAAATGGAACTCACTTTCCAACAAAATTCGCTTTGCGTTTTTCTAGAAATGCGCTGACGCCTTCTTTTTGATCCTGTGTCCCGAACAGTTCGCCGAACAGAGAAGCCTCGAGTTTCGACGCTTCCGAAACTGAATGCGAGCGCCCAACTTGGATCGATTTCTTAATCGCAGCAACCGCCAGGGGCGCGCGTGATGCCAGGACCGCCGCCGTTTCTAGGGCGGTTTTCAATAACTCGGCTTTTGAAACAACCCGATTCACGAGGCCCATGCGCAGGGCTTCGTCTGCTGCAATCAACTGCCCTGACATCGCCAGCTCCATCGCCAGAGCCGGGCCAACCCTTCGAGGAAGTCTCACGGTGCCGCCGTAACCCGGCATGATTCCCAGCGTGCATTCTGGCAAACCAAACTTTGCATTCTCTGCTGCATAAATAAAATCTGCTGAGAGAGCAAGCTCCAGGCCTCCGCCCAAAGCGAAGCCATTGACAGCGGCGATGACCGGCACCCTAAGCTTCTCAAATCGCGCAAAGAGATCGAGGCCAGCGTGTGAAAAATCGCAAGCCTTGGCTGCGTTCATGGTTTGAAATTCAGTGATGTCGGCTCCGGCGACGAATGCTTTTTCACCCGCACCCGTAATCACAACAGCACGCACGCTCGAGGCATTTGGCGATTCAAGCCACTCGAGAAGACCGGCAAGGTCCTTGATTACGGCGGCGTTAAGTGCGTTGAGCTGGGCTGGGCGGTTGATCGTCGCAACTAAAGTTGAACCCTGAGTTAAACCCTGAGTTAAACCCTGAGTTGAACCATGAAGTTCAGTTTTTAGGATCTCCGTATTTGGTGCCATATTTTTCCTTAATAGCTGACTAATAGATGACTAATAGATGACTAATAGCTGACTAATAGCTGTAAATGCCGCGTCCGTTCTTCCGTCCGTACCAGCCGGCTTCGACATACTTGATAAGTAAGGGACACGGACGATACTTGGTGTCACCAAGTCCGTGATTGAGAACCTGCATGATCGAGAGACAAGTGTCGAGACCTATGAAATCGGCCAGCGCGAGTGGCCCCATCGGTTGGTTCGTCCCGAGCTTCATCGCCTCGTCGATCGATTTAGCGTCAGCAATGCCCTCATAGAGCGCGTAGAAGGCCTCGTTGATCATCGGCATCAGAATACGATTGACCACGAAACCCGGCATGTCACGGCCTTCGATGAATGTTTTTCCCATCTTCTCGGCAAGGCCGCGAGTTGTTGCAAAGGTCGAATCGGCTGTCTGCAGGCCACGGATGCCTTCAACCAGCTGCATGAGCGGTACTGGGTTCATGAAGTGCATGCCAGCGACGAGCTCTGGACGAGATGTCACCGCTGCAATTTTAGTTACCGAAATCGAGGAGGTATTGGTGCAGAGGATCGCCGATTTTTTCACGGCTTCGTCGAGCTGCTTAAATATTTTAAGTTTAAGGTCGATGTTCTCCGTTGCTGCCTCAACCACGAATTCGCAATTGGCGAGCGACTTGATGTCCGTCGAGGTCTGGATGCGGGCCAAAAGCTCACGCTTTTGGTCTTGGGTCATTTTTTCTTTTTTGATCAACCGGTCACAGCTTCCGGCAATGGTCGCGAGACCTTTTTCAAGTTGGGCTGCACCAACA
Organism: Bdellovibrionales bacterium; assembly: GCA_043746165.1. GTDB lineage: Bacteria > Bdellovibrionota > Bdellovibrionia > Bdellovibrionales > JAMPXM01 > JAYTRM01. The sequence continues at coordinate 2,838 of JAYTRM010000040.1, read as the reverse complement.
TCCATCATCTGGACGCGAATTCCGACGCCAGCTGCGACTTGCGCGATTCCATTTCCCATTTGACCGGCACCAACGATTCCGAGTGTTTCAATCGACATAGACGTAAGACCCCCATCCTGATTTATCGTCAAGCATTCGCTCTCGAGTTTGTTCAACATATTACCTAAGGCCGGAATTGACAAACTGTAGCTGCAAGCCCCCAAAGACCTAGGGACATTCGTTCGGCTGCTGGTCGGTCTGCGTACGACGTCAGCAATCTGGGCTTGTTCGACCCGGGCCGCACGGTAAAATAAACCATAATGCGTCAATTTCCCGTTCTTCATTCGGTCGGCTGCTGGGTTTGTTTGCTTGCCACCTCGTACGCTTCGGCGATGCCAGTGTACCTGCGCGTCGACAGTCGATTTCCTTCGGGTCATTACACCCGCCAAACGCTCGAAGGCCGCACGCGTAAAATCCACTTTCAACGCTGGTTTCGGGTCGAAACCGCAGACAAAGCGTACGGTTGGATTCCCGAAGAGGAACTTTTGACCCCACTCATGCTCGCTTCCGAAGCCGTGCTGAGGGAGTCAACAGCTGCGCGGACCGAAATGCGGCTCGATTCCGAACCACAAGAAATTCTTCCCAAATCGATGCGCGTCGAAATCACTGAAGTTGTGGGCTCGTGGGTGCGCGCACGACCACTTAACCCAGGCGAAACGCCGGAGAATTATCACGGCGATCGAATCGACTACTGGATTCCCGTCGACGCACTTCGAGTGGTCAGCACGGGCCCGATTCGCAAAGTTTTCGTATCCAGGCCGAGTCCGATTTTTGTGCTTCCGGGCCCGCACGCGCGCGTGGCGTTTGAATCTAAAGCTTCAACCATTTATCGGGTTGGAAAAGTCATGCCGGGCTGGTTACAAATTCACACCGCAGCCGGCGAGCAGTACCTGCGGCGCCGAGACGCGATTGCCATTGAAGATCTCGGAGAAAACGGTGTGCGGCCCTTCTCGGATCTCGTGCCGCTGCGCTCGGCTCCTCTTCCCTACGCCAACCTGGTGCGCAATTTAAAAAGTGGAGCACCGCTGAAAGTGCTGAATGCGCAGAGTTTGCGCTGGGGTCTCGCCCGCCTCACAGAGGTTGGCGAAATCTGGTGGCCAATTGACGATGAGCACGATGATGACCGCAAGGGCGTGCCACGCGAGAGCCTCAACACGGCGCTTTTATTTAAGCGTAAGATTTTTGATATGGCTTCGAGCCCGCGTATCCCGAGCCTAAAGTTCATCTCAGCCCAAGGCGTGTATCGCACTTCAGACGGCGATGAGTGGACGAAAATCCCGTTATTCCAAGATAAGAATTACCCGATCGCCATCGCCTCTTCCGGTGCCGTTTTTGTCGGGCCGTTTATAAGCGACGATCAGGGCGAAACGTTCACCCAGTGGATTCGCTGGGACTCGCTTGTTTCGACTCTCAAGCGAAGCTTGCGACTCACGCCGAAAAGTTTACAGATTCAAGACATCCGTCTCGAAGACTCCCGTGGCCAGCGGGTTGTGTTGAAAATCAGCATTGGTGACGGCTCGCTGATCAAGCTGATCACCGACGACCAGGGTTTCAACTGGAAGCTGCTGTAGTCGCTCACAGATGAAGTCACGAATATTTTTTTATGGAAGTCTACTGCAGGTAATCTGAACGGCGGATGGCCTTTGAGTTGCAATCTCCCTGTTTAGTGCCGTCAAGCCGTCGGCGCGAATCGGGAGTCTTACATGAATGTCCAGAAGTTCGTCACGTGTAAAGCAAAATTCGTTTTTGCAATTTTCTTAGTCGTTGGTTCTCAAGCGCTTGCCTCCGGATCTCATCCAGCTTGCGCCAAGCTATTTAAGCCTTCCAGCGACCCGTTAAGAGAGCTGTTGGTTAACGAAACTAGAGCATGGCTGACGAAAGCAACGGACCCACAATCTTCTGACGCCGTGAAAGGAAGAGTTTGGGGCGCTCGAAACTTTATGGAAATGCGCACCTGGGCAGACGTTACTTTTTGGATCAAACCGTATCTTCAACTCTTGCCCAGCAATTGTCGAATTATCTCGCTTGGGTCTGGAGTAGGTTTAGAGATCGCGACAGCGATAAAAGGCGACTCGGCAGTACCTGCTGGGTTTCTACCTCACTTAATGAGTAACTCAAAAACGGGCCCTGGGGATCTTGAACTGGCAAAAGGACGTCAGTTCATCGGCATTACTGCAACCCCAGAGTCAGACCTGTTAATTGAAAAGCAAGGGCCACAGCACAAGATATTTGCGGGCCGACTCTTCGAAGATATTCCCGACCAGGAACTTCGAGATGCGATTGGCGACCAACCTGTTTTGGCATTTAGTAATGTTGGCCTACTCGATTACACCCTGTCTCCGGATCAAGTGCTTGAAAAGATTCACAACACATTCCCAATCGGGAGCATTATCGTAAATAAAAATTCAGGTCCTCATGGCGAATTTCATCATTTTTACAATGCCAAAGACTTCAATTCTCCCATAGGCGGAATTACCGACTACGCCGCGCTCATGGGATTTGAAAAGCTGAGCGACAATGCCTTTAGAGTCACGGGTCGATTTAAACCCGCACCAATTAAGCTGCTCACGCAGCACCCTTCACTGCCATCAATTAACTTTTATTTACTTCTAGACTCTTCAGCCTCGAAACAAGAAATGCATGATTTCGAGACTTCCTTTGTCGAGCGTTGGGTTTTGGAGGATCCATGGATTTACCATCGTTAGGGCCTGTAACAAAATAAACGATACAAGGTGAAAATTAATCTTATTTATGTGGAGAGATAGTGTAATTCCACTCGCCATGAAAATTAGATTTGGC
>JAYTRM010000039.1:0-1577 GCA_043746165.1 Bdellovibrionales bacterium | reverse complement strand
GCGATTACATCTCGAGCTCGCCTCTCGCGCAGATGGCAAAAAGCCCACAGCACTTTCACGAGGCATGGACTGGCCACGTTGAATCGACCGCGGCTATGGACAAGGGCTCATTTATCCACTCACTTTTGCTCGAGCAAGATATCGAGAAATACGTCGCTCGACCAATGAAAGACGGCAGGCTTGTCGCTTCGAACACGAAGGAATATGCGGCATTTCTCGGTGCAAATCCTGGAAAAACACCGATTCATCCTGACCTCTATAACGAAGCGATGGGCATTTTGACCGCGGCGTGCACGAACAAGACTTTCATTCGCTCGTTTGAGAAGTCGAAAAAAGAAGTGAGTTACTACGGCAGGCACGATGCGACCGGCCTATATCTTAAGGCTCGCCCGGACATGATCGCTGAGGACTACAGCTTCATTCTCGACGTGAAATCAACCAGTGACATTATGAAGTTTGAGCGGCAGATTTTCTCTCTCGCTTACGATATTCGACTGATTCACTACGCAGAGACTATCAAGGCGACGGCGGGCAAAGACGTTTCCGAGTTCTACTTTATGGCAATTGAGTCATCAAAGCCCTACGGATCAAAGATGTTTCGGCTCACAGCCGATGCAGTCAAGTCGGCAAAAGCCCAGCATGGCCTTTGGCTTAATGAAATCTCAGCATGCTTTTCAGACTCCAAATGGCCTGGGTTCTCTGAGCAAATCTTTGAAGTCTCGCGCCCTGCGTACTTCGAGATTCAGTCTGAAGTTTCATTCGGCGAGGCTATCTGATGCAGCCGCTTCAATCTGAAAAAATAGCTGACTTAGTCGGAGCTCTGGCAAAGGCCAACGGCGATATCTCACACGCGATCAAAGATGCGACAAATCCGCACTTCGGTAACGACTTCGCAAAGCTTGAATCTGTGATCGACGCAACAAAAGGCGCCTATCTGGCCAATGGGATTGTCGTGATCCAACAACCGGCGGTCGATGAAGCCGGTCGCACTCTACTCGTCACAACGCTGGCCCACGTCTCAGGGCAATGGTTTCGAAGCTACACGCCGGTCCTGTCGGCTAACGCTAATGATCCGCAAAAGATGGGTTCAGGTATCACGTACGCTCGGCGGTATGCGCTTGCTGCGATGGCCAACATTGGCCAGCACGATGACGACGGCCAAGCTGCGGCTGGCAAGGGTAGCCAGGCACAGTCTGAGGATGAAAAATTGGCGGCTATTTCTAATCTCACGAAGAAGCTCAGGCAGATCGGCGTATCTGAGAAAATGATCTGCGAGCGCTACAAGATCAAAAGCGTTAGCGATATCAATGAAAATGAGTTCTCCGAGCTCAATGATATCGGCTCGGCAATCGTGAACAAGAAGAAACCCGTGACAGAGTTTTTCAGAAAGGACTTGGCATGAAAACCGTACGCCTTATCTATAACCTGAAAAATCACCTCATGTTTGAGCTCGATGAGCCTGGCGACGTGGTTCTGTTCTTCGTAAACGGTGTAAACCGCACCGAGGACGGTGATGCGATCGAAGCTGGTATCGCGGCAGTCCTGGAGTCAGGCAACGACCTTCAGGCCGATATCTC
>JAYTRM010000038.1:0-2012 GCA_043746165.1 Bdellovibrionales bacterium | reverse complement strand
CTAGCAGCGCGAGAAGCAAAACGGCGCAGCGCACTTTCATTCGGGGCCAAAACATCAATGTCCACCGACGAGACCAACGATTTGCTCGACTTCAGCGGCGCTGAGGACGCCGGCGCTGCGATAGAGAACTTTGTTATGTGCATCGAGAACAAAAATGGTCGGTGTCTCAACGATGTCGTACGCGCGTTTAGCCTCTCGATTCATGTCGAGAGCGACGTCAAAGTTAATGAGTTGATGATTGTTTTTGATGAAGTCACGCATAACTGATTCGCTGCGATCAATACCCACCAGGCGGGTGGTAGCCTCGGCCTTCACGCGAGCCGCGAGCTGGCTCACGATGGGCAAATTTTCGGTGCAGTCACCGCAAGTCGCCGAGAAAAATTCAAGAATCTTGGCTTGGCCGGCAACCTCGGGATCACGAATGCAGTGCTCGGATTCTGAACCGTTGGCGGCGACGTTATTGAGTACGACGCAAGGGGCGGAATCGCCAACAGCGAGGGGAGCAGCTCGGACTTGAGGCCCGACCAAGATAAAGCCGAGTGCGAGTGCCGAAAGGGTCAAAAGATGTCGCATGAAAATCTCCTTGAGGCCGCAAGCTATGGTGCTTCACGGCGGTGCTGGTTGTTGGACTTTGATCGCGCTTCCCAGCATCCACTGAAAGAACCGAAATCGTCCAATGTTTTGTGAGCCAGACAATCGTCTAGCTTAGGTTGTGAAACATAATTGTTGGAAGAACTGTGATGAGTAAAAAGTATTTTTATTTGCTAAGCGGCGGCCTCCATCGGTAACATTTTTAAGTTCAATTATGCGTTGGGGGAAGGCAGCATGCGCCGGCCCGGAATCATCACGAACTGAAAGCGAAGGATTGCGCTTTGGATCCGACATTGATGGCCTTCTGCGCTCGGATATCTATCTCAAAAGGCAATTGTGATGTCTTCTCGGGATCAACTTTTGAATCTTAAGCTTAAACAACATTTTCTCGTTGTTGTCGCCGCCGCACTCACTGTCATGATGCAAATCGTGCCAGCCGCTTTTGCGGAGACAGCTTTGCGTCTTGATCCAGGTTGGATGAAGCTTCTTCATTACCGCAAAAACCAGCTAGGTACTTACGAGAGCGATGTCTTGGGTTCGAAATTTTATTTTGCAGCCGATGGACGAACAAACCCGGAGCAAGAAATGAGGGCTGAAATCGCTGTTTTTTCTGGCCCCGATTCTACTCAGATGGCGGATCTCGATCTGAAATGCATTTTCCCAGCGCGCTTTCAGCTTCTCAATGAATTAAACGGTGGTTCATGGCCAAAACCAACCAATTGCCCTGAGCTCAATTCGTGGTTAAGTGAAATCAGTGCAAAATCAGCAACCGTGGTTTATGCCGCGCAGTACGTCGCGAGTCCCGCTTCGCTTTTTGGACATATTTTCATTCGTTTTGATGTCGAGCCGGCGGCGAGTCCATGGAAAGTCGATAGCCTGGCTCACAGCGCGGGATACTTTGCGCAGATTCCCCCGGGCACAAATGCTTTTTCATATGTCATTCAGGGCCTAGGCGGAGGTTTCGAGGGAAAGTGGATTTTTTCGACTTACGCCAAAGAACTCAATGAGTACGGCAAAATGGAAGATCGGGATGTCTGGGAGTTTCCTATGCGGCTCAGCGCGCCTGAACTTAAGCTTCTCACTTTGCACATCTGGGAGCTCAAGGGCTCCTCGGAATTCGGCTATTACTTTTTGCTCCACAACTGTGCGTACCAGCTCTTAGCGCTCATCGAAGCTGCCGCGCCCAGATGGGGACTGACCGACGTTGCACATGGTTTTCTCGTGCCAGGCGACGCCGTTAAGATTCTCGACCGTTTTGGGGTGATAGAAACCACCCATTATCGACCGGCCCTCGGCACTCATCTCCGGCAGGAGGTTCGCGCGCTTTCTCACAAGCAGGTCGAGACGCTGTCGAAAATTTCAAGTGGTGACGCTGCGGCTATTGTGACCGCGCAATCTGACGCGGCTGTTCTTGATGCGGC
>JAYTRM010000037.1:0-29744 GCA_043746165.1 Bdellovibrionales bacterium | reverse complement strand
ACTCTTTGCTCGACTTCAGCCTGGATAGAACTCTCAAATCAAGACAGCAGCGAGGCAGAGACCAGCGATTTAACGCAAACCCTCTCCGAATCGCAGTATTATTGAGCCTGTCTCACTTTAGAGCTAGCATCGCCGAGCGTGAAAATTCTCGTCGTCGAAGATCAAAAGAAAATGTCGAGCTTTCTCAAAAAAGGTCTCAGCGAGGCGGGCTACGGCGTCGATGTCGCCGAGACCGGAAGTACGGCTGAAGTTCTGTGCGCCGAAGTCGACTACGACCTTGTCATTCTCGATATTATGCTGCCTGATCAAAATGGGCTCGATACCGCCAGGCATCTGCGCGAAGCAAAATTCAGCGGCCCGATTTTGATGTTGACCGCTCTCGAAGGGACAAAAGCGAAAGTTGCGGGTCTAGACGCCGGAGCAGACGATTACCTCTGTAAACCATTTGCGTTTGAAGAACTGCTGGCCAGGGTTCGGGCTCTGCTGCGGCGGCACTCGCCCGCGAGCGGCCACCAGTCGAGCTTGCGCCTAGCGGATCTCGAGCTCAACCTGCTGAACCGCAAAGCCTTTCGCGGAACAGTCGAGATCCCGCTCACCTCGAAAGAATTTGCCCTGCTCGAATACCTCATGCGCCATCCCAATCGCGTGCTCACCCGCACAGAAATTCTCGACCATGTCTGGGATATACAGTTCGATAACAATAGCAACGTGATTGATGTTTACATCAATCTCCTGCGCAAAAAAGTCGATGCTCCGCCTGCAAATAAACTCATCCACACCGTTGTCGGCGCCGGCTACGTGCTGCGGGAGAGTTAATATCAACCGCTTGCAATTTATTTTTCGCAGCATTCAGTTTCGACTCGTTTCCCTTTCGGTCATTCTCTCCGGCGCAACACTCGTTCTTTTGAGCACGTTTCTGTTTGAAGGAATTCAAGACACTCAAAACGCCGCTTTTGATACAGCGCTCTACAACCACGCCGTCGATATCGCCAACGGGCTTGACGTCAACGTGCTCGGAAACCTCATGGTCCGGCGTGACGCCCTCGTGGACGACCATAAAATATTTCCGTTTCCCCTAGGTCAGTCGATCGTGCAGATTCGGACTCTCGATGGCAAAATCATCATGAGCTCGGTGAGACTTAATCTCATCGAGTTACCCCTCACCGAAGAAACCGCACTCGATGCGGAGAAACACGGATCCAGGCTCGACAACATTCGCATCGCAAATGTCCGTTACAGGCTGATCAATTATGTTACCCATCGTCCCTCTCTGCCTTCGCTTGTGTTGCAAGTCGCGGTGCCGCTCACGATGATTGAAAGTGAACGCCAGCAAATCCTTTACCTTCTGTGGATTTTTATTCCCTTCGTTCTGGCAACGTCTTCGCTCGTTGGTGTTTTCACCGTTCGGCGCGCTTTGAAGCCGGTCCGACGTATCATCAGCACCACCCAGGCAATCGAGCCGCATGAATTATCCGCTCGCGTGCCAGTGCCGCGCGAATCGGAAATGAAGGACTTAGCACTCACCCTCAACGAACTTTTGGCCCGTTTGCAGAAAGCTTTTGCGAGCCAAGAGCAGTTTATCGCCGATGCTTCTCATCAACTCAAAACACCGCTGGCGATCATTCGCGGAGAGATCGACGTATTTCACCAGGCTCAGGCGAAAACGCCTGAAGAAACGACCCAGCTCACACTCAGTATCTTGCAGGAAACCACGCAACTGGCAAAATTAGTCGACGATCTTTTATTGCTGGCGCGCTTTGACGGCGGGGCGCTGACGCCGCAATTTAGCCGAGTGCGCATCGATGAGGTAGTTCTTGAAACGATCGCGCAACTCAAAAAACTGGCAAACCAAGAAAACGTCGACATCAGTTTCAATCTTTTGGACGGAGCGGATCGAGCAGAAGACCTCGAGGTCAGCGGCGACGCCGATCTTTTGCGTGCGTTATTTTTTAATCTGATTGAAAATTCGATCAAGTATTCGCCCAAGCCAGGACAGACGTCGGTCGAAATCTCTTCACAAGGCTCGATGATTCGAGTTGATGTCCGAGATCGCGGTGTTGGTATTTGCCGCGAAGATCTCAAAAGAATTTTCGATCGCTTCTACCGAGGAGACAAGACTCAGCATCAGGTCGCTGGCGTGGGCCTCGGTCTTTCAATTGCCTCCAGAATCGCCCGTTTTCACGGCGGTGAGCTCACGGTCGAGAGCGAGCTAGGCCAAGGTACGGCGTTTAGCCTGCGGATTAAAAAGTTTTAATGCCATTTTCAGTTCGGATTTAACTCCATCGATTACAACTAATTCCATCAGACCGGCGGAGTTCGGAAGAAGCCCTAGGTTCCCCCTCCTAGAATTTCTAACCCCGGGCCCGCCGCCTGGTTGTTCCTCAGTTGTTCTTCAGTTGTTCTTCAGTTGTTCTTCTTGGTGTTGTTGTGTTGTTTTTTCATATTTTTGAGGAATCAAAGAATCGCTCAGCTTTGGTTCCAGCCCCGGGACATGGGGTCCCGGGGTGCTTTTTAACGAGCCCGGTGCTCCGGTAAAGGAAGAGTTTATGTTTAAAAATTTCTATGTGAGCGCCCTGTTAGGCGCGGCTTTTTTAGGAATCTTTGGTGTGAAACTGTCTTTCCCGCTGGCTCATGCGACTGGCCAAGAAAAAGACATCTGGACTTCGAAAAAAGTTACGGCTGACTCCCCTCCCCCGGTGATTAGCGACTCGGAAATCATGAAACTCAATCGCGCATTCACAGACCTTGCCGCGAGAGTCTCACCAGCCGTCGTGAATATTTACACCAAGTCAGGAATTGCAAGCCAGCACCCGCAAAGGCGGCGAATGAATCCAGGTGACGAAGATTTTGATTTTTTCTTCGGCAATCCTTTCGGCGGTCAGATGAGGCCTAGAGAAACGCAAGCGCTCGGTTCAGGGTTCGTGATCAATTCGGATGGTTACATTGTCACAAACGCGCACGTTGTGACCATCGGAGGTCGCGCGGCCGATGAAATTATGGTGAAATTTATTGGCGAAGACAGTCCGCTAGGTGCCAGCCAGCAAGGCGCCGCCTCAAAAGGTGCAAGCGATAAAGGTCATCCCGCTCAACTCGTAGGTTTTGACGAAGCAAGCGACGTTGCCCTTTTAAAGCTCAAAGAAAAGAAAGCCGACCTCCACGTTGTTCCGCTCGGCGACAGTGATAAGTCAGCCGTCGGTGAATGGGTCGTCGCGATCGGCAATCCTTACGGCCACACCAACACCGTCACGCAAGGTATTGTCAGCGCAGTCGGCAGAAATCTTGAGGGCGCACGCGCCGAGTTCATGCAGACTTCGGCAAGTATTAACCCGGGAAACTCAGGTGGTCCCCTCATCAATCTGTCAGGCGAAGTCATCGGTATCAATTCTGCCATTGATCCAAGAGCGCAAGGCATTGGTTTTGCGATCCCGATCAACTCAGCCAAATCTGTCATCACGCAGCTTCTCGAAAAGGGCAAAGTCTCGCGCGGCTGGATGGGCCTTGCGATTCAAGACTTAAACGAAGATCTCGCGGGTTACCTCAAACTCCGAGGAGCCGAAGGAGTTTTGGTGAAAGACGTCGTTCCGAATCAACCCGCAGCCCGCGCCGGTATAGCTGCTTACGACGTTATTAAAAGCGTCAACGGCAAACCGGTACGAAACTCAATGGAATTGGTGCGTTCGATCGAAAACCTGGCCATCGGCCAAACTGCGGAGGTGCAAATTCTGCGCGAGAACCAAACCAGAAACATTAAGGTTCAAATCGCAGAACAGTCGTCTAATTCTTAAACTGTATGTTTCGTGACCCGTCGATCGTTTCATTCCTTCCAGTGCCTCATGCAGCGCGTGAGGCGCTTCACCCGTCGCGGCCAGATTCACGTTAAGCCTCAGCTTTGACGATCTGGCCGCTCCCCCTTTTTTCCATCACTAGCCAAATTCCGAATTTTCGCTTGGATATTCTGGCATTCGTCACTAGATTTTAAGCCTATGACACCAGCATTCGAAGTGAATTTTGATGGACTCGTCGGCCCCACTCACGGATACGCGGGACTCTCTTACGGAAATATCGCTTCGTTCAACCACCGCGCGATGGTCTCTAACCCACGTGAAGCGGCCCTTCAGGGATTGATCAAAGCCCGCGCGCTGATGGGGTTGGGACTCAAACAGGGCATTCTTCCTCCCCAGGAACGCCCCGATATAAAAGCACTTCGCAGGTTGGGCTTTTGCGGAACAGATTCGCAAATTCTCGAGGCTTCGGCCAAGCAGGCTCCAGAGATTCTCGCGTCCATGTCGTCGGCCTCATCGATGTGGACGGCCAATGCTGCGACCGTGTCGCCGAGCGCCGACTCAGGTGACGGCAAAGTTCATTTTACCTCCGCCAACCTCAACCAAAAACTCCACCGAAGCATCGAGTTTGAAACGACGACGCGAATTTTGCGCTCTATTTTTCCTTCAGAGCAGCACTTTGCCCATCACGAAGCCTTAATTCCTTGCGATGCACTTGGCGACGAAGGCGCGGCCAATCATACTCGACTTTGTGGCAATTACGGTGAACCAGGGCTTCAGTTTTTTGTTTATGGCCGCGTGGCGCTCGACAGCAGCGTCGGTTCTACAGACGCTGTCTATGGTCCCAAACGCTTTCCGGCCCGGCAAACAATTGAAGCCTCTCAAGCTATCGCGAGGCTGCACCAGCTTAACCCTGAGAACACGGTTTTCGCGCAGCAGAGCGCTCAGTCCATCGACGGCGGTGCATTTCACAACGACGTCATTTCTGTCGGCAACCAAAATGTCTTTTTTTATCACGAGACCGCCTTTCGCGATGGCGAAAAAGTTATTGGCGAGCTCAAGAGTCGTTACGAAAGAATTTGCTCCCGTCCGCTTGAAACTATTTGCGTGCCCAGCAAAGAGGTTAGCCTTGAGGCTTCTGTTAAATCATATTTGTTTAATTCTCAGCTGGTGACACTTGCTGACGGCAACATGGCCCTCATCGCACCTCACGAGTGTGAAGAGACCCCGTCCGTAAGCGATTACCTCAAACGACTCGTCGGTGAAGCCCGAACCGGCCTACGTCAGGTTCGATACTTTGACCTGAGGCAAAGCATGCGCAACGGCGGAGGCCCCGCGTGCCTGAGACTGAGGGTTGTTTTAAATCAAAACCAGCTAGCTGCGACCAACCAGGGCGCTCTTTTCTCGGAAGAAAAATTCACTTTGCTCAAAAAATGGGTCGAAACCCACTACCGCGATCGTCTTGAACCCACCGACATGCGCGATCCGAAGCTTCTTAATGAATCTCGAACCGCGCTCGACGAGCTCACAAAGCTTATGAATCTCGGCTCGATTTATGACTTCCAACGATAGCCTCGATGTGGCGGCACCCTGAAGCACTACTTTTCAATCAATTTTACTGAGTCAGCAGAGTCGAGTAGAATCTGCGCGTTGGCTTGACCAGGATTGATTTCGTTGAATGTGCCGGTAACTCTGACACGGATTTTCTGGCTGATCAGCTTATTTCGACCATTGACGTAGCCTCCGGGGTGGAGATCCCAAGCTTTCTGCAAAACGTCACGAATCTTGGTGAAGGTTGCCGGGTCCTGACTGAGAAGCGTGAACTGGCGTTTACAATTTGCAAGCGCTTCGTCTTGCACCGCAAAAACGTTAAATATAATTTCAGGACTCTTTGGAAAAAGCACAAGGGCACCTTCAACGGAAACGGTCTTTCCGTGACGATCACGAATTGAGTCGATCACTTTGACTGCCCCGACTTCGTTTTCGTTCACCACCAGATGAGTCGGTTCGGAAGGCCGCTGCTGGATGTGAAAACTTAAACTCACCACGTCGTTGCGAAATAAATCCTGACTGAGATCTGCGTTTTTGACATAGATCGGTAGAACTTGGTCTTTGTACTCCACCACTAAAACGTGTCCACCTTCAGCGATCGCGTGCACGAGAAAATCAGCACGGCTAAGCCCCTCTAGACTTTCAGGAATCTTCACTTCGTGCTCATACTCATGGGTCGGATATGCGTTTTGATATTTCTTAATTAATTCAATCGATTTAAGTTCGACATGCTTTTGGGGACTCGGATTATCCATGAACGAACCCTTGATCAAGACTCGATCGTGCCGGCTAAATAATGCTAGTTTTTCGGTCATTTCGGGCGCAACTGAGACCAGCGACATGTCCACTGAGTCAAAAAAGTCTTTGGGATTGCGGTAAGTGAAGACGTAAAGATCACGGCCCTTGACTGAGCCGTGAATCCAACCTTCAACCCCAACCGTACCTAGATCTTTTTCAATCTGTCCGAGATCGACCGCGAGGGCCGACGAGGAACAGACAGCAAAAGTTGCGACGGCGGCGCAAGCTAAAAGCATAGTTTTGAAGTTCGCCACTAAACAAAGACTCATAAATGCATTTTTATGTTTCATTTTTCGTTCTCCGACTTAGGATATCGGAACCTAGCAGGACCTGGTTCGAAGTTCAATTGCGCATCGCAATCTCGACTTTAAGGAAAGATACGAATTACAACTGCACTTTCAGCAAATCTTTGCAATACTAGCGGTGTATGACAGCTGATGCACAAAAACCAAAAGTTCTCTTTATCGACGACGAAGAGGATCTCTGCGAAGTCATAAAAGATGGCCTAGAGAAGCAAGGCTTTTCGGTGCAGGTCGCGTCTAGCGCTCGGCAGGGCCGCGAGCTGATGGCGACAATTGACGCGGTCGACGCAATCGACATCGTCGTATCCGACATCCGCATGCCTGAAGAGTCGGGACTCGATTTTCTCAAGTCGGTCCGCCTCGCTCGCAATCTCGTTCCATTTATTCTGGTCAGTGGACACATGGAAATTGACAACCAAACCGCCCAGAAACTCGGCGCAGATGCCGCAATTGCTAAGCCATTCAAAATTGCGAGTCTCGCGGAAAAGATCCGCTCGGTCCTTAAAAATCGCGAACTCTTCGCTGCCGCTACAAAGACATAGGGATTTCGATCTAACTCAGCGCATTATCAAACGCAGGGCTAGTTTTCACGGGGCTTGCTGTCGGGATTTCCCAGATTCCCTGAATCGTCATATTCTTTGTGAGATCAAAGTTTCGTCGAAAGGTATTTCGGCATGACGATTGACGTAAAGCTCGCGCTCACTTTTTCCATTCAGATCATTCTCACCCCTGGGCTTTGTCTCGCAATCGGTGCCACAGTTGATAGCCCGCGACTTCACAAGGGTCCAACGCTCAAAACCGAGCTTGAATCGCGAGCGATTAACTTTTTCATCGACAACGCTCACCCGCAAACAGGCTTAGTACGCGACTCGGCCGAAGACTTCACAGCCACACCGGCAAATAACCGTATGGCGTCGATTGCCTCTACTGGCTTTGGGCTCGCCGTGATCGCAAACGCAAGCACGCGTGGCCTGATCACGCACGCCTATGCGCTGAATTTTACCCGTAAGACTTTAAAGTTTGTGCGTCAACATGTGCCCAGCCACGATGGCTGGTTTTTACACTTTGTCGACTGGGAAACCGGTGAGCGGTTTGGAAACAGTGAATATTCGACGATCGATACCGCAATCTTTGTTGCCGGCGCCCTCTACGCTAAACAAGTTCTAAATGATCCCGAAATTTCATCACTTGCAGACTCGCTCTATGCGCAACTCGACTTCCAATCGATGCTTACCGACGGAAATGCTAAGCCCGATAAAAAAACTTTGAGTATGGGTTACCTTCAGGAACTCGGCTATACGCCGTCTCAATGGTCAATGCCGGCTGAGCAGATGCTCTTACTTTTACTTGGCCTCGGACATCCAACGCATCCTCTGCCGCCGTCGACCTGGCTTGCGTGGAGTCGCGAGAGCACCACACTCAGCGATGGCGAAAAATTGATTGGCTACGACATGCCTCTGTTTGTTCACCAATACTCGCAGCTCTTTGTCGACCTGAGAAATTTTCACGATCTCTACGCGAACTACTTTAACAATGCTTCACTCGCCACGAAAGAAAATCGTGAGGTTTGCCTCGGCGACAGTCATTTTCAAACTTTTCGCGAAGGTTTTTGGGGTCTCAGCGCCGGAGAATCGCCCAACGGTTATTCAGCATTTAGCCCAACCTCCCATTCAAGCACCGTTTGCCTCGGATGCCGAATTGGCTCAGCCATGTACGATCTCGACGGCACGCTGACAGATGCTCGTCAGTGGTTAAAGAGCCGTTACGCAAAAAATATTTGGGGAAAGTACGGCTTCGTCGACAGTATCGATCTCGATCAAAATTGGTTTGCCTCAAACGTGCTCGGCATCACGGTCGGACCGATTTACCTGAGTCTGGTCAACACCGATGAGAACACCTCGATCTGGCGCAACTTTAATTTACTCCCTGAAATCCGCCGAGCCCTGGATATAGCCAGCAAAGTTCGGCCGCCGGACGACCGCCGGAGCCCGGGAGTGAAACTCAGCTCACTTCAGACCGCTCATCCCTAACCCCTCGGCCGCAACACGGTAAGGGGGCAGTTTGAACAATTTAAGGGATCAGATTGTAATCTCTACAGCGTAAGTCGTGCCCCCTTTGCCCTCCTTGCGACTGCACCGGGCTTAAATCCTGCACAGAAACAGAGGCAAACGCTTCGAAAAGAAGCCCGATCCTCACCTGGGAGTAGCACTTTGAGCCAAAATCGCGTGGAAAAACCCAAAATCGTAGATAGCCTTCTACTCACGATCACGTTGTCGCTCTTTCTGACTTCGGCGGTCGCCTCATCCGCGCCAGGTCCTTACTCGTGGCGGCCATACCCGCAAGGAGTGGCCTGCTTGCAGAACATCGGCGGCGGACGGTTCAGTTCCGTAGATCCGTCTCTGTGCATGCAGTACGTCGGAGCCAAGGTGAATTGGGCAACTCTGGCAGATGGAACGCTCGGTTGTGCTGAACTCACTCCTGACGGCATATTTCTGCAGACAATTCAAAATCGCTTTTGCACGCAACGACTCCCCACTCATTTTGCTATGACTCAGCTTGCGGACGGCACCCTCGAATGCGATCGCCTGACGGCAAACAACACCTTTATCGAAGCGGTTAGTGGATCCCACTGCAGCACCCCGATTGGGGGCGGAGTCACCCCTGAGCAGCCGCCGGTTGTGGTCACCCCAACGCCGAGACCGCACCCACGTCCAACTCGCCCGACCCCAACTCCGGATCCAATTCAACCGGCACAACCAACGCCAAAGCCAACGCCATCGGCGAAGCCTACCTCAGCAACGAGCCCAGCACCGATTGCGACTCCCGACCCGGAGCCGCCGGCGCAGGTGTCCACACCAACGCCCATTGCTCAGCCTGCGCCCACGCCCGCGCGAGCAGCAGACTCGCCAGGCTACCACTGGTCAGACGACTCACATTCTTCCTGCATTTTATATGGGCAAGACGGCATGGTGGAGCATCTGGCTGCGCCAGCGAGCTGCAAATAAACATCAAGCACTATCAAAACTTGCAACACAGTAAGGGGTCAGTTTCAAAAAAAAATGGAGCCCAGAAGGCCCCATTTGAACGACGAGATTCTCCCGAGGTTTTTAGTTACGACGGCGGCTGCGCGATGCGTAAAACTCTTTTTCAAGATCAGCTTTTACGTCTTCGATGAGGAGAGAAAACATTTGGTCAGCGCCGACTTTGTACATTTTCGTCAAATCACGGAGGACGAACACTGGGGGATTTGCCAATCCACGCTCCCAATTCGAAACGAATTGCGGAGAAGAATAGCCCAATTTTTTAGCAACTTCGGACTGGGTATGGCCCGAAGCCACACGCTTTTCCTTTAAAAACTCTGCGAGACGACCTGTCTTTTTCACTCGAACTCCTTAACCTACTGCTTTTTTTTGCAGTAATTGAACGTATTGAACGATTCGCACGTCTCTTTCAAATCGCCAGTCTTTGACCCCAACATTCACTTACAATCAGTGAAAACTTAGAAATCGACCGACTCGCGATCAGGTGTTACCTGTCCAAACTTACCCCATCACTGCGAGTGATAGTGCTTGTCAGTTGAAAGAAAACTCTAGTTCTACTATTTTCAAACAGTATGACTAGAGCGTACAAAAATCGTTCA
This sequence comes from Bdellovibrionales bacterium, assembly GCA_043746165.1. Lineage (GTDB taxonomy): Bacteria > Bdellovibrionota > Bdellovibrionia > Bdellovibrionales > JAMPXM01 > JAYTRM01. The sequence goes on along the minus strand of JAYTRM010000037.1, from coordinate 19,671 downwards.
CCATTAACTCACCTGTTGATTGTTTACTCCCAATCACCAAGCGAACACAATGAGAAAATCAATCGGAGGGCAGTCTTAAAAAGAAATTTACATTTGCCCGTGTCGTGAGCAGCAGATCTCCACAATCTTTTCAATTTACGATGTTTAGCTTACCTCAAGTGGTGTCGTTTACGGTGACTTTGCCACGTTAAACAGATTGAGTTGACGAAGCGATGTTAAGATTTCCTTTAGACAATCGTTTCAAGCCGTAAACCGCCAAACAGTGCAGTTGAAAAAGGCGGGCGGAACCGCTAACCTCGCCTGACGTGTCCAATAATCATAAAGTTCGGCTTCTTATCATTCGATTTTCAAGCTTTGGAGACATAGTCCAGGCACTGGGAGCACCTGTTATCTTTCGGAAAGCGTTTCCTGATGCAGAGATCGATTGGCTGGTGCGCGAGGATTTCGCTGGTCTTATCGACAGCCAACCGACAGTTGACCGGGTCATCTCACTTCAACGAAAGAGCGGATTTTTTGATCTCGTTCAACTTGCGCAGAAACTCGCAAACACTCCGTACACTCACATCTACGACGCGCACTCGAGCCTTCGCTCTAAAACTCTCCTGATCATTTACCGTATGGTGAGAACAATTCGGCGCCTGCGATTCAGGCGTGAATCGGTATCGACCAAAATTTGCGTGCGGAGCAAAAACCGCTTCCGGCGTTTTCTTTTCTTTCGCTTTCATGCTGACGTCTTACCCCGGCCTTTTCGAGGTGCCGAATCGTTCTTGTGGCCGCTGCAAAAATGGGGACTCAGAGATGAGATTCCACGGCATCCCGTTTTCCAGGCGACAGCGACTTTATCCAAAGAGGTTCAGGCCCGAATCGATGCGCTTCCCCGGCCCCGGGTCGCTCTAGCACCTTCAGCCGCCTGGCCGATGAAACGCTGGCCCATCGAATCTTGGGCGAAACTTATCGACAATCTTAAACACGTTCAGTTTATATTGCTCGGCGGACCTGAAGATACTTTTCTGAAAGATCTTGAAAACCTGGCGCCAGGAAGGGTTTGCAATCTCGCGGGGCAAATTTCACTGGTCGACAACTCGGCGGTACTTTCGCAAGCCGATTTGGTCATAGCTGGCGATACCGGGCTACTCCACCTCGCCGATCAGATGGAACGGCCTACGCTCGCCCTGATTGGACCGACGGCCTTTGGTTATCCGAGCCATGCCAGCTCAAAAGTCTTGGAAGTCGACTTACCGTGCAAACCCTGCAGCAAAGACGGTCGTGGCGGATGTCGAAATAAAATCTATCAAAAGTGCCTCAAGGATCTCACTGCGGAAAACGTCGCTGGCGAGGTCTTAAAAGCTCTTTCTCTCAACCTGGTACCTCATAAATGGTGACAACGTGACCTCAACTTCATTTTTTTTCTCAGTCTATCGGTGGTTGATATACCCTGCACTGACCAGCGTCTTTTTGTTGTTGTCGCAATTTAACCCCAAAATTTCGGCGGGCCTCAAACTGAGAAAGCGGCTCCCGCACGGGAGCTATCCTTGGCTCAATCGTCCGAGGGGACAAAAACCGATCTGGATTCACTGCGCGTCAGGAGAATTTGAATACGCAAAACCGGTCATCACTCAACTCAAAGCTCGGTGGCCCGATTGTCGTATTATGGTGACCTACTTCTCACCCTCTATCGCTAAAGCAGTGGGAAATTTCCCCGGAGTCGATTTTTCGACGCCGGTGCCGTGGGATCGACCGAAAGTCTTTGCTGAGTTTCTCGACTGGCATCAGCCTCGGGCCCTCTTGATCGCGAGAACCGACACGTGGCCAGAGATGATTCGCTCCGCCCACGATGCAAATATTCCATCTCTGCTGTTTTCGGCAACATTGGCTGAGAATTCGGGCCGCGCCCGGGGTCTCGGCCGCTGGGCATCGGAATCAACACTCTCCTTCCTCACCCAAATCGACTGCGTATCCGACCAAGATTTCGCCACTTTCAGTTCCCTCGGGCTCGGTGACAAAACGCGAGTTCAGGGCGACACGCGCTACGATCAAGTGATCGCAAGGCTCAAGAATCCGCGCCCCATTCGCGAGTCGCTCTTTAATGAAGTCTCGCGCAACAGCTGCTTGGTGGCAGGTTCAACGTGGGAAGAAGACGAAGCCGTGCTCATCGACCTCGCCGTGAGTTTCAAGAGTGCTACCGAAAAAATCAACTTCGTGCTCGTTCCGCACGAACCGACCGAGGCGCATTTGACCGCGTTAGAGACGCGACTGAAAACGCAGGGCCTTGCCTCGGTTCGCTACACCCAGGCCACTTTCTGGAAACCCGGGCAGGTGCTTTTAGTCGACCAGATCGGTATACTCGCCGAACTCTACGCCCACGCCCGCTTTGCCTTCGTAGGAGGCTCCTTTAAAAAAACCGTGCACAGCGTGATGGAACCACTCGCCGCTGGATGCGTGACCTTTGTCGGCCCCAAACACCTCAACAACCGCGAGGCCCTGGAGTTTAAAAAACTGCCTCTTGGGCTTGGGGTGACTTGCGTCGGCACTATTGGCTCGGCGCCTGAATTCTCAGCGCAACTTCGCCTCGCGATGAAGCTCGATGTGAAGACGGATGAAAAAATTCGCGACGAAGTCAGGCGTCGCACCGGAAAAACCGCGGCTGTCATCGAGTGGTGCGCAGCTCACATCGATTTCAAATGATTTTCGACGAATTTCAGCGAACGTAAACCAAACCAGCTAAAGGATTCGCCGTCGACGAGGGCACAGGGAAAGCCAAGCTCGCTCAGTTCATCGCTCTTTTTTGCGAATGGGTAGGGCTCGGATGAAAAAAGGAGCGTCGCATTGCGCGGAAGATCCTCGAGAATAAACTGCGGGTAGCGCTCTTTGGCTGATAGTTCGCTTTGTGCGCCTCCCGGCCAAATTTTCTCAGGTGCAATGCCGATGCAGCCGAGCATCGATCCGATAAACGTCTCGGGGCCTGCAGCCATCCACGGTTTTTTCCAAATGACGTAGACGATTGTCGTGAGCTCTTGTGGATCACTCAGCCAGCAAATCACACCTGGGAGGCGCTTTGCGTCCGTGAGCTTTTGCGGCGGCCTGCTCTCAACGTGCAGCCACCGATTGGCTAGAGCCGAAAGATTTTCGCGGACTTCGCCGGCCGGCCAGCGCGCAGCCAGACTTCGGAGTTCGCTTGCGACATCGCGAGCGGCTCGCACATGAGTGGTCGCAATCGCAAGTGGGTGGCCTGCTAACGCCTGATACATTTCCTTAGTATTTTCTTCGCGATCGAGCAAAACGAGGTCGGGCCGAAGCCCAAGAATCGTTTCGAGATCGAGATCCTTGGTTCCGCCGACAGCTGGGATCGCTTTGACCTCCATGGCCGGATGAATGCAGAAGCGGGTGCGTCCGACGACGTCCACCCCGGCCGAAATAAGTGTTTCCGTCCAGGAAGGCACCAGCGAAACCACCCTCATCTGACGGCCTGCGCCCGAACAAAACCTAGAAACATGACGGCGCTGGGGTCGCGGCGCAGAACATTGAATTCACTCCGCAGCGCTCTGACGTCTGAGCGTTTAAGCCGTCCGGATGAAATCAGCGAAGGAACTCCGCTTAAGACTAATCTCTCGAAGTAATTGCAAAACACTTTCAATTTGCGACGATCGCGCCGATCAAAATGCAGCTCACGCACCTCGGAGTGAATTTTTCGAAAGCCTACAGCCCGCAAAAGGCCGGCCACTTTCATTCCGACAAATGGGTCACCAGAAAGTTCGAGCTGCTGGTCATTAAATTTGCGCCAAACCTCCATCAGCTTGGGGCTTTGTGGAAAAACAAAAAAAGTTTGGTTGGTAACTTCGGTGGTGTAAACCTTGGCGCCTGGCTTGAGCAGCCGGTGCACTTGCCTAAGCACCTTCTCCGGATCCGGCACGTGCTCAAGAAACCAGCAGAGAAACGCGCCGTCGTAACGCCTTCTCGAGAGATTGCTAACCAGTTCTGTCGCATCGGAATGGATGAGCTCGACTCGTTTTTCTTTGAGCTCTCGACGCAGATACCGACCGGCCGTGGCGAGTTGCGCCTCCGAAAGATCGACCGCATCAATTGAAATCTGCGGAAAAAGCCGCAGGAGAATTTTACTCTGGGCGCCCACGCCGCAGCCAACTTCAAGGATTTTCAGACGCCCAGACCCGCGGCTGTCAAAATCGATCCCTGGCATGACGTGGGACTCGAGATAACTCGCCTGGTGAATGAGGCGTCTTTGTTCCTTGGGATCGAAACCGTGAATATATCCCTTTTTAGCCTGCTTTTTTAGCTTCACGTGATCTCCGTCACTTCCAAAAGTATGACTCTCAGCTGGTCTACCACGCAAGGCTGTTTCGCGCGAAGTCATCAGGCCCAACCGAGCGGCATTGGCTTGTGTCGGGCTCTGACTTTTGTCATATTCGAGGCACTTTTTAGCGGAGGCTAACCTTATGACGCCAAGTACCCCTCAATCTCTGACACCACTTCGTTCCGTACCCGAGTCGTCAGGATTCCGTAAAGGTGACGTACTCGTCTTGGTAGGAGAACTCTTTGCAAGGGGCTACGCCAATGGCATCGTCGACGAGGCCACCCGCCACGGCCTCACCATCGTTTGCTCGACCGTCGGCAGGCGCTCGCCAGGCGGCGGCCTCCGCGCTCTAAATGCCGACGAAATTGCAGCGATGAAGCTCGCGCCAACTTCTCCGCTGATCAACGTTCCGCTAGAAGCTGGCTTTGATCTTGAGCCCTGTGCGGAGGACGGAACGACGCCAGTTGATCAGCTCAAGGGCGTGAAAATGAGCGACTGGGAGTCGGTTAAACTCGACTGGAAAAAAGTTGAGAGTTCGCGCCAGCGCGCAAATGAGCGTTTTCGCAAAAATCTCACGACCCATCTCGCGGAACTCGAAAAAACCCTTGCGGGTTCAGCAGCAAATCCAGTGGCAAAAGGCGCCAACGTCATCTTTGCACATCTTATGGCCGGCGGTGTTCCGCGCGCTAAGATTCTGATGCCGACCATGAACTGGGTTTTTAAAGGCACCGGCGAGAGACATCTCGCCTCGGAGCGCTTCTGGAAGTCAGATCTGGGAAAATTCTGTGACCTCAACTTTACCGAAGTCACCTCAGAGACCTTCCGCATTCTCCTTGAACTTTCAACCCCTCTCCGCGAGCGCATTGAGAAAGCTGGCGGTCGCGTAAGCTACGTCGCCTATGGCTACCACGGCACCGAAGTTTTGATCCGAGGTGAATACGCATGGCAGAGCTACGCGCCTTATGTTCAGGGCTGGGCAAAAATGAGACTCGAAGACACCTCCAAAGAGTGGACGAAAAAAGGCGTTCGCAGCTGTGTCTTCAATTGTCCCGAGATCCTGACCAATTCGAGCTCGATTTTCGCAGGCGTTGAGATCCCGCTCTATCCGTTCATGGCCGCGATGAAAAAAACTTCGCCCGACTCTGAACGCACCCTCGATGTTCTCAAACGTTGCCAAGGCCTGCTCAAGCCCGAACACACGATCGATGAAATGCTGAAGTTCGCAGACGGTGCGCTCACTTCGGATGAGCTCCGCAGTGTCTGTCATTTCGACAAATGGCCCGAGCACAACAATCAAAAACAGATGGATCTTTTGATTCAATCAGCCGGCCATCTGATTGATATGCATCAAGATCCCAAGAATCTGATCACGTTTATTTTGAGCGAAGAGATTTTCCGCGCCACTGGGTACTTGATGTTCCACGAGGCCTGGGAGCCTTCAAATCCGGTGTTATGGCTTGGCCACGACGTTCTCGCCAAAGCGCTAGCTTCGGCCAAGACACTGTAAGCCCCGGATGTCACTCGCGCAAGGCTACACCTGGTCACATCGAGGCTTAAAACTTATCGGATATTCCATGGGCGGAATTTCAACCAGCATCGCCATGCCAGACGCCGATTGCTGCTTTGACGTCGCCCAGGGACTTCCCTACCAACTTCCCTACTCGAATCTGCTGATCACCCACGGGCACATGGATCACGCTTCGGGGATTCCGTACATCATCTCGCAAAAAGCGATGACTGGCCAGGTGCCGCCAAATGTGTACATGCCGGAAGTGTTGGTTCAACCGATGCGCGAAATCATGCGAATTTGGGAAGCCATCGATAACCACACTTACCAATACCAGTTTAAAGCTGCCGCCCCAGGTGCTGAATACCCACTCAAAGCGCCGTATTTTTTTCGCACGTTTCCGACCCAGCATCGGGTGAGCTCGCAGGGCTACACCGTGTTCGAACGAAAAAAGCGCCTGAAAACTGAGTATAAGGGCAGCACTCCTCATGAACTCGGTGAGATGCGAAAAAACGGCACAAGCCTCGAAGAGTTCTACAGTGAGCCGATCGTTTCGTTTACGGGCGATACCAAAATTGAATTTCTCGATTCACCTCAGGTGCGCGAAAGCCGCGTGGTCGTGATGGAAGTCACCTACTGGGACGGCAAGAAGTCAGTCGCCAATGCCCGTGAGTGGGGCCATATTCACCTCGACGAGGTTCTGCCACGCCTTGAAGAGTTTAAATGCGAAAAAATCGTGCTGATTCACGCCTCTGCGCGCTACAGTTCAAGTTATCTGCGAGAGATTATTGACGCGCGAGTGCCGGAGCACTTTAAACATCGGGTCGACCTTTTTCCCCGTCCGATCTGAAAATGCCCTACACTCTGAATCCGTGAGCGAATGGCTATCTGAAGACCTCATTTTTTCTGGAGATCAATACTACAAGAGCGTCTTGGATGCGATCGCGCACGCCAAAGAACAAATCGATTTTGAGACCTATATTTTTGATGACGACGGAATTGGCAAGCAGTTCGAATCTGCCTTAACAGCCGCAGCCGGGCGCGGGGTGCGTGTTCGCCTCATCGTCGACGGATTTGGCGCAAGCCAGTGGTCGGAAAGAAATGCTCTCAAGCTCGCCCGCAGCGGTGTCGACGTGCGAATCTACCACCCAGTCCGTTGGTCTCGCATCTGGTCAAAGCTTTTCAGCCGACTGCTCATGCGGTTTCGCGGCATTCGGCATCACGCAACGTCACGAGGCCGCTCTTTCTTTGGTAATCTCAATCGTCGCAACCACCGTAAGATCGTCATCGTGGATGGTGCCCGCGCCTGGGTCGGAAGTCTGAATATTTCAGCTGTGCATAGCGAGAAATTCAGCGGTGCTCTCGCCTGGCGCGATACAGCTGCGGCGCTCGCAATCAATCCCAACACGCCGCCGCCAGTGCCGCTCGAAGCTTTACAAAGCGCGTTTGAATTCGTCTACCAGCGTGCCCATCGATTTAACACCAAAGGCCGCTTAGTGCGCATCCGAAGGCGACGCTTCAAATTTCGAGCGCAGACGTCTTTGATCTTTCGACTCAATTACACCTTGCTGTTGAGACGTCGGCATCATCACGAACTTGCGCAGATTGTTCGAGCGGCAAAAAGCAAGATTTGGATCACCAACGCCTACCTTGCTCCTTCCAAGCAAATGATGCGCAGGCTGCGCGCCGCCGCAGAACGCGGAGTGGACGTGCGAATTCTGCTGCCGCGAAAATCCGACGTTTTTTTTATGCCGTGGGTGGCGGGCGCGCACTACGGGCCGCTGCTTCGCTCTGGCGTGAGGATTTTCGAATACTTGCCGCGCTTTCTTCACGCAAAAAGTGTGGTCATCGATCACTGGGCGATCGTCGGGAGCTCAAATCTCAACCGCCGAAGTATGCTCAAAGATTTTGAAGTCGACGTTGTACTCTCAAGGGATGCCTCACGTCTGGAACTGGAGGCGCAGTTTGCGCGAGATCTCTAGCTGGCCTCGGAAATCCACGAAGCTCCCGGTGGAATTCGCTCGTTTCTCGGCAGACTGATCACGGTTTTTATGAAAGACTTAATCTGAGATGAAAGAATATCGAATTCTCTCCTACAACATTCACAAGGGCTTTTCGCTCAATCGCAAATTCATGTTGAATGCGATTCGCGAAGCTATTCATGCGACCAATGCAGATCTGGTTTTCTTGCAAGAAGTGGTTGGCGAAAACCAACGTCATGCACAAAAGATTAGCCAGTGGCCGGTCGTAGCCCAACTCGACTATCTCGCCGATTCGATGTGGGCCCACTCAGCTTACGGAAAAAATGCCGTCTACCAACACGGCCATCACGGCAACGCCATCTTGAGCCGTCGCGCGATTATCAAATGGGAAAACATCGATATCTCAAACAATCGCCTCGAGCGTCGTGGACTTCTGCACGCGGTGATTGAGTCCTCTGGACGCCCCGGCCTGCACGCGATCTGCGTGCACCTCGATCTTTTCGCCAAAGGCCGCAAGGCGCAACTTGAGCGTATCATCGCACGCATCAAAGAACATGTGCCTCCAGAATGTCCGCTCATTCTCGCCGGTGACTTCAATGACTGGAGCGAAGTCGCCAGTCCCCATTTGAAATCTGAACTCGATTTGCGCGAAGCTTTCTTTTCGCTCCACAACCGCCATGCCAGGTCCTTTCCGGCGTGGTTTCCATTTCTGCCTCTTGACCGAATTTACACTCGTGGCTTTCACGAGATTGAGGCAAACTGCTTCGTTTCGCCACCTTGGGATCAACTCTCAGACCACGGTGCTGTAATGGCCGTGCTGAGAGAACGCTCGGGCTAACCGAGACTTCCAGGCTGCGACTTTAACGTACGGTCACCCGCCGCTCACCGTCAGCACCGTCAACAAAACTAAACTCGATCTCACTCATCTTCCAGGATTTCGGCAGCGAATCGCAGACGTTCCACTCACGGAGTCGGTCGGCCCATTCGACTAACACCAAACGTTTTAAGCCAGAAACCTTCGGTTCAAAAAGATCCCAGAAGCCGCTTGATTCCAAATCACTTTCGTCTTTAAGACGGAAGAGATCGAGGTGATCAATGCTCCACTCGGAAGTCAGGTACCGATTGTGGAGTGAAAATGACGGCGACGAAGCGACATCGATTGAGCCGAGAGCCGCGCATAATAATTTTACAAACTGAGTCTTGCCGGCACCCATCGGGCCCTCGAGGAGCACGATGGTGTCAGGGAATAATCCGCTCGCAAACTTCTCCACAAATTGACCTAGATCTTCGACGCTTTTGAGGGCGAGTCTCACGACAGCTCACGCTCCAAAAGCCCAGCGATCTCTTCGGCATACCTGGAGATATTTTTGCGATCTGGCCCCTCAACCAAAACACGAACCAGAGGTTCGGTTCCCGAAAAGCGCACGAAGACACGGCCTTCGCCGCGCAAGCGTTTTTCGATATTTTCGATGAGCACTGTGAATCCCGGAATTTTATCTAATTCGACCCGGCTGCGAACCCGAGTGTTGATCAGCACTTGCGGGACATCTTTCATCTGCTCGTTGAGTTGACTTAAAGTCAGGCCTGTTTGCTTCATCACCGCCAAAACGTTGAGTGCGGCGATGCACCCGTCACCCGTGGTCGAATACTCGTGGAAAATGATGTGGCCCGACTGCTCCCCGCCAAGAATGATGCCCGAGCGGCGCATTTCTTCAACGACGTACTTGTCGCCGACGTCGGTGCGAATCACCTTGATGCCGTTTTTAATCATCAGCTGATCGAGACCAAAATTCGACATTTGTGTTGCTACGATCGAGCTCTGCGGAAGATTGCCTTTAGCTTTCAAATGAAGTGCGCAGATTGCCAAGATATGATCGCCGTCGACAATCTTGCCTTTTTCGTCGACCATCACCACGCGGTCAGCGTCGCCATCAAGACTGATGCCGACATCAGCGCGAAACTGCATGACACTCTCGGCGACTTTCGTAGGATACAGTGCGCCAGCTTTATCGTTAATGTTAAACCCGTTTGGCTGGTTGCCGAGAACGATCGTGTCAGCACCAAGCTCGTTAAAAATGGAAGGCGCCACTTTGTAGCTCGCACCATGAGCGCAATCGAGCACGACACGCATTCCATCCAGCGTGTACTCGAGCGGAAATGCATTTTTGGCATAAACGATATAACGGCCGTCAGCATCTTCGATTCTTTTGCTACGGCCGATTTCGGTTGGGCTCGCGAGCAGGGAATTGAGGTCTGTTTCAAAAACGAGAGCCTCAATTTGTTTTTCCATCGAATCGGGAATCTTGTAGCCGTCCGGCCCGAAGATCTTGATGCCGTTATCCATGTAGGGATTGTGCGAAGCCGAAATCACGATACCCGCGTCCGCCCGCATATTGCGGGTCAAGAAACCGATGCCGGGCGTTGGCAGCGGACCGAGCAGTTCAACATGGACGCCCATTGAGTTTAAGCCTGACGTCAAGCCGAGTTCGACCATGTAACCCGAAAGGCGAGTGTCTTTGCCAATCACGACTTTCGGTATCTTATTTCGCGCCGGATTGCTCTTTAAAATATGCCCCACAGCCTGGCCGACTTTGAGAACAATATCGGGCGTGATCGGAAATTGATTGGCGGTGCCACGAATGCCGTCCGTTCCAAACAGACGCTTACGCTGGGTCGCGACGATGGAGGGCGCAGTTTCTTCTTCTTTTTTCATTCCTGAATCCTTGGCCATGGTCAGCCTCCTGTCATTTTCCGTACGGCGCCGAATCCGGCGACGCATTTTGCGGTGAATTCGGCGACGCATTTGGCTGCCCATTTAACTGCCCATTTACCTGCCCATTTAACGTCGAATCGAGATCTTGCGACTTTGCCCGATTGAGCAACCCACCCGTCGCCTTGAGTCGATCCAGCCGGTCAGCCGGCTCTGAAGTTTCGTGCCCGGAAGTGACGAGCGTAACTGATATCACACTTGGGCTCACTGAAAGGACCTTCACCCCAAAGGGAACCTCAACGGTCCGTGGAGAAATCACAGCTTGTACAGGCCCCGGGCGACTTTTTTCGAGATCAATCGTCACAGTTCCTGGGTTTTGCGCAAATCGCTTGAGTGCCATTCGCGGCCCTGAAACCTTCACCGAGACGTGGCGATTCACTTCTTGTTCACCCTGCCCAGGCGCCACCGTGACAGACCTTGGCAAGAGAAACTCAACGTCGAGCTCTTTAGAGAGAACGAAATCCCGCCGCCCAAGAATCGTGATCCACAAAATCAAAGTGACAAAAAGAGCCACCAGCTTGTAGCTGCCGTTTTCAAAAAAGTAATCTTTGAAATCGCGCTTTTTCATTTGTCTCGGTACCTCAAGCCAAATGACTCGTATAACCCGCGACGTAAAGTTGCGTGATCCACATCGGCGGTCATTTGCCCGCCTTCGACAATACCGACCGAGTTATTTTCTTCACTCACCACGATCACGAGCGCGTCTGTCTCTTCGGTCAGACCGATGGCCGCTCGATGCCTCGTACCCAAATTTTTATCGAGCACCGGGTTTTTCGAAAGTGGCAAAAAGCAGCCGGCCGCCCAAACTCGACCGCCGCGGATGATGATGGCGCCGTCGTGCAGAGGTGCCGTGGGAAGAAAAATCGAACACAAAAGCTCGGCGCTCATCGAAGAATCGAGCTCAGTGCCGAGCTCAACAAAGTACTCCAAGTTGATTTCTTTTTCGATCACGAGCAAAGCGCCCAACCCTTTTTGCGCCAGTTGCGTGGCGCCGCGGGCAATCTCTTCGACGATGTGGGTCTCCTGTACGTGCGAAGCTCCGATGAAAAAGGGATTCGATCCGATATGCGCGAGCGCGCGACGAATTTCACCTTGGAACAAAATCACCACGATCAAAAACAAGTTGTTAAAGAATTTCTCAAGGATCCAATTAAACGTATAGAGCTCAAGCCAAATGCTCATGAGGTAAGCGATCGCGAGGATGCCAAGACCAGAGAGCATCTGGACTGTGCCAGTGTGCCGAACCAGAATCAGAACCCTATACACCACGATCCACACCAAAAACATATCGAGAACATCGCGCGCGCGAAGTTGCGTGACGATAAATTGCAGGTTCTCGATAATATTAGCTAGCACCGCGTCGTTTCCTGCCTCATGTTGCGCATGCGCCTTAAGTCGCCGGTGCCGGATTGCCGATGGGATCAGAACCGCTTCCGCTGGCTGAACTACCCGCCGAACTACTCGCTGAACCACTCGCCGTCTTGCGCTCGTGTTCTTCGTCCGCGAGGCGACCCTGGGCTTGCTCGCGGTCCATGTCTCGCTCGCGCGCTTGGCGATCGCGACGGAGATCGTCAAGCGACCCGCCCTTCACCAAGAAATCCACTTCGGCGCCGTCGATGGTTTCGTGATCAAGCAACGCTTGGGCGAGACGATCGAGTATGTCCATGTTGTCGACGATGATTTTCTTGGCCTGCGCGTAGCCACCATTCACGATGCTGAACACTTCGAGATCAATTTCTTCTGCTTTCGAGTCCGAATACTCGCGAGTCGGCCCGTTGCTCATACCGAGGAAAACCGGCCCTTCGCGTTTTTCATAAGCGAGTGGCCCGAGCTTTTCGCTCATGCCCCACTCGCAAACCATGCGCCGCGCGATATCAGTTGCGCGCTCGATGTCGTTCCCAGCACCCGTCGTGAAGTCGTGGAACACGACTTCCTCGGCAGCGCGACCGCCAAATAAGAAGGCGATCATATTCAAAGCTTTTTGTTTAGATAGATTCAGCGCTTCTTTTTCGGGCAAGGTCTGGGTGATACCGAGGGCCATGCCGCGAGGTATGATCGTCACCTTGTGAATGGGATCCGTTCCGACTAACTTTCTCGCCACCAAGGTGTGCCCGGCTTCGTGGTAGGCTGTGATGCGCTTATCTTCCTCTGAAATGACCATTGAGCGCCGCTCAGAACCCATCATAACTTTATCTTTGGCGTGCTCGAAGTCGTCTTGCGTAAGTTTTGATTTACCCGTGCGCGCCGCATTGAGTGCCGCTTCGTTCACTAAGTTCTCAAGATCTGCGCCAGTAAAACCTGGGGTTCCACGCGCCGTTTTTTCGAGATCGACGTTTGAAGCCATCGGCGTCTTCTTGGCGTGAACCTGCAAAATCTTAAGGCGCCCGTTGAGGTCGGGCTTGTTGACCACCACGCGACGGTCAAAACGTCCGGGACGCAAAAGCGCGGGGTCAAGAACGTCCGGCCGGTTTGTCGCCGCGATCAAAATAACGCCTTCGTTGGATTCAAAGCCGTCCATCTCGACCAGCAGCTGGTTGAGAGTTTGTTCGCGCTCATCGTGCCCGCCGCCCATACCGGCGCCACGGTGCCGGCCGACGGCATCGATCTCATCGATGAAGATCAGGCACGGAGCATTTCGTTTACCCTGTTCAAACAGATCACGAACTCGCGAAGCTCCAACTCCTACGAACATCTCGACGAAGTCCGAGCCAGAGATCGTAAAGAACGGCACGCCTGCCTCACCAGCGACGGCCCGGGCAAGCAAGGTCTTGCCGGTTCCGGGAGGTCCAACGAGCAGAACACCTTTGGGTATGCGTCCGCCAAGCTTAGTGAATTTCTTTGGATCTTTTAAGAACTGAACGATCTCGAGTAAGTCGTCTTTAGCTTCTTCGACACCGGCCACATCGTGAAACGTCACTTTGTTTTTGTTCTCGGTCAAAAGTCGAGCCCGACTTTTACCAAAGCTCATCGCCTTGCCGCCGCCGACTTGAATCTGGCGCATGATGAACATGAACATCGCCACAATCAAAATCAGGGGCAGCCAGTTGATGAGTAGCGTCTGCAAAAACCCGTTATTTTCAGCCCGCTCATAGTTCGGGATGACGCCCACTTCTTGCAGCTGCCTGGCCACCGTATCGGACGAGCCTCCTTGAATGACAAAGTGCTTACCGCCAAGTTCCTTTTCAAACTCTGGCTTTACGCTGCCTGCGATATCGCTCGACTGCGGGTCGTTGCCTGTCCGAATGCGAATCGAGGCATTGTCGACTTTTCCATCCTTGATCGCCGCGATGAACTGGTTGTAACCAAATTTAGTTTGATCGATGGTCGTCGTTTTTTGACTCGCATACATGTTGAACAAAACGATCGACACCACCACTAAGACGGCCCATAGAGCCATCGTCTTCTGTGTTTGGCGCATAGCCACATCCTTTCAGCCGTGGTCCAGGACCACGACATTAGGATATCATGGCGGGGTGGTCGTCACAATCATGAGTCGCGCATCATTTTCGATTGATTCTCAAATTTGCGATTTTTCGACGAAACTGATTGCGACGATAGCCTGGTCTTCGAGGGTAAATCGGTGTTTTTTGCAGGTTCCCCCGTGCGAGGCGGTGTGGGTCTCCGTGTTAGAACCTAGGACCTATGGCACCCGGGGCTGCACTTGGATATGCCGCGCGTTAACCTTCCATTTAAGGCGCAAAATCTCAAATTCAAAGCTTAAACGTCTTGTTTCGAGACGCTTCTGAATCTCCTTAACGTGGCGAGTGGTGAAGCTCTTAATCTTTAAACGCCGCAATAGTGCGGCAATTTTTTCAGCCTTGAGCTCAGATTCAAGAGCTTGAAACTCGGCACGTGAAAACTTGCCGTCAAAACTGATTTGAATCCGCGTGGCAGAAGACTTCCCATGAGTGGCTTGTATGATTTGACTCAGGCTACGCGCGAAGGCCGCCGAGGCGCCAGGTCTGACGGCTTCAAGTTCTTTCAGCCATTTTCCACGAAGCCAATTGCGCAGCGGCCCGAATTCGGAATTGGTTGGATCTTCGATCCACTCAAGGCCCCTAGCGTAATCTCGAAGGCTGCCGCGAGCCTCCGTCAGAAACGGCCGGTAGAGTTCCAGTTTCCCAAGCATCGCCAGTTCCCGCATGGCGGTGAGTCCCTGAGGCCCAGTGCCACGAATGAGCCGAATGAGCCGGGTTTCAAATAGGTCGTCGGCATGGTGAGCCAGCGCAATCGTGGTCGCATTTCGCGCGACCGCAAGCTTGACGAGCTGCTCGTAGCGAAACGTGCGATAGCTCTCCTCGGAGTTAAGCCGAAGCTCTCCGCGCAGCTCGTGAAAAATTAACTTTCGCCTCTGACAATCCGCTCGCACGCAGTTAAGCGCGGCTTCCCTCGCAGTGCAGACTTCGCTCGAGGTGCTCGGCCCGTGGTGAACTGACGCCACCTCGAGCCCAAAGCCAAGGCGGCTCTGAAGCTTAGCGAGTACCGCGAGCAAAACGACCGAATCCATTCCACCGGAGCAGGCAACAATGATCCGACGTGAGCTCATCGAGAGCTCCTTCATGCGACGAAAAACCCGAAACTCAACGGCTGCAAGCTTTGTTGACGGACGGGCTTTTTCCATTGACCCAACATCGCTTTGGCTAGGCTCAGCTGTCAATCTTCGCAAGCGCCGCCCTCTCGGAGCGCAAGGAAGTGATGAGCACGGAAGTGGCTCGCTGGGCTGAACTTTCCGAGAAGTGCGCGGCGCGTCTTCGAGGACTTTGCTCGCTAGCACCTTGCCATGGACTAGACTGGCAACGCACCCGAACCGCAGTTAGAGGGTAAAGATATCCACAAAGCTTTTTACTGCGGTGGCAGCTGTGGCGAGCGTCAGCAATGAAAAAGAAAACACGAGGTAGTTTCGAGCAAGGCGCCGAGCCCGCATTGAAAAGTTGCGTGAGCCGACCCAGCTGACGCGGACTTCGCGCGCGATCACCAGCCGTCCGAGAGCGTGCACGCAAAAACAAAATGCCAGTGATGAAACGATGCAAAGTACGAATGTCGCGGTCATGATCCACCCCATCTCTCGAAGTAGATCGGAGTTAATGAAACCGGCCTCAACGGAGCGGAAGTCTGGTTTTAGTCGTCTGATGACTGATCTGGGGTGATTTTGACGACAGCTTTGTCCGAAGGATTCTTGCGAATGACCTCGATCTCCGCCGAAACCCGAAACTTGTGTTCTTCGGCAAAGCGAGAGGCTTCTTTCACTAAGTCGATTTTTGAAATCATCGTGATCAGCTCGCGGCCGACCCGGTTCATCAGCTCTTCTTTCGACTTACTTGCACCTTGCAAAAGCAAATTGAGAGTCTCTTTGGGAAGCTTAAGCTCCGACACAAAGGAACGCACACTCTCTTCCGTCATGAAAGCGGCAGAGACCCCGGCAGTGAAGAGTTTCTTGATTGTATCCCCAACGCCTACGCCAGAATTGGTCGTCACATCGTCATCTTCTTTACGGTCATTTGCCATAGAGCTCCTTTGTGCGTTTGTGATAACTCGCCATCATTGCCGGTAAATTCACGGAAAGAAGGGTTTTGGCGATCGGACCGGGCACAAACATTCCGAAGGTCGCGTCGACTGAATACACAGCCTGGCATTTACCGCCAGCGAGCTCTGACAAAACCCACGAACCCGATGAAGTTTTAAAAATTTCACCGCCGGCAAAAGTCCAACTCACGAGGCTAGGTTCTTTTTCGGACATCCAGAGCTGATAAGTAAATGTCTTGATCACCGAGACTTTGTATTCGACGAGTTTGCGGTCGCCTTCTTTTTTTACGACTTTGCATTCCTTCACTTCGCTCAGAAACTGTGGATATTTTTCGTAATCGGAAACCACTTTGAAGAATTCCGGCACGCTACAATTAAAAAGTTCAGTATGCGACGCTGCTGGCACTCGTCCTCCTTAGCGATGAAAAAAAGAGTAATGCCGCTCTCAGAAGGCGGCCAGCACTTTTTTATTGTTCTTTCACTTCTTTCTAAAGAGCGCTTCGGCCGCAGCCTTCAGATCCTTCTGCGGATCCGCACCGCCAGCTTTGCCGCCCGGCGTGAAAAAGTCGCAGAAGTTGGCTCGGTCCTTGATTTGCACCACATCGGCCGCAGGCTCGCGGCATTCATTGTAAGCATTGCGGTCAAAGTGCTTACAGTTTTTGCAAGAATGCACATCGGCGCCGCAAAACGAACAATCGTCGCGACGCCCCGGCGGATGCTGGTAGACGAGCTCTTTCTGACAAGAAAAACACGGAAAACGAATTTCAGCCACGGTACCGCCTCTAGTTGTGGCCGAGGTCGCCAAAGCCTCCAGGTTTGCGTTCCAAAACGTGTTCGGTCTCGATGTGGCGGATGGTACCGGTCTGCGACCGCATCACGATTGAATGAGTTCTGGCGTGCTTACGGGGTTGGAAGGTCACACCCTTTAAGAGCGGACCGTGCGTGATGCCCGTAGCGCAGAACATCACGGAGCCCTTGGCGAGATCATCGAGACTGAACGCGCGATCGAGATCCTTGACTCCCATAACTGAAGCGCGTTTGCGTTCACCTTCGTTTCGAAACTTAAGACGGCCTTGAAAATCCCCGTCCATGCACTTCATCGCGGCAGCCGAAATCACGCCCTCTGGCGCCCCACCGACGCCTATCAAAAGATCGATGCCCGAATCACCAATTCCCGTCGCGACTGCTGCTGAGACGTCGCCATCGCCAATAAGTTGGATGCGCGAGCCGAGAGCCCTAACCCGGGCAATGAGATTTTCGTGACGCGTGCGATGCAAAATGACCACCGTCATTTCGGAGATATCTTTGCCGAGAGCCTTGGCCACCTTGCGAACGTTGTCTTCAACCGGAGCGTCGATGTCGATCACGCCGCGGGCCGCTGGGCCGACTGCGATTTTATCCATGTACGTATCGGGCGCGTGCAGAAAACAGCCTTGGCTCGCGACAGCAATGACCGAAATCGCACCCACTCCGCCGGTCGCGCAGATCGTTGTTCCCTCGAGGGGATCGAGGGCGATGTCGATTGCCGGAGCCTCGGGACCGTTGTCACCAACTTTTTCACCGATGTAGAGCATCGGAGCTTCGTCGCGCTCGCCTTCGCCGATGACGACGGTGCCGTTGATACGAACGCTGTTGAATGCTTTTCTCATGGCATCGACGGCCGCCTGATCCGCGGCCTTTTCGTCTCCGCGTCCCATAAATCTTGAACAGGCAAGCGCTGCTGCTTCAGTGATACGAACGAACTCAAGGGCCAAATTGCGATCCATATTTCATCCTCTCAAGTTAGGAACTGTAAACTCGTTTCATTTCATCTTCGACAGTCACTCATTGACGACACGAGCCTCAGGAGGCCACTGCTCACTCCAGGGAAGGCTCGCGAGCTTCTCTCGAGCGTCGGCCGGAAGCCTCCTAACCCGCAAATCGCGACCCATGGGTACAAGGCGCGTGACCCCGGTTGCAACATACGCCTCAATGCGCTCGAGCCAGATTGCGTAGCGGAATTCGAGACGCGCTCCATCGACCCGGCACTCGACAAAAATCTCGAGTTTGTCATCAAAAAGTGCGGGCTTGAGATACTGGCAGTTTAAATCGGCGACAGCGAAGATATAGGGACCTTGGGGAATATGAATCGCCATCAAGCCCAGCTCCCGCAGCCAGTCGACCCGGGCTTCTTCGAAAAAGTGAATATAGCTGCCGTGGTGCGCGACGCCCATCGCATCCGTGTCGTGAAATGCGACAAATTTGGTATGACGGAATCTCATTTTGACCTCTTCGCAGAGCCTGTCCAACTGGCTGGGCCAGACGAATTAACGGGATAGAGGACTGGATCGTCAATGTTTTCGAAATTCAACGGGCGTTTTTTAGCATTGGGGCTTAAAATATGTTGTGGAGGTTTAAAATGCTCTGTCGCTTAAAATCAGCGCTGGCATGCGCCCCGCGTGGCAAATATCCTCGCAGCCTCATCATTTTAGGCGGAATTCTGGCGAGCTTTTGCCTGTCTTGTTGCACATCGGCTCCGGCCGATGAATCGGATAAAGTTCGCATGCTCAAAATCGAGCGCGTCATCGACCATTTGGGCCATTAAGCATTCGCTAATTTTTATCGCTGGAACCCTGGCGGGTCGGAAGGTCTTTTACAAGCGCCTTTAAGACCGCAAACGCGGGATGAGCCTTTTGCTCCGCATCCATTTTGGCGCTTTCAAGCGCAAGCTTTCTCTTGATCTCCTCCACTTCGGCCGCGCGCAGACATGTGTCATCTGGTCCGCACATCGGGTAAAACGGCTCGGCCAAGGCAATGGCCTCGTGAACATAGGCTCCTGGATCGAAAATTTCACCTTTTGTGGTGACCATGGACGGGCCTTCGTTGAGAAAGTTGACCGAATGGTTACCGTGCACCGACTGAGCTTTGCGATCTTCCTCTTCGTCGATCATGATTTCGTGAACGGCACGATTGACCGGCATGGTGAATTCGTAGCTGCAGTTGGAGCAGACTTCTTCCAGAGAAGTCTGAATGCGCCCGCGCATCTCGTACGCCTGACCGATGGGCTGAATCGTCAAGGAGACTTCGTAGGGCCTACTACCGATGAGATCCTGAAGGTCGAGATCGAGCTCGGCCTCGTGGCCGTGTCCGCGTTCGCCCGCTTTGCGACCGTAAATGTAGGTTCGCCCGTCCTGAGGAATTTCACCCAATCTGATCTTTGCCATGACTCCACCTCGCCACTTAGTCCAGCCCGGACTTTTGCCTTTAAGGCGCAGCCTAGTGGCTATTAATGCAGTTTGTCAATAATGAATGCAGCCCGGAAATGGAAAAGGCGAAGAGCCTAAGCCCTTCGCCTTTAAGGAAATTTTAGGTCGACCTCCGTAACATCAGTCCGCGCTGTTAAGCGCAAACCTCCACTACGGTGGTCCAACAACTATGACTTGATGTCATTGGCACCACCTCCTCTCCCGGCCCTTACGCCTTGGCTCGATTTTATCGTTTGGCGCCGCCAAACACCACTGATTCTTGCAGTCGACCTGCTTTTTAGTCCTGAAGCGCAAAAAAATTGGCTAGCCAAGCCAGGAGCGCGACCATTCCTTGA
>JAYTRM010000036.1:0-15053 GCA_043746165.1 Bdellovibrionales bacterium | reverse complement strand
AGATAGCGTATATCACATTTGGCTGACTGGGTACGCTTTTCCGATAAGCATGCAGATTATTTCGAAGTTTTCTAACTGTCTTGACACCCTTTTATTCGTGAACACCTTCGGGGTATGGAAAACACTATTTTGAACACCCCACTCCCCGTCATTGCCCTAAGACACTTGGTCCTCTTTCCGGGCACGACTGTCCCGATTCGGATCGGTCGGGCTCAAAGTGTGGCAGCAATCAAAGTTTTGCAAGCTTCGAAAGACGGCGATCGCAAGCCGCAGCATGCACAGCTGATCGCTGTGCTGCAGAGGCCACCGGAGCAAAAGGAACACATCCTTCCGGACGAACTTCACAAGGTCGGAGTTCTCTGTCAAATCGAGCACCTGCGAGGAGATGATAATGAAGGTTATCAGCTCGTCGTGCGGGCGACGGAAAGAGTGCGGGTCGTAAAAGCCTACGAGCAAGACGGCATGCTTCTGGCAACGGCTGAACCCATATTGGTGCCGAGCGAAAGTGATGTCGACATGGCAACGCAGAAGGCGTTGCTTGACAGCTCAAAGGCGCTCGCTAAGCAGATCCTGGAGCTTATTCCCTCCGGCACGGAGCAAATCGTTCGGCTTGTCGACGGCATTCATGATTTGGAATTTTTAATCAATATTGTTGCGGCTAACATCGACATTCCGATTGAGCAAAAGCAGGAGCTTCTCGATCAGCCTTTGCTGAAGGTTCGGGCGCTAAAACTACTCGATATTATGCAGCACGTGCGCGACGAGTTGCAGGTACGCACCGAAATTCGCGACAAAATGACCACCAAGCTTGGCAAGAACCAACGTGAGGCCATCTTGCGCGAACAGCTCAGAGCGATACAGGAAGAACTGGGCGGCGGAGATGATAAATCCGATCCGCGATCAAACGAAAGCTTACGCGCAAAAATCGACGAATCCGGAATGCCCGAAGCGGTTAAAAAAGTCGCCCTCGAAGAATTCAAGCGCCTTGAAGGCCTGGGTAGTCAGTCACCCGAAACTCACGTGGTCCGAAATTACCTCGACCTTCTCGTAGCCATGCCGTGGAAATCAGAACCCGAAGCGGAGATCAACCTCACGCAAGCCAAAGGTATTTTGGACGAGGATCACTACGGTCTCGACAAAATCAAGAAACGAATTCTCGAGCATCTGGCGACGATGAAACTCAAAGGTGGTGGCCGCGGCTTAATCCTGTTGTTCTCTGGCCCCCCCGGTGTCGGTAAAACTAGCCTCGGGCAGTCCATCGCTCGCGCCTTGGGCCGAAAGTTTGTGCGCGTTTCTCTCGGCGGCGTTCGCGACGACTCAGAAATTCGTGGGCATAGACGAACTTATATCGGCGCGATGCCTGGTCGGATTGTTCAGGGTATTAAACGCGCCGGTGTGCAAAATCCAGTTTTTCTGCTCGACGAGATCGATAAACTAGGTCGTGGCTACCAAGGTGATCCAGCGGCGGCACTGCTTGAAGTTCTCGATCCTGAGCAGAATTCGACGTTCACGGATCACTACATGGATGTTCCCTACGACCTTTCGAAGGTGTTGTTCATAGCCACGGCAAATTCGCTCGAAACAATTCCGGGTCCATTGCTTGACCGGCTCGAAGTGATTGAAATCTCTGGCTACACAACCTCAGAGAAGAGGCATATCGCTCGTCGCCATTTGCTTGCGAAACAATTGAGCGAACACGGGCTGAAACCCGAGCAAGTTGAGCTTTCGGATGAGGTAATTTTGGAGCTCATTTCGAGCCACACCCGTGAGGCTGGCGTGCGCGATTTGCAGCGCAAACTTGCGGCGATATGCAGGGCCACGACGACCAAAATTGTCGAAGGTGCCGAGCGGGTCGTCATCGACAGCGCCATCATCGAAGCCGCGCTCGGACCGAGTCGCTTCGATCACGAAGTCGCCGAGAAGCTTTCACCTCCGGGTGTCGCAACGGGACTGGCGTGGACTCCCGTCGGCGGTGAAATCTTGTTCATCGAATCGGCCCTCATGCCGGGAACGGGACGCCTGATCCTCACCGGACAGCTCGGCGAAGTGATGAAGGAGTCGGCGCAGATCGCACTGACCCTGATTCGCAGCCGGATTCCGACTGTGGCGGCGGCGCTCGATTTCGACAAAAGGGATTTGCACATTCACGTGCCGGCGGGCGCGATTCCGAAAGACGGACCAAGCGCCGGAGTCGCGATTCTGACCTCGATTGCTTCTCTGTTTACCGGAAGACGGGTCAATCCCAATCTCGCGATGACCGGTGAGGTCACATTGCGTGGAGCGGTCACTCCGGTCGGCGGCATCAAGGAAAAAGTGATGGCTGCTCACCGCGCAGGCATTGAACGAGTGATTTTGTCGAAGAAAAATCAGCGCGACCTAACGGACGTTCCAGAAGAAGTAAAATCCAAGATGGCCTTTCACTTCGTCGAAGACATTGCCGAAGTGCTGCGTATCGCCCTCTCACTTGACCTTCCGCAACTCGATCCGAACACCGGACTGTGGGGAAAACTAACGCAGGGCGCCCAAATCCCCAGCCAAAATCCAGTTGTCTAAACCCAAAGCATAAACCGCCGCTCAAAAAAGCGGCGGCCCAAAGACCAAAACAAACCGAACCACTATCGCCACCGAATCACGACTGACACTGCTCCGGCGACCGATGCAGATACCGATAAAGCGTCCACCTCATGCAATTGCGTTGACGCACACGGCTCGCTGCGAGAGAACCCTCACCGTGAAGGTATTTGATTTTCCATTTCCAATCGAGATCGGCTCGGTTTGCGACCTTGATTTTGCCCAGGACGGCACTGTCCTGAGCATTCAGGGCTCAGAGTCGCAGCAGGTGGTGATCTGGGGCGAAAAGCGCCTCATGTTGCCCGAGGCCTGGAGCTCGCCCGAATATCCCTTTATTCGCTATCTGCACGACGGTCGGATTCTGCTGGTCGATACGAGCTTTAGGGCCGCGCGCGGAAAAAATGCTTGGATCATGGACTCTCGGGGCACGGTTCAGGTTCATTTTGAATTGGGCTCAGCTGCCGTCGAAATTTCAAGTTTATGGGGCCTCATTGCGGTTGCCTTCCATCCCATTTCTGCCAAAGCGAATGGTCACCAAGTTCAGCCCATTCAGCGCACAGGTGTGGCTTTCTTTGATACCTCTGGACGGCTACTGATGGGCTTTAATCAAGAAGCCGCCCGCTACGGCATGACGGTCGAAAATGTTCGCTGCATGGCCCCGATTTCACGTTCTCAGCTCCTTTTTGTGCCCGAGCGGTTGACGGTTAAAGGTGTCGAGGTTGAGAACCCTGTCGTGGTCTTTGACTGCGCCTCGCGCCGACCCACCGCCTATTCAGCGCCGTTTCCGGGAGCAGAAGCGATCTCGATGGCCGGCGGTGAAATTCACTTGGCGAGCCCAGAAAGCTGGGAAGATCAGATAATTACATTTGACGTCGAATCGAAAATCAGCCAACATCGCGGAGAATTTTTGGGAATTTTCCGCGGTCTTGAAGGCGGAGCCTTTCTTGCCCAGCTGTCGTCAGCCGATTATGCGGTTGTAACACCTGGGCCGATTGACTCTTCACTCAAAAATCCGCGACCGACTCAAGAATTATGAACTGACTGATCCGTATTTAAGGAGACACATGGCTCGTTTGGCAATGCGAATGAAAGACAAGAAAAGAGCGGCACTGGCGAAGAAAATCAATCCGAAGCGTATCGAGCTTCGCGCACGCGCCGTTAACATGAAGCTGAGCGAAGAAGAGCGTCAAGACGCCCGTACACGCCTCAACAAGCTTCCGAAAAACAGTGCGCCAACTCGCATTCGCAATCGCTGCTCAAACACTGGCCGCGCGCGCGGATTCCTTCGTAAGTTCGGTTTATGCCGAAACGAATTTCGCCGTCTAGCAAATTTCGGGCAAATTCCTGGCGTAACCAAAGCTAGCTGGTAATCCGTCGAGAGTGGCACGAGGCGATCTCTTAAAGCGTCGCCCGTTGACCCTGTTTCAGAGCGGCGCACAGAGATCGAGACAGAGATCGAGACAGAGATCGACACAAGAGCGAAGCGCAGAGAGCGGCGCATAGAGATCGACACAAGAGCGATCGCCTGAGCAAGACTGGATCTTAGACCACAATTGGTCTAGATTCGCCGAGCACTTTTATAAAAACGTAAAAATCAATTGATGATAAGTGGATGAAACTACCACTTATCTTTTCTGCCGTCATAATTTGTTTATTTACACCTCAAACATTTGCATCTCCGGTCGACGACATGACGAAAAGTTTCGGCTGCAAAGATTTTCGCGATGATTTTTTCACCTCTGTTCACGAGCAGCTTTCAGGCTCAGGGCAACTGCCCAGCCCAGTTGAGGTCGAACGAGATTTTTTAAACCATCTCAGTTCTGAAAAATTCCAAACCCTCAGCGAAAGCCAAAAGCAGAGCTTGGCTGCCTCCTTTACGCACTTGACGAGCGTCATCGATCGCCTCACCACGCAAGACAAAAGTGAAAACACTCCGCGCGCCGACCTCTTGGCTGAGATCGAAATGGAAAACCACACCACACCGCTCAAAGCCTCGCGCGCCGACAGCGCAGGCGAAGCATTGGCGCAATTTGAGCAAACAGTTTTAAATACCCTAGGCGACAAACTCTGCGCTGAACCGCTGCAAAAACCTGAGGCCAAAGCCCCAGAGGTACTCGGCACGCTCTTTAGCCTCTGGCAAATGATGGAGCCGGCAACTGTCTACGGCGCCAGAAAAGCGTTTGCTACCGCTTACCAGAGCTGCGACGTGACCCGGTTACCTGCCCTCTCGAAAGCAACTCCCGACGTCGCAGGAATCAAAGTCATCGGCATGTACCCGGACGGCATTGGCAAGCGTCGCGTGGTCGGAGATTTACAAAAGTTACTGAAGACCGATCCGTACCTATCGGCAAATCATCCGGGCTTCAACACCTGCTTTGATGTCGAAAAAAGCCCGCTGATTTACAACTACGGCGGAAAACCGAATTCCGAGGCTGGCACGCTCAATTTCTTTTTGCATGGCGGAACTGGGACAACCACTCTGGGTGTCGACTGTTCAGGATTTGTTTACACGGCGATGGCCGCAGCAGGGCTCAAGCTTAAATCTTCAGGTCACCTAAAAGCGTACGATGTTGCGGCAGTTCCGGCGCGCGCGTTTCAAAATCCGGCGGCTAACCATCTCGACTGTTTAAACCTCGCGACTTTCACCGATCAAGAAAACCTCATAGCCGGAGATATCCTGGCCTCTTCTGGACACGTCGTGATCATCGACACGGTCGGCGACGACCCCTTTGGCATCGCCGCAATCACCAACGAAAAAGACTGTGTCACGGCTCACATCAATCCAGCGAGATTCGATTTTGCTATTTTACAAAGCAGCCCGACCAAGGGCGGGATTGGCATCGATCGCATCCGTGCGGCCGACTACCTTACCGAGGAGCCGGCGATGTTAAAAGCTATGATTCAAAACGCCGTCTCGGCATGTTTGGCCAAGACCCGACACCAAACGGTGGAGAGTCATTCAAGCCAAGCGTCGCTGATCCGCCACTCGACGGCAGCAAGCTGCCAAGATGCGGCTATCAAACTGAATCATGAGGAGTGCGTCGCCCTCTGCCCTGCCGTTCCTGGCGACTAACTCGGCAGGCACTCGTCAGCCGCTCGCAAGCCGCTGACGAGCGGCTCCGCAACGGCCAGTTGTGGCTTGGCAAGTCATGTTCCTAGGACAACTTGCCAAGCCAGCCCGAATTAAGATTCACTATCTTTCATGTTTGATTTCCTCAAAAGTTCTATTATGAACCTCAGCGATTCGGTCCTCGCGAAAACTCGCCCGCCGCGACCCGATCGCGAGCGACTTCGCAATGCCAAAATTGTTGCTCACCGAGGCAACACGGGTCTTGGACTGAAAGAAAATACACTCGCGGCTT
This sequence comes from Bdellovibrionales bacterium, assembly GCA_043746165.1. GTDB lineage: Bacteria > Bdellovibrionota > Bdellovibrionia > Bdellovibrionales > JAMPXM01 > JAYTRM01. Next base: position 9,120 of record JAYTRM010000036.1, on the reverse strand, counting down.
TTACGAATGCTCATGAGATTGGGACTTGGGGAGTTGAGTTCGACGTTCGTTGGACCTCATGCTCTACGCCAGTCATTCACCATGATCGCAACTGCAAGCGCGTGCATGGCGTCGACCTGGATATCGACCGTGTCTCCTTCAAGGATCTTCGCAAACACGTGCCTGCAGTTCCTGCCTTTCAAGAACTGATCAGTAAGTTTGGCGGCGCGCTCCATTTAATGATCGAACTCAAATCAGATCTTAAAAGCATGACACGCGCGCAGTGGACGCAGCTCAAAGAAATGCTAAAATCGCTCGAAGCCGGACGAGATTTTCATCTCATGTCTATGGACTACAACACGCTTCGCGGCAATCCGGAATTTCCGCACGAAGCGTGCGTGCCGATTGCGGAATTCAATGCCGTGCGGTTATCTCAACAAGCGCTTGCCGACCGCATGGCAGGAATTTCTGGCCAATACTTACTCATCAGTTCACAAGTGATTAAGAATCATCACCAAGCAGGACAGGTAGCTGGCACCGGCTTTGTCGGCTCCGAAGCCGTATTTTACCGAGAGATCAATCGCGGCGTTGATTGGTTTTTTTCTGACCGCGCGGCTCATCTTCTCTCTGTCAAACGCGAGCTGAAACATTTTGAAACGGCCAGCTAAGGTCATCTTCGTCTTGATGTTCGGCTTCTTCTTGCCTGCACTCGAGGTGCGCGCCGAGAGTGAGTCTTCTCCAAATCCCAGCCAATCAAAAGATTACGAGCTGATGGCGGGAACTTTGATCCCGGCGAAGAACGGTCTCGATCAAACCATTCCTGGGTGGGGCGCGAGGTTGAGTCTTCCGACGGCAAAAGGCGTTTTTGAACCCAGCTTCTTTTGCGGCAAAGGCAACGCGATCACCTACAACACAGCCTCTTTCGATTACCGGCTGGATATTCCGGTGGATCCGCTTTTTATCCACTTTCTGATTGGCCTTCATGCTGACCAATATGGCCAGGGCCCTCCGGACTCGCGGTCGGCTCTCTTTACCGGTGGCTGGGAGTTCGGCGGTGGCGCCATGATTCAGCTGGTCGATCGCTTTTTTATGCGCTTTGATTTTCGTGACCGCTTTAGCCCAGGCAACGTTTTAGAAGTCACCGTAGGCTTAAGCTACCGCATCCCATCGGAAGCGAGCGGTGGTGGATGAGGACTCGCGGTTGACGACCCTTCAGCTGTTGTCTATAAACTCTACCAACTCTAGCTAACTGGCTCGAAAGGCTCTAGATGCTCGAACGCGCACTGACCAACGGTATTCAAATCGAAGTCGAGAGTTCCTACGTTCCCGAGCACAGCGATCCCCATTCATTTTTCTTCAAATACCGCGTGCGCATCGAAAACTCTGGAGAAAAACCTGTTCAGCTTTTAAGCCGGCACTGGATCATCACTGATGGCAATGGCCATATTGAAGAAGTAAAAGGCCCCGGCGTCATCGGACAACAGCCGCGCCTCCAGCCTGGCCAAGCCTTTGAATACGAAAGCTTTTGTCCGCTTGCAACCGCCACGGGTTTTATGCGCGGTACCTACCAGATGGTCTGCCTTAAATCGGGCGATCATTTCGATGTTGAGATTCCTCAATTCTTCCTCGTCGAGCCGAGTTCTTTTCACTAACAGCCTGCTAATCTTAGCGCGCCGCAATTCTCAGCTGGTTTTCAATACCCACGAGCTTGGTTTTCAGACTACTGTCGGCTCTTGATCCAAGGAGGATTTATGGCCTTTGAACTTCCCGCACTTCCCTATTCGAAAGATGCATTACTTCCCCACATGTCTCCTGAGACGCTTGATTATCACCACGGAAAGCACCACAAAACTTACGTTGATAACCTCAACAAACTTGTCCCAGGAACAGAGTTCGAAAACCAACCTCTCGAAGCGATCATCAAGAAAGCAACGGGCCCGGTTTTCAACAACGCCGCGCAAATTTGGAACCACACTTTTTTCTGGAATTGCCTCGCTCCGAAAGCCGGTGGCGAGCCGACGAGCGACCTCGCCGCTGCGATCACCCGCGACTTTGGATCGTTTGCAGCATTCAAAGAAAAGTTCACTGACGCTTCAGTGAAACAGTTCGGGTCAGGCTGGGGCTGGCTGGTGAAAAATAAATCAGGCAAACTCGAAGTTTTGTCGACGTCGAACGCCGGTTGCCCTCTCACCGATGGCCACACTCCGATTTTGACTTGCGATGTCTGGGAGCACGCGTATTACATCGATTATCGCAATCGTCGCCCCGACTTCCTCGGTGCGTTCTGGAATCTGACGAACTGGAAATTTGCGGCCGAGAATTTTAAGAAGTAAGATCTATAGCTCTGCATCGTACAGGCGTGAATGGCGGCAAACCCAGTGAGCTACTAAGCACACGGGTAACGCCGCCGGCAGCGCAGAGGCGCCAAAAAGCTCAGCCGCCATCACCGAGCACGTGAGCGGCACGCCCGCCGCCGCTGCGAAAACAGCGACAAGCCCGAGGCTTGCGTAGGGCTGCGGTGCAAGGCCCGCAAATCCTGAAAGCCAGCTTGCAAACGAAGCGCCGATGAAAAATAGCGGCGTTACCTCTCCGCCGCGAAATCCAAACGCGAGCGAAAAAACAGTGGCTATGGCTTTAAAAAAAAATGCAAATAGAGGCGCGGCCGAAACAAATGTGCCCGCGATAAAGCGGGTGCCGAGACCTGCATAATCTTTAAAAGATTCAGGTGACCACGCCATAGGCAAAACCAAGATGCCTCCGACGAAGGGCGTGAGCCATGAACGCTTCATGACCCGCGCGAGCAAAATTCGCAAGCGATGCAAACTCAATAAAAACATCCACGCGATCAAGCCAGACCCGATCGCAATTACAACGATGCCGCCCCAAACGGCGGCACCTGAGAGATCGCGCAAAGCAAATTGCGGATACTGAAAGTGACGCGCTCCCGCCGCTCGCGCCACAAAGTCGGCCCCGTAAGACGCAAACGCAAAAGTAAAAACTTGCAGCGCGAGCCGCGCGCAGCTATCAACTGGCACTTTGCGGTGCCTAAAGCCGCCCGAGACCTCGAGGGCAAAGACGGCCCCGGCGAGAGGAACGCCAAAAACCGAGCCAAATCCCGCAGCGATGCCCGCCCCAAGGATTAATTTCTGGAACTCGAAGCTTTTAAGTTGCACCAACCGGCCAATGCTCGACGCAAGCCCACCGCCCATTTGCACGGCCGTGCCCTCGCGTCCGACCGATAGGCCAGCAAGGTGCGCAAGCCAAGTCGTGACAAGAATGACAAACGCCATCGGCTGCGGGACACGCCTGAGCGGCTGCACCTCTGACAGATCGCGAGTCTTCGCTGCGCGCATCAAGGCGACCAGCAACCCATTGCCTGCGCTCGATTGGGGCGACACCGAGTGATACAGAAAACCAGTCATGAGTCCAACGAGTGGGGCGAGCAAAAAACATCCGGGATGAGCTAGCCTAGCATCAGTAACCAGCTCTAAGCCCAGGAGGAAAAGCCAGGAAGCAAGACCCGTCGTGACCGTCACCAAGACAAGAGCAAGACTAAAGGCAAGTGAATTGCGTCGCACTTCGGAATTTACGGATGACATTGCCGCAAGAATAGCGCTTTGCGATTTGAGATGCAATCAGTCGGCTGTTTAAGACCTAAGGCGAGTCATTTTTAAAGAGGCTCAAACCGATAGGAGACTGTCTTGGGACTCTACGAGCTCGAGATCAACAGTTGGAGAGGCTAAAATGAACTTGTTTAAGAACTTCTCATTGGGTCAAAGATCGATGATCGGCAGGCTGCTCTGGCCGGTGAACCTTGTGTCTTTTCTCCTCTTGAGTCTCCTTTGCGTGATGATGGTTGTGCGAATTCAAACTGCTCTCGATTCAGCGATTCAATCCAAAGCTGAAGGGATGGCGACATTTTTGCAAACCATCGGGCAATCCTACGTCAGCAATTACGACCTCGGGACGCTCGATAGCTTTTCAAAAGTTGTAGCCGCAGACAGCGACTTCGACTACGTCGTTTATATCGACAAAGACGGTAAAGCGATGACTGATGGTACCAAAGTCAACGAACGCTCTGACATAACGAGAGTGGAAAAAGAAATCCACGACCTCCAGGGTAAGCCAATCGGCCGAGTCATTCTGGGCTACCGTCGCGCACGTATTAACGAAGCTTTCTGGAGCACGCTCAGCCTGAGCGTCGCCGGATTGATTTTAACGCAGCTCGTTTTGTCGATCGCTATCTTTCTTGTATCACGCGGAATCGTTCGTCCCCTCCACGAAAGTCTTTTGCAACTTTCAAAAACCTCCAACGTCCTATCTGGGACTTCAACAGAGGTTTCGAAGTTCTCCGAAGCTCTTTCGAGCGGTGTCAATCAACAAGCCGAAGTGGTGCAACAAACGACCTCGGCCATGTCCGAGATGTCGTCAATGCTCGCCCAGACTTCCATGTACGCCAAACAATCTGAGGCCGTCATGGGAGCAGTTACACAAAAAGCCAACAACGGTATGTCTGTCATGTATCAGATGGTTGAAGCTGTCTCGTCCGTGCAACAAGCTAACGAACAACTGCAACAGATGGTCGAAATCATTCAAGAAATTGGACAAAAAACTCAAGTTATCAACGAGATCGTTTTTAAAACTCAACTCTTGTCATTTAACGCTTCCATCGAAGCTGCGCGCGCCGGACAACATGGGCGTGGCTTTGCCGTGGTTGCCGAGGAAGTTGGAAATCTCGCAAAAATGTCGGGCGCAGCTGCGCAAGAAATATCTTCGCTACTCCTCGATAGTGAAAAACAAGTCAACGAAATCGTCCGCAACAACTACGAACGGGTCGCCGTCGGCAAATCAGTCACCGAGCAAGCTTTGAAGAACTTCAAAGAAATCGCAACTGACATCAATGCAATCTCGACCCAGGTCGCCAACATCTCGGCCGCAGCCCGCGAACAAGAGCTCGGTGTTGCCCAGACCAATCAAGCCATGAGTGAGCTCCACAAAACGACAGATCTCAATAGCCAGATCGCCCATCGCGCACAAGATACCTCCGGGACGCTGTCTACCGAAATTCAGGCACTCAGCATGATATCAAAATCAATTGAGAGCTCGATTACAGGCCGCACTGACTACTCTCCCTCCTCAACAAGAACTCCTGGCTCAACTCCACCTACTCATTCAGGTCAAAATCCTCTGGAAGCGGGCGCATCGTCTTATGAAAGTGGACAAGGCAGAGGCAATTTCGCAGCTCAGACTTCTGAGCAGTCCGATGTCGCAGATAAAATCGTTGAGATGGCTAAACGCCAGCGCAGCGATTGGAACAAAAATAAAAAGAGCAGCTAAATGGGTAATGCGAACGAGAGTAAAATATTCTTTTTATTGCTCGACGAGATCGACGACACCCTGGTCGACATCGAGACTCGCTGCTTAAAGCTTGAAACCTCCGATCAAGCTTCAGAGCTGCAGGTCCTGTTTCGTGCAGCCCATAACATCAAAGGTGCAGCTCAGCTTTATGGTCTCTCAGACCTAGCTAGTCTCGTGCATAACTTTGAAGACTTATTGACCGCTTTGCAGGTGCCCAATGCCAGCGGCAAGCCCGACACTGTGACCGTCGAGACGATCGACGTGATGCTTTCAACGCAGAGTTTTCTTCGTGGCTGGGTCACGGGGCTCAGGGAAAACGGAAAATTTTCACCCAATGTGCTGACCGTCCGCGAGCAGATCAACGATCAAATTACGCAAATTAAAAATAGTCGCCGGGCCGCTTCCGATCCAGCGCCCGCAAGAGCCACTCCTGCGCCATCACCCGCGGCCTCAAAAACCGAGCCACCGACGAAGATGGCAAACGAATCAGTCGCCATCGAGGCGCCACCCACTACAATTCCGACGCCGACCGCCAGTGTTCCTTCCGAGGCACCGCTCGTCGAACCCACGGGCAAATCGGGGAAAAAAAAGAAATCCAAATCAGAGCGTAAAGCCAACGAGACGATTCGAGTACCGACCCTGAAAATTGACGAAATCATCCAGTTCATCGGTGAGCTGTCGATCAATCAGGGCATTCTCAATCACAACCTCAAACAAGGAACGCTCAGCGAAGCCACCTGCCGCAACCCCGTCGAACTCAACCAAAAAGCCCTCAAGGAACTCTACGATCTGATCCTGACACTCAGGATGCAATCAGCTGATCCTCTGTTTCAGAGGGTCGAGCGAACCGTCCGTGATTTGGCGCGCTCGCAAAAAAAACCGATTCACCTCGAGTTTAGTGGTGCCGACACTCCCCTCGACAAAATCGTGATCGAGATGATCACCGACCCAATGATGCATCTGGTTCGGAATGCAGTCGACCACGGCATCGAGGATGAAGCAACTCGCCGAAACTCGGGCAAATCGCTCACCGCCTCGCTTTCAATTCAAACCCGTCAAGAAGGTGGCCAGGTCATAATCAGCGTTTCAGATGATGGTCGCGGTCTCGACCCAAACACGATTCTCCAAAAAGCCGTCAAACTTGGGCTCGTTCCGCCGGGAAAGCGTCTGGCCCAGGCCGAGATCCTCAACCTTATTTGCCTTCCGGGATTTACGACCCGAGATACGGTGACACAAATTTCGGGTCGCGGTGTTGGCATGGACGTTGTCCAAAAAGTGATCGACAGCCTCGGCGGGCACCTTGAAATCACCTCTGAAAAAGGTAAGGGTACGACTTTTCACATCAACTTGCCGGCAAATCTAGAAATTATCGAGGGTCTGACTGTTAAAGTAACAAATCAACTTTATATTGTACCACGCCAAGAGGTTACTGAAATTATCGATCTTAGCGAATACGACGTTCGGCGCATGGGTGACGGCGGACGCGCGATTCATCTTCGCGGAGCCGTCGTGCCGGTTGAGGAACTCTCGGATTACATCGGAATCGAAGCTCCCGAAGCACCGACTCCGCCGGGATTAAATTCGCGGGGTAGAAAGCAAATCGCACTCGTCACTCGCCTTGAAAAAAATAATAAGGTGGCGATCTGTATCGATGAATTGGTCGACCAAAGACAAATCGTTGTGCGTCCACTTTCTGACCAACTCTCAAAAGTTCCATGCTTCAGTGGCGTCACGATCCTAGGAAATGGCGAACCCGCTATGATTCTCAACATGACCGTGATCGGAGCAAGTTATTTGAAGTGGATTGGAAACCAAAGTGTTGAAGGCGGGCCTAGCCAGCGTAATTATGGGGAAACAGCATGACTCAAGATTCGAATCAGAAATCAGGCAGTGACACTTTGACAGCGAGCTCAGGCACGCAATACATGGATCAAACGGACGATGCAAAATTTCTCATCTTTCGCCTCGGCGATGAGCTCTATGGCACTCCTCTTCTCGGAGTCAGGCAAGTGCTGCAGTTCCAGTCGGCCAAGTCGGTTCCCAACACAGCCAAGCACTTTAAAGGCTTAGTGAGTGTGCGCGGCCAAATCATGGGCGTCGTCGATCTGAGGATTCGTTTTAACTATCCTGTTATCGAATCAAAGGCGAACGCATTCTTAGTTTTTGAAACCGACTCGGGACCACTCGCGGCCATCGTCGACCGAGTTGAAGCTGTGATGCGACTGAGCGAAGAGCAGCTCGCCTCGCAAGCACAAAACAAGCCCAATATTAAAATTCAAATTCCCTTAGAGTTTTTGTTAGGAGCGACCAGTTTCCAAGACCAGCTGGTCACCTTAATAGACCTCAACAAAACTCTCTCGAGTGAAGATTACGTAGAGATTCAAAAAGCGAAGCTGGCGATTTCGGGTTAGTCCCGAAGCGAGGAAACCGATCTATGGCCGAAGTGAGATTGCGACCTTCCGATCGAAATTTAATCTACGATCTCGCTCACAAATTGACCGGGACAGCTGAAGACCAAAGTATGCAGCACGAGGTCTTTATCACCAACGTTTTGCGGCGCATGAGCCAGGTTGGCAAGGTCGACCTTATGTCTTACCTTGATTACGTTTCGACGAGTGAAGTCGAAATTGCCCAATTCATTTCTGCCGTCACCATTCACACGACAAGTTGGTTTCGCGAACTTCCCCACTACAAACTCCTCGAGCGAACACTGCTCGCAGGACAAACGAAACTTAAAACAAAAAGGGTAAGGATTCTGTCGGCGGCATGCTCGACTGGCGAGGAAGTCTATTCGTTTGGGATGATTCTTGAGATGATCCGGCGTAATTACCCTGGATTTGAATACGAAATGGTCGGTTTTGACATTGATCCTATCTGCATTCAAAAGGCAGAAACGGGATTCTACCAAGGCATTGATTTGGCCTCTATTCCAAAAGCTCATCATCATTTTCTTATTCAATCGAAAAATGGTGAAAACAACTACGTGATTGACCCCGAAATTCGAAGGCGCGCTTACTTTCACGTCGGCAACCTCCTCGACTCTGATTCATTCCTCAACGATCCTTTTGATTTTGTCTTCTGCCGAAACGTTTTGATTTACTTTTCCCGCGAAAAAATTAACCTGATCGTCGGCAACCTGCTCAGCATGATCAAGATGGAAGGATCTTTAACCCTCGGACACTCCGAAGCCATCGATGCCAAAAGATTCAATTTATCATCCAACGGAGAATCCACGTACCACCGGGTCGACGACACCAAGGTCATCACTTTCCGCGAGCGCCCGATCACAGTTTTATCCATCGACAACACGCGCGTTCGACTTTGGCTTGCTACCGTTTTGGCCGAGCACGGAATTAAAGTAATCACGACTGAGACCACAGAATCTGCGGCCGAAATTTTAAACCGCAATAAAGTCGATTTAATTACTTTGGACCTTAACCTTCCGGGCCAAAACGGCATTAGCTGGCTTGCCACCTTTAGAAAAGAGGGTTCTACGATCCCCGTCATCCTACTCACTGAGACGAGCGCCGAACAAGTTCCAGACGTGCTCGAAGCGTTGAGCGGCGGCTCACAGGATTACGTTGATAAAAGCCATCTTGAAGACAACACGAACGACTTCATTGACCGCATTCGCGACCTGGTAAAGGCGTCTCGCGCGCGCGGTGACGAGGGACAAAAGCCGCTCATGTTCTCCGAATTTCGCGGGAAAATTGAAAGCAGACTGTTTCGCCCCGAAGTCATTCTTCTAGGTGCCTCAACAGGCGGAACAGAGGCACTTTGCCA
>JAYTRM010000035.1:0-7895 GCA_043746165.1 Bdellovibrionales bacterium | reverse complement strand
CAACCAAAATCACGTCAAAAGTCTACGAAAAAGATTTTCGACCGTTCCCGCAAAACCCTTGCTGGTAGCGAAAACTGTTTTTCGGCGGGAATTGCTGTGGTCGGCCGCCGAATAAACCTGCAACTCACTGATCTTGTTAACCGCAACGAAAAGGTACTTTCCGTCGGGAGTGAGCTTCAGCGATCTCACTCCGGTACCGGCAAAAGTTTTAACTCCTCCCAGGTCATCGAGACGAATAGTGACCGCGCTTCCGCTGGGTTTTCCTTTAAGACTTTCGAGCAGCCGATTCACCGGCACTCTTTCGATAAAGCCCGAGGCGTTGCCGCCGGTGTAGAGAATGCCACTTTGGATCTGCAAATCTCTTGAGCCGGGATCGACGCCGTAAACCGTGCCCAAGTAATTGGGCTTTGTCCTTGCGAGAAGGTCAAAAACGGCTATGCCGCCTTTACGCATCCGCGCGACAAACAGATAACGACTGTCGGCCGAGTAACTGAGGCCTCTTACGCAGAAGCCGCAATTGCTGTCGCGGTTGCCGGCCATTTGCGCTTTTGCGAGAGGTCGGTCGACCAAAAGCTTAGTAAACTCTTTGAACTTCTTCGGATCATTGCCACGAATATGGAAGACGCCAACCGTATTGTCTCCCCAGTGCGAGACCGCAAGAAAACGGCCATCGGGCGAAGCTTGCACATACTTCGCGATCGGACCGGTGCCTACGACGCGCACGATTTCGTTCGTCGACGTATTAATAATAGCCATCGCCGAGGGCTCTGACGCACGATCATCGTAACTTCGTCGGTAATACGGCACCCAGAGAAAACGCCCTCGGTGAGTGCTCACACTTTCGACGGGTTTCCCAGAAAACGCGTTGGGATTTTTTACCTTAGGCCAGTGGTAATCAAACGGCGCATTTACATCTATGAATTTTTCGTCGCCTTTAAACTGGTGACGGATTACGGCGAGCTTCAATAATCCGGCAGAGTCAAAGACCACGGTCCTCTCACCTTCGAGCGAATTGACGTAAACCTTTTGCCCATCGGGGCTAAATGACGCCGATTTTGGTGAGTCGATGTCAGAATCAAAGTGATCGAGCGGCGATACCGGTTTTGCATTATAGGCCTGCTATCGACCGACAAACGTGATGCTCACAGGAGCGTCCGCGGGCTCAGATTGGACCATGAGGTTGGTTTTCTGACGGAAGACTTCGACCTTGTCTTTGGCTTCAACGATCTTTAAATTTTCTCTCGCCGTCGCAAGATACTCGAGAATTTTAGGGTGCTTAGCATCAATTTTCAGCGCGGCTTCCCAAGTTTTGATCACCGCATTCCAGTCACCTTGCTTCCAATTTGACCATCCGAGCTCATAGAGGCAGCTCACACAGGCAGGCTCAAGAGCCAGGCAAGCTTTGTATTTTATGAGAGCCGCCTCGGTATTGTGATCGTTTTGCAGGTCATACCCAGCAACTAGGAGCTCGATCGCATGCCGATCGTGACAAATAAGGGGTGGGTCAGCGAGCGCCGAGGCTTTCGGCGACTCCGATGATGCACGGAGAGGTATCGCGATGAGCTGGGAAACTAAGAGGCAACCTGCGACGAGATCTCTCATATTTGTCAAAGCGAAGATCGCCATCATCTGCCTTCGCATCTGTCGTGCCATAAGTGTAGGATTGAGCGGCCGCAGTCGATATCTCCCGCCTGCACGTTGAATCAACTGAAGAATCAACTGATGCAGCAATTGAAGCTTCAGCTGAAGCATCGAGCCACTTCATATTAAAACGCGCTAGATTCTCCCGCAAGTGCGATTGCTGACTTTGCTCAATCGCGCGACTGCGCGAGGTCGCAATTGCCGCATTTTTTCGTGTAATAGGCTAAGCGATTTGCTGACTGCTGGCGATCTCGAGCGAGTGAGCAGAGAATAGCCAAATCTCTCAGACGAGCAACTTCCGCGCGATCAGAGAGATTTTTCAATGCCCTACTCGTTCTTTCGAGATCCACCCAGTCCTGCTCCCAAACCCCGTCTGGCAATGGCTCGAGCGCGGCCGTGACCAAACTCTCAAGCTTTGATTCGGGTGGAAGGCTCTCGCACTCCAGCACAGCCAGGCAAGAGGCACCACCCCCCGCTACCACTTGGTCCATAATCTCGCGATTTTCCCGCCCCAAACTACCGACATGGGAAGACCATTCATGCTCGATTGAACTCGCGATTTTACGACAGTAAGGCTCTTCGATTTTCGGCTGAACAATACCGGAGATGAGACGACGACTTTTCAGTTCATTTGTCTCAAACCGCAGGCGCAGGTTTTGGGCGCTTATCTCAGATCGCACCTGGCAGAATTTGCGATTCACGCGTTGCTGGACCACCGTCCGGTAGGCTCTGTTAGCTGAAACCAAAGCGAGCGTCGCAGAGGCGAGAACTGCAGCGATGATCAGGAGATTTGAAATTCGTTTCACGGTATTAGATCGGACAACTGCGACGGAAATTTGACGTGTCATTGATCGAGCTAGATCCGCACCAGACTGAGAATCGCCTCAAACTGAGATGGGACACACTAGAGCAAAGTACCTGCTAGAGCTGGCAATTTTGCAGAGCTGCGATAACCTGACCATGAATACGCCGATAAAAAGGTTGTCGATGAAACTCAAGATAAACAGGAACTTTTAATACAAAATCTGGCTTAACAACCGACAGCTCTGTATCGTCTTCAATCAAATGAAGTGGCAACACGGCCTGCCCGAAACCATTTTTGACGCCATCGATGAGGCCGTAGACGTCATCGAGATAGCGAATTTTGCGCGGCTCAAACGCCACCTTCGCGGCCTTGAAATATTGCCGAGTGGTAGGATCATTGGCATCGTGATCGAGGTAAATAGCTTTTGAAGTTTTACGTTTTTTAGCCCCCACCAGTACATTTCGCTCAAATCCCAGCAAAACACTCTCGACATCACCACGCGAGGCTTGTCGGTTGGTTAGAATGTAGTCGACTTCGCAGCTCAAAAGAAGTTGATCGAGATCAGAAATCTCGCGCGTGAGAATCTCGAGCGAAAGATCGTCGTTTGAAGAGACCAATTTGCGCAACGCCGGTATAACAACCGAGCGGTTAATTGATGAGAAGCCCGCGATCCTTAAACTTCCTCCCAAGGAATTTTGAGATCCTTTTAAAACCGAAGACATTTCGTCTTCAGCGACCTCTTGGGCCTGACAAAAACGCAGCAGCTTGAGCCCCATTTCGGTAAGCTTTACCGCGTTTCGATCGCGGATGAATAACGTCACCTCCAAATCATTTTCGAGCTTCGCGATCCGCTGCGAAAGGGCCGATTGAGTGACGTGAAGGCGACTTGCCGCCTTTGTGAAGCTAGAGGTCTGGGCCACCTGGTAAAAAGCCATCATTTGATCTGCATTCCATCTCATGCGAATTAATATATCTAATCACAACGTTAAATCAATTACTTTTATAACTGATAGGTGACCGCTTATAACAATGGCAAGGAGGCCGCATGCCTTTTATTCTCCTCTCCGCCCTACTGTTTGGCTTGGTTCATCCGGGCTCCAAATTTTTTATCTCTGCGGGGCTAGACCTTTTGTCGTTCTGTGAACTTTATATCCTTTTTCGCCTGCTCCTGCAGATCCCCGTCATGCTCGTCAGCAAGAAATTTGAACTTCCGACCCGCAAGCAGCTCTTGCTCATGATTTCAATCGGCATCCTGGGAGGAGCATTACAACTCAGCGAGTTTTCTGGCATCGCCAGTGGCGTGCCCGTCGCGGTCGTGACGTTTCTCGTTTACACGCACCCAGTGTGGACACTCGTTTTAAGCCGCGTCATCAATCAAGAAGAGCTAAATTTGGAATCAGTTGTACGACTCTTAATCGGATTTACCGGCCTTGTCTTCATCTCAAGAAGCCAGTGGTCACAGCACACCTACCCACTTGTGGCTCTTGTCCCCGCTCTGACTTCTGGCCTCATAATCGCTCTTTGGGTGACATTGTCCAACAAGGCGAAAAAAGAAGGTCTATCCACCTGGAGTATCTCTTTTTACTACGATTTGATCGCCTTTATGTCACTCGGAGCTTTCGCCATAATACGAGGTCAGCACGTGCTGAGCGATTTCTCTTGGCTCCTCGACGCCGCACACGTTGCCAAGATGATTTTCTACGCTCTGTTTATCGGGCTTCTGCCGAATTTACTCTTTTACCACGGAAGCCTCAAGACACCTGCCCGGAGTGCCGGGCTTGCCCTTTTGCTCGAACCGTTGGTGGCAAGCCTCACCGCGTGGTGGGTGCGGGGTGATCGTTTATCGAGTTGGTTTATCTGCGGAGCCATTTTAATCTTACTTACAGGAGTGCCCATGACCTTTTTTAAAAAGTTCCGACTTTCTTCGATCACTTTTTTCGCAATTGCAACTCTTGGCCTGGCATTGAACTTCGTTTCAACGGCTTGCGCCAAATCTGACGATCCACCGGCAACTCATGGGATGCTGGTTTTTGGCGATAGAGAGATCTACTTTTCTCACCTCCCGATGTTTCACAACCCGCATGATTATCAGGTCATCATGAAAATCGAGTTACCTGCAAGACCACAGGCTGTTTACTTTGCAGATGCCAAGACCCATCCGCATGAAATTTATACTTTCGTGCCAAAACCGATGGTCCTGCCAGACATCATCGCTCAAAAAATCAACTTTGCGGGCGATCTATACCGCGGCCATTTTGAACAGGGTGGAACAATTCTTCTACATGACGTCGAGGCCAAAATCAGTAATGTCATCATGTTTAGAAAATTTGCCCCCGCGGCGTCCCACCCTCCGCAGCTTCAGTACGTTTTCTTTGGCCAAACTAGAGATCACAACGGCGAGGGTTGGGCAGCGCACGTCATCGCTCACGCACCAGATTTTGATCATATTCTAAAAATAACAACGGCAGCTGCGGTGCCCGAGGGGGAAATTGTCGATTTCACCGGAGTTGAAAACCAGAAGCGCTTGCCCAGTGATAATCTGGTCACGGGGCAAAGCGAAGGCCGAGTCATACCAATTTCGACGGGCCAGTCAAAATACCTCGAGTACGACGATCTCAATTGAGTTTTCAAACCTCGCCCACCTGTACCTCAACGGTCGGTGGGCAGGTTAGGCTTACAGCCCAGGTGGTCGCCACGGCTCAAGTTTCGGATCGTAATCAAATTCTGATTTTTCAGGATCAAAAGTGAGTTGGTTGCAGACGCCAAATGTCTCCATTTGATGCCCCATAAAGCTGGCATTTGCCGGAGCTCGAAAAAAAACTTTCTTTTCAGGCTTTTGCTTTTGCGCAGGTTCATCTTCAACCGAGGCCAGCGAGCGCATGCGCTTGGCCATCTTCGGCGTTATCAATTGCGTTGTTTGGGCGAGGAAGTGATAGTCCGTAAAGTCGACGCCGGCTGTGCAATTGACGTACTTATTTTTTACGTGGCCTAGAGTTTCGACGGCTAAGGCCTTCCACTCGCCAACCTGCGCGGCTTCGTTATAAAATAGTCCTGGGATGAAGCGTACCTGATGAACATCGGCAATCGATCCGATATCGAACTTTTTTCCAACCGACTTCAGAGTGACCTGCAGATGGCCTGCGTCCTCTTTCCAATCAAAATCTTGGAGCTCAGGATTGCCGGTTTTCTCGGCCAAATTTCCTGAACCTTTAAGTTCCTCGGTAGGGATAAAATCGAGAAAAGAACGCATTTGGCTGAGCGTGAAGTTACCAATATTCTGCCAGGTCTTCTCAGATATATCGGGTGTCGCTGACGCCGGGCTAATTAATCGACAATAGCTCTGCCGTTCGTGATCGAGACAGGCAAAATTGAGGGTCTGCAGCGTGAATACGTCGCTTGAAAAAACTTTCCAAGATCGATGTGCCCGATCTTTGACTTCCCTGGTAATTTTAAAAGCCTCAGGAAGCTCATCAATTTTAAACTGAGATTTTTTATCGGGTCTAAGAAACGGGAATTGCTCGAGCGAAACTTGGGCGCCCCCATCACTCGTCGCCCAAAACTTCAAAATGCTAGCCAACTTCTCATCACTAGCCTCACCTTCGTAGTCAATCACGAGCTGGACAGGAAAACTCGTTCTCATGCCAAACATATTCAATGAGCGCGGACCCGGGAGCTCCACTTCGTTTGAACGGATGTGGTAACCGAGGCTCGCTTGGCTCTTCTTCCAGCCATCACTAGTCAGCGGCCGAAATTCGCCGTCGTAAATGTTTTCGACATGAAAAAAGTGTGGGCCATCCGTCTCGGCATCATCTTTGGCTTGATTACGCAAAGATTCGTACGCTACGGCAGGCTGGAGCTGGATCGGACCATGGTTAGAAAAAGAAACGCGTGCTTTTTTGACACCAAGTTGATGACGATCGTCTCCTGGGAGCAATACCAGAAGCGGCACTTCTTTATTGACCTGCTCTTCCCAAGTCATCCCGGGCTTGCCATCTGCAAGAGCTTTTTCTTTTTGTTTTTCTTGAAGCTGCTGCAGCCATTTCGAGAGTCCCTCATTTGTCGCATCCGAAATTTCTTGCGCCTTGGCCGGAACGGAAACATCGACTTCAAATCCGCTCGGGTCGCTGAACGGCTCCAAATTTTCACCGTAAGATCCCGCGCCGGGAATGGGAATGCCCATTGATTCGGCTAGCAACGCCGGGTACATCGGCTGTTTAAGCGACATCATTTCTTTCGCAGTGAGATGGACCCTTTTGTTTTCGCGATTAACTGCGAAATCGGCGAGTCCTTTTTGCAAATCTACCGCTCTCACGCCGATGTTGTAATTTTCTGATTCGTTTTTTTGCGATACCAGGCCAATCACCTGTCCGTGAGCATTCAGAACAGGCCCGCCACTGTTTCCGGGGCTAGCGCCTGCAGAAAATCGCAGATGCTTGACTTCAGGATTGCTCGGGTCTTCAGTCTCGCCAGAAACGATTCCGTTGCGAATGGCAATGCCTTCTCCATAAACATTGCCGACTGTAAAAACCGGATCACCGGTGCGGCTTGACTTAGCAAACTCAAAAGCGTCAACATCATTCAGCGTCGGGACCTCGAGCACGGCAAAATCATGGAGCGGATCAAAACCTAAAACTCGAACGACGGCGTGTTCGCGTAAGTTGCCGTCGCGAATAATACCGTCTTTGGCGACCTGGTTTCCAAACTGATCAAACACGCAGTGATTGGCCGTCATCACGACTCCGGGTGCCACAACAAACCCCGTGCAGTAGCCGAAATTTTCTCGGAAGTCCGCCTGACTCAAACCCGCCACTTTAATGAGAGTCGTAGTCAGGGCCTCGTCGCGCTTCATCTCAAAAACGACCGTGCGCGGCTTTGCGAATTCGAGAACAGAGTAAGCATTCATCGGTGAGAGCCGTTTTTGCAAAAGGAAAACCGAAGCCCCGAGTAAGACCGCAAAAGCTAAAGTGCTAAGGACCACAGCCGGACGACGCGCAAACAAATTAGAAATCCCGTCGTTCGATGGCGCCGCCTTAATTGGAAAAGAGCTCATCGTCAGCTCGAGGCCAACGTAATCTTCACTGAGAATTTCTAGGCCATTGTCGAGCAAAACTTTGTTTTCAGGCGTGACGAGGTAAACCGTTGTTTTGCCCTTAACGGAACCAACGTCAGCAAACTCCCACTGGCCCTCGCGAAAAGACAGCGTTCCCTGAAGACGTGAAACACGAGGATTGGGATAACAGATCTCACAATCGGTCCCGCGGCCTACCCTGTAGCTTTGCTCCTGGCTGAGCTGTCGCTCAACGACGGGTTTACCTTCAAACCTGATAAATATACGCATTTAAATCTCCGCGTTGCCGGCCTCGTTACCCATATTGGACTTCGGCATGAATACGGCATCGCTCAAGCGCATAAACTCCTCACCTGCGATTCGGAGAGGTTCTGCGTTAAA
>JAYTRM010000034.1:0-7852 GCA_043746165.1 Bdellovibrionales bacterium | reverse complement strand
CCTCCCCGGTGGCGCCAAAGCGATACAAAAGCATTCCGTACTCTGCGCACTCATTTGCGCTCGCAGCGGGACCGAAAGTTTCACTGTTGATGATTTTCGAAAGTAAGGTCAGACCAGCCTTCCAAGCGCCAGACCTGCGGCAGATACGAGCGAGCGGAAGAGCCCATTCGCGTGGAACGCGCGAGTAGTTGAGACCAATCAGCAAAGCGGCCACGCGGTGGGCGCCGCCACTACAAATGGCTTGGTCGCAATCGGCAATCAGAGCTTTGTAGTCTGTCACCCTATTTCCTTTTCAAAATGAAAAGTCGTTGTCTGGTAGACGTCGTTAGAATTCGCAATTCGTTTTCAGGTGAAAGGACTAGCGTTAGCCATCAGTGCCGGTTCCTCCGAATTTCAGGTTCGGCTTTGCACCTTCACCTGAATGACTCGCATGACTGGTCGCTGCGCAAATCTGAGGATCGTCGCAGTTTTGAAAGCGGACAAATGCCGAAATCACTGAGACCTTCAAGAAATCGAGTGTTTTATTTTGAGTCATTGCTGTTATCTTCCGACTTCATGCGACCAAAGAAAAGGAATTTAGTAATAGTGTTTCAACCTGAGACAAAGAACGTCCCGAATTGAGACAAACCGAGCTCAGATGCACGCCAACCGTTGCCGATTTAAAACCTTTAAAAGCATACTCCGAAATTCGATGAGCTTCGTAACTGTCGCGCGCATTCATTTTTCTCCATGCTGCACCGCTGAAGACTACTTCGTTTTTTTCGGCGGTTGTGCAGAGGCGTGCCGCGAGATTGACGTCAGGTCCGACGGCAGTGAATTGAATTGGGCTTGCGCCCAAACAGCCGAGCATGATACGTCCGCAAGAAACACCGAAGCGCAAGCCGCTCTCAACTTGCTGACCAGACTTCATGTTGGGCTGCTGAAGCAATAAATTGAAATCAGAAATCAAAGATTGGCTAAATAAAATGAGTTGTTTCTGCCAGTTTTCGGCCGATTGGTCATTCGCGATAAAAAGAAAACCATCGCCGGTGTGGTTGAGTATGCTCACTTCGTATTGCTCGGCACGGCGTGCGGCAGCGCGAAGAAATTCTTGCTTGAGGTGAAAGTCGGATTCGAGATCCACGGCATTTGAAATCGCCGTCGAAGACATGATGTCGGCTAGCCCGATGACAGCCCCCTCAACAACCTTTCCTTTGTCGAAGTTGTAATCGCCGCGTTCGATCGCTTTTTTAACCGGACCAGAGATGTGGCGCTTGATCGCTTGGAGTTCGTCATTGATTTTTGAACCGAAGAGAACCTTTCTCAAGGTTCCTAAAAATGAAGCAGCCATTTCACACCCCCGTTTCTCTATCAGATTCGTTTGGATCCTAGAATTTGCAAACTGACAAACCCCAGCCGGTCACATTTCTAAACTGATTTTTTTCAGCCGGCTATCCCGCAGAGTAAAAATTTCTGTTTCAATTTGAGATAATAGGGCAAGAATTGTGTTTCGGCGCGTTGAATTGCCTCAGAAGCGCGAAGTTATTCCTCAGCCAATTCATCTAAACGGCCGATAAAACTCCAAGTTATAAATATTTTCAATGAGGGCCGGGAGTGCTGAAATCCGGTAGGTTCGGGCGCATAGCCCAATTTTCAATTCGCCTCTCGATGGCTTTTGCCATTGAACTCGGTGCTATGCCGGTCTCGGCAAAAGCGCCAAAGTCATTTGCGTCTGAGGTAAAAATCACACATTTTTCCATTAAGGGAAAAATGCTGAAACTCTTAGAGTTTGCCAATCGATCTGGCCAAGTCGTTCGTCAAGAACTGATCAGCCCAGATTTTTATGAGATTTCGCTGAGCCGGTCAGGAAACGGTCAAATGGATTCCTGGGAACGTTACACGAAAGACATGAGCGTACGAATGCGCGTACCTCGTCTTGGTCATTTTGTCTTTATGGATGTTGAGGCCAAAAAACGTGATGGAATTTTGCTGATGAGATTTTCACGTACCCATCGCGGTGACTACGCGCTTTACGCTTCGAGCCTCAGACCTTACAAGAAGCTAGGCTATTCCTTGACCAATGATTTCGTCGTCGGTTGCCGGGCCCATGAACTACCAACCCAGTTGCTTGCGGCGCAGATGAATGACTTACTTTACAATAGTCCAGATAGCGCTGTGAAGTTTCGCGACGCGATCGCTTCGCAGATTCTTGAGCCTAACTGCAACCAGCCGCCATTTGATAAAGTCAAAAGTGACATCGTAAAAGCCGTTTATGACGTCGCATCTTCCGATACCGATTTTAAGGGCAAGGACATCCAAACTTTGCAGGGTATCAAGACAAAGACCAAAGGAAAGTTCCTGCAGTGCTTAAGATTCTACGATCTCGACGCCCACGCCTCACGGATTAGCGCGGCCTTTGCACAATACTCGGATCGTGCTCCAGCAGAGCCATTTAAGTGGAAAATAAGTTGCGACGCCAAAGCGCAGGGACTCGGTGAGTTTGACAATTCGATTCCCGATACGCCGCCAATTATAACATTGGGGCGGCCCGCCCTTCAGGTTGCACCGGCCCGGATTGGCGACAAACAAAATCTTGAGACGGCTTTTGCGCAAACCTTCTTTCATGAAATGCTGCACTATTCTTTGATTGCTGACGAAGATACGACGGGTGCAATCGAGCACTGCTGCGCGACGGAAGACAATGAGAACAGCGCTTCGTGCAAGGGGGTTCAGGCCATTGTCAAACTTCAAAATCGCTCACAAATCATCGAAGGCGAAGTCGCGGCGAACCTCGGCGACAATTATCCTCTGTACCGCGATACCCTGCGCGATCTCTTCGGATCGATCGCCGATCAGTATATCGACAAATTTTACACCGAGACGGCGGCGGCTTATAATCTCGCAGAAGAAAAGCCAAACTGTCTTCAGCCCAAAACCGCAACTCTGACGCCGCAGTGCCTGGCTGAATTCCAGAGCGCTTTTGGCGACATTGTCGATCGCGAGTTTGGCGATAGCAACAACGGTCAGTGTGTAACGACCGCGGCTGTAAAAATGGGCGTCGATATGGCTACCGATCTCTGTTCGCGTCTCGAGATGGCGTCCAGAAAAATCTACGGACTTCCATCGACAAAGCTGGCGGGTAAGGATCCTTGCGCCAATCGTAAGTTCATTCGCGCTGACGAAAACGTTGCGGCACTTTTTCTTCCCAAGGCGTGGGCTGATCAATTCGGTTCTGATCCACAGAATGACTACAAGCCGGACGGTGATGCGATCTGCAAGCTCGCCAATGATGCCAATGGTTACACTTACAATTTCGACGGCGACAACACTGACCATTCCATCGCGGCTGGTGGACCCGGTGCCCCCGGTGCCCCAGGAACGGGGGTGAGTGCGCCCACTGCAGTCGCGACTCAAAAGTCGATGGCCTCTCTTCAGGAGACAACGGCATCCGCCAACGGCACCACGGCAACGGCCAAGCCCCAGCCGGATAAAGGACCCACTGAAATTTGGACCGATGCTCCCAAAGGGCCGCAAGTGACTGATTACTCGGATTCACCGAGTTCTCGAGAGACCCAGATTTTAAGCGATTTAAATCGCAACAATAATCTAGACCATCAGTTGAATAGTCTTTCTAATAAATTGGTTGCCCAAATTATTCCCCAGGCTGTGGCGCAAACAAACACGGCAAGCTCCTTCTCTCCAAGTTATCGACAAACGGCCGCCGTCGAAGATCTCACTAGCGGCGGTGGGGCAACCATGCAGGCCAAGAGCGTGCAGAAAGTCTCTGCGACCGTAAATGATCCCTTAGCCGTCCCGTCAGGACCGCCGGAGCTTGCAAATCGTGGCCCGACGATGAATTCGTTCGATAGCCCAAAATTTTCAACGACCACTGGACGCTCAGAACTGCAGCCTGCATCCGTCGCGGCGGCCGATAAAAATCCCTCCCCTTCCGCGGCCATAGCTGGGGCAGCGGCTCGCTCGGCGACCGCCGGCACATTGACCGGCGCAGCGACAAAGCAGGGCGCTGCACCTGGCTCTGGAAGTCTGTCGAGCACAAAGGGCGGCGCAACCGGCGGTCTAGGTGGCGGAGCCGCTCAAGGTGCTAGCGCGTCCGGTGCGAAAGATCTAGCTGATGAATTGAACAACAAGGCCTTTGAGCAGGAGCGTAAAAACTTCCTTAAGTCTCTTCAGCGCGCTTGGGCGTTGGTGAAGCCGGAGCTCGATAAGACGGAAATGATCCAAGCGCTCACCAAGTACCAGATTCAAGTTATCGATGATCAGTCGCGGGCTTTGGGCTCAGGTTTTCCAAAAACAAAAATGGTTTATGACAAAAGAGTGAATCGTTTAGTGATCGACAAATCAACTCGAGAGCGGAATCGTCAATGAAAAGAATTTCTGTCTACATTCTTTTTGCTTTTTTTGCCTGGACGTCGATTGCACTCTTTGACCACTATTTTAATAAGGCCGAATGGCTTGGATTTTACCGTAAGACGTTTGCCCACCAAGTTGATCTGTTATCGAGCGAAGGCCTGGTCGCTCAGTCGTTTTGGCAGGCCCGCGGCAATTACGAAGAGTTAAAAGGATTTTTGGAGAGTCGAAGGCGTCTCGATTCGATTAGCTTTTGGGCTATCAATGGTCCAGCTGGTTTGATGCAGGGCGGACTTGCTGGTCTCACGGCTGATCAAGTCGGTTTTGATTTTGAGCATCCTCGCGACAGCATCCAGCGTAAGGGCAATATTTATTATGAGACTGAAGATCTTTCGGCAGACACACACTTGGTCATGGGTCTGATTTATGATGAAGATGAGTTCTTTAAGCATCAAACCGAAATGCTTCGCATCAGCATTATTGAGTATCTTGTCGGTGTCTCGGCGCTTGTCCTCGCAATCTTTGCATTTTTTTTCCGCGACATCACGCAGTCGATTCGCCAGATGGCAACTCAGGGGCCGAAGGCCTTTATTGGTAAGTTCAGATCTCGTGAGTCCGAGCTACTTGCCCGCGGCCTTAACGCTTACGATAAATCGAATCGTGTTCTCGAAAAAGACGCCGAAGTGCTCAAGGCCCAGGTTTTGCCTTCGCTCCGAACTGAGCTGCATTCGGGGCGCCAACCTCCTTACGAATTCTCTTGCACGATCGTTCGGTGCGATATCAACAACTTCACAAAAATCTACAATAATTTTCCAGTCGAACCGTTTGCCGAAATCATCAATGAATTTTTTACGGAAGCCAGCCACGTCGTGGCCCGCTACAAGGGTTTAGTCCATGAATTCATCGGCGATGAAATCATTTTTTACTTTAAAGACGATGAGGTTGAAAACTCGGTGACATCCGCGCTATCGGCGATCCGCGATCTCAACTTAGTAGCCAGTGAAATTCACGCGCAAACTCTTGCCGAGCGTGGCTATCCGTTTACGGTGAAGTCGACGTTGGCGCGTACGCGATTGCGATACGGAAAGTTCGTCAATGCCTTTGCCCTGGCGGGTCCAGGTCTGATCGAAACCGTACGAATCTTGTCTCATGTCGCGGAGAAAGATGGAAACATCGTGGTCTTTGATGACCGGCACCGAGCCGAGGCCGAGTCGATCGGACGCTGCGAGGATTACGCGAGCGTTCGGCTCAAAGGTTTTAATGATGAGCATCGGCTTATTGTCTACCGTGGTCATCTAGAGATCGAGAAGGTTTTGGCTTCAGATAGCGCCGACAAGATCAACATCTTAAAGTGTTACCGAGGAGATCGTGACCTTGAAGTCATTTTACAGTGGTCACGTGCCAATGCCGGCACGAAAACTGTGTTCGGTTCGGAATCGGCGGTTGCGATCGAGGTCTCGCGCGTAATCGGTGCCCTTCGCGACATTCCGGTTACGAAAGCGGGTGGCAATCTGCAACGGATTTTGCTCGACTGGATCCAAACTTTGCTCACAAAGATTCAATCTGCAAAAGTCGGCGAGGCCGAACCGATAGATTTACGTCTTTTGGCGTCACTTTTGCGCTTGACTGAAAATCTTGTGCCAAAATCTGAAATGGCCGATCAGTTTGTCGAAGTGCTCCGCTCGGCTCTCGAAGTCCGTGATCGGCGCGTGGTGGCGAACGCCATTGAGTCGCTGACGACTTTTCGCCGCGATCAGGAACCAGAAGTAACGGCCCGGCTGGCGCGACATCCCGATAATCGCGTCGCGGCCAACGCACTTTTGCAAGAGGGTCTCAGGCAGATGAGTCCATTTGTAGTCAAAAGGCTGCAAAAAATGCTGAGCTCTCGTAACGTCTTCAATATCGCAAGCGGACTTTACGCGCTTGGCGAAATTTCAGCTTTCCATCGTGTTCAAGATCCTGTTTACTATGGAACTCAGATTGAGTTTTTAAAGTTGGTGAATTGGATCCCGGCTTTCGCAGCCCACGAAGATGCAATGGTGCGACGCCAAGCTTTAATCGCGGCACGTAAGTGTGGCGACGATCACGTGATTGAATCAATCTATCATGCTCTCGATGAGCGTGGTCCGGCCGGGCGAAAGACCGAAATTGAAGCCCATCTCGGTCCTCGAAAGGTACAATCAAAGGCCGGCTAAATAAATGGAAAATGAAGCTCAAAAAGTGTTCGGTAATGTGGTCGAAGGCCACGGAATAAATCCCTGGATCTACTCTTCGATTGTTTTTGCCATTTCGCTCGTCGTTTTTTCTTTTCTCTGGACTCTGCTTTCCAGTCGGCTGCGGCACTTGGCGAAGTCGAGTCAATCTCAATGGGGTGAACAACTACTTCTCAATGCCAGCTTGCCGATTCGAGTGTTGGTCGTCGTGTTTTCCTTTGGTATTGCTGGCCAGTCAGCACCGTTAATCGTCCGAACTCATCCTCTGATGATTCACGGAACGCACGTGGCGATGATCGTGCTTGTCATTTGGATCATCGAGCGATCGATCGCAGTCATATTTAGGTCGAAAGCGCTTCCCGAAACTGTGAACGGCTCGACGCGAACTTTGTTTCTGACAATGGCGCGTGCGGTCTTATTTTCTCTGGGTCTGCTCATTACTCTCGATACAGTTGGGATTTCGATCACGCCGATACTTGCCTCACTGGGCGTCGGTTCGGTAGCGGTTGCTCTTGCGCTTCAAGACACCTTGAGTAACTTCTTCGGCGGGCTGTATCTCTTAATCGATAAGCCGATTCGAGTTGATGATTATGTCAATATCAACGACATCGAAGGTCAAGTGATTCGCATTGGCTGGCGCAGCACTTGGATTTTGACGGCTTCCGACAACGTCGTGGTTGTGCCGAATAATAAAGCAGCCACGACTCATTTGAAAAATTATGACTTGCCGAGCCCGAGCAGCAGCGCTTCGCTGACCTGTCGGGTCGGAATGAAGGAAAATCTTGAGCGGGTCGAGCAAGTAGCCCTTGCGGTAGCGAAAGAGGTCGTTAAGATCGCGCCTGGCGCGGATCCTTCTTCAGTTCCAGGTATTTACTTTGGATCATTTTCGTATAACGGAGTTGAATTCAGCATTGGATTTCGGGTTAAGCACTACCTCGATGCCGGCTCGGTCAGGCACCACTTGATCAAGGCGCTCCAAGCTCGCTTCCTAGCTGAGGGAATCGAAATCCCGGTTACTACTTAAGATGAGACTCAGCGCATCTCGTTGCGCAACGAAAGCAGTCGGGAAGAGGTGATGCGCTCACTCACTCCGACTCATGGGCAAATGGTGCGGCTGACTCAATGTATCCCGTCAATGAAGCGCGGGTCTCGTCACAATAAGCAAACCAAAGTGCACGATCTTTCTTGCAACTGACTCAGCAATTCCCGCCGAAAAACAGTTTTCGCTACCAGCAAGGGTTTTGCGGGAACGGTCGAAAATCTTTTTCGTAGACTTTTGACGTGATTTTGGT
>JAYTRM010000033.1:0-2013 GCA_043746165.1 Bdellovibrionales bacterium | reverse complement strand
CCGAGAATTCGCGCAGCTTCAAGATAACTCGACTTCTGTCTGGGCGTCACCTGCTGGGGACGAAGTCGCCCTTGCCTGATCAAGACAAGCTCACCCATGAGGCGATCGAGAGCGAGGCGCATTGCCTCACGCCCACGATCACTCTCGCCGCTCATCGCCAACTGAGCGCGGAGATCACTTAAGGTTTCGGATTGGCGCTTGTGATTGATCAGTTTTGAGATGAAGTAACTTGCCGCCTCGGTCCAAATGAGTGCCGCAAAGTCACCCGGCAGATTCCACAGCGTTCTCTGACGTCCGCAAAGCCTGGCATGAATATATTGACCCGCGATCGTTGCCGCGTGGTTAACGCTCGTTTGCGCCAGGTAACCTAGTCCAAGTTTCGGAACAAAAAAACTTCGACCGCGCGCCAGCAATTGCCTCGCGATGACGCGATCTTGAGTTTTTAACTGTCGCTCAAACGAGTGCCAAATTTGATTGTCTTCCGCCGAGTAAACTGCCAAATCGTCAATTTTAAATGACACACCAAGATCGCAACCCGCCAGACGGATCAAATCCGCAACTGAGTCCGTAGGATCAAAAACCTCATCGCCGTCATCGGGAATACTTTCGTTTGCAGCAGGAGAAGCCACAGAGCCGCCCGCACGGCCTCGACCGGCGCCAAACGAAATGTTTTCGTCAGAGTCGATGGAACCCGCGCCTTCGCGGTTACTTTGATTTTCTGCTCTTTCGAGAAAGAGCAGGTAGCTTTGCCATTGGACCCAAGGCGGGGAACCCATCACGCAAAAGCGGTGATCATTGAATTTGACAACGTCGACCGAGAGTTCCAGTCCGTTCTTGGCTAGCGAAAAGTAAATCCGTTCCGAATTCAAATGGATGACCACTTGATCGAGAGTTCGCACCGACTTGCTTCGCGGAGCCAATTCAGCTTCGAACATGGCCGGCAAGTGGCGAGCCGCCAAGTGCATGTCGCCAAACAACACGTAGATCAGTGATCCGGGATGTGAAAAATAAATCTTACTGAGCGCCGACGCAGCATTTCCTTCACGGCGTTCGAGGTCGCCATGAAATTTTGAAGCGGCCGACTCGTTCAGACCATAAAGTCTAAAGCCACGGCGCTTTGCAATCTCAAACAAAGGCCGATAGTTTTCCCAAGGAAAGCCCCAGCTCTTGTCCCAACGCGTACGACGGCGAAGCTCAGCCTCGGTCAATCGGCCATCAAGAAATTGATCCAGCCATTTTTGCGCCACACGTGGAAAGCACTCGAGGGCCAAAATAACCGGGCGATCGGTCGATAAGCCGCGAAGGATCTTGAGGTGGGTTCGCTGCGCTTGGCCCAATGCATGAAAGTCCCCACCGAAAACGACGTCACAGCGCTCGATACGTTGCAAAAGTTCGCCCTTACTTGATATCTGCCAAGCTTTTGCAAGCTCTCGCTCGTAGCGATTGCGAAAACTCTTGAGGTCGTGAGATTCTGGCCCAAGACGAGATCGAACCTCGTCCTTCATCTGACGCAAGAGAGCGCGTCGCGCTCGAATCCATCCAGAGTCTGGTCTCAGACGCGGGAGTTTTTTCGCGCCCTTAGACATAACTGAAGACATAACTGAGCTTTGCGGCCTTTGCTGGCGGGGCGGTTTCGCTGTCATCTAGTTGCGCCTCGGCGGTCGAGCACTCATGTAAGAACTTAAAGTAAGCACTGAGCCAACCACACACCGCTGGCGGCAATGCGAAATCGGCAAAATGCAGCCTGGTGGTAGCCAGACTATATTCAGGCTAGCTTATTTAGGACAACAACGCGGAGAAATTCTTGCTTTAGGAACAAAGATTGGTTGTAATCGCCAAGTGACAACCAATGGCTCGAGCGAAGCACGCATTTACAACAAGACTTTACTCCGGATTGCCGGCTTAACAGCACTCCTTGCTGTCTTTAACCATGGCTACTTATTGCTCGAGCATTACGATCTCAATTTTGGCGAACCATCCGGCCAAGGACTCTGCAATATCAGTGACTACATC
>JAYTRM010000032.1:0-19240 GCA_043746165.1 Bdellovibrionales bacterium | reverse complement strand
CGCCGTCACGACCCGGACTCGCTCTTTTCCCGCGCCTTGTTTGCCTGTGTCGTCGCCAATCCGACTAAATCGGGTACGCTTTTCCGATAAGCATGCAGTTTTTGGACTCGTTTCTTGCACTGCTGGATCTGAAAGTGGACCGGGGCCCTCGTCGGACTCGCCGCCTACGCGCACCTCGCCACCCGCGGCGCAGGCGCCAGCCGTGAATCCAGCGCAGGACAATTGGAAAATCTCGCGGCCCGTTCTACAGACGGTTCGGCTTGGAAAATCCGTCACCGTCGATTGGTTAAATGCCTCGGTCGATCCCGTCGATGTGGATTCGATCGTGGTCTTTCAAGAACCTGAGGAGAACTCGCCCAAAGGAGTTTCAATTCAGTTCAAAGCTATCTGTAAAAATACCGACACGGCTCAGGAACTCAGCTCGGAGGTCACCGTTCGCGGTACCTGGTCGACTCCGCTGACCAGCATACTTCCTCAAGAGATCTTCGTTCAGGGAGTCAATCCGAGTTTGCAATTCAATTGTCATATCGATGTCACGGCGATGAATTCGAACAAGTCCACCTTTCACTTCATCGTGCCTGGCATTCGTCTCGCACACCTAGAGACCCTGGAGAAAGTCAAACTCACCTTGGTCAATGCTGCGCAGGCGACAATAGCTGAGGTTCTCGACAATCCTCAAGCGGCGGTTGAGGCCCAAAGCGGCCCTTCGCTACGCTTGAATTCCGAACTCAGTGTTCGCTTGCCTCGCAAAGCAGATTTGTTTTGCACCGGCTTTCACAATCACCGCAGCGTGGGCACTGACGAAGCCCTCGATGCGACGGCCAACAACTTGATCAATGGGCAGATCCTTCCCACTCCTACAGATCCCTATGACCCACGAGCGAGTTTTCTGAGGCAGTCATGCCGCTTTGTTTTGCGTAGCTTCAATAACGAAAGCGGCATCACGACGACGCTCATGACCCGACTTTTTCAACTCAATTTTATGACGGGAAGTGGATCGGCGGTGACTGATTTAGGTTCATTTGGGCAGGATATATGGGGTCAGATCCACCTATCTGAAAAGCCGTTTTACATAGTTCAAGTTTACAATCCATCGATCGCACCCACAGCGTATCGTTTTTCCGGGCTCACGGGGCAAACCCTGTTCATCCAGCCAATTAGCGTGAATGGCATGTCACGCGCCATCCACCTCGGCCAGACGTTCTCGATGCCGACAACTTACGCAGTCGTGGGTGCATCCCGGCAGTGGAATGTGGGCAGTCAACTTGCTTTTGAAATCCCTCCCCATGGAAGGGTTACCATTGCGCTGACCGTCGCGGGTGATTGGCGCTGCCATCGCGACGACGGATCTATCTCCGTTCCAGGGGCGGGAGGAATTGTCGGATACGCGTATCGATTCTCGCAGCCCATGCCGCTGGAGCAGTATTTACAATGGAATCCGTCGAACATTCAGTTCGTCGATCAGTTTGTTCCGTTAGCCGTGACCCAGGTACCACTCGGTTTCGATGGCCCAGTACTGAATGGTTGGGTGCCGAGTCCCGATTGGCAACGAGCCTGGCCGGGGAATCCTGCTCGCCCCGCAATCACCGAGGGACCTGTGCCGCAAGATGCAATCACTTGCCAAAGTGGACCCATGCACATCTACGGACTTTAAATCAGACGGACTCTCAATCAGATTTTTACTAATCGTGCGTAGTGAATCGGCAGGCCCTGAGCAAGGAAAATGCTCTCAAATTGGGTGACGAAATTCTCGGCCTGCCAATCTGACCGATGCAAGTCCCAGGTCTCTCGTTCGAGGCGAAACGGGCACGCCTTAAAAAGTTCAACCGACCAAGCAAAGTAATCGGCTGAATCAGTTTTGAAATCAATGAAACATCCGGGCCGCATCATCCGGTGCAGCTCGACAAGAAATTCAGTTTGAATGAGACGATGCTTCCACTGCCGCTTCTTCAACCAAGGATCTGGGTGGTGGATGTAGACGTTGTTGAGTTCGCCTTGTGAAAACAAATCATCGAGTCGGTTAGCATCGTAGCGCAAAATCCGCGCGTTGGTGGCGCCCGTGCGCAAGGCGCGGCGAATCGACTGAATGAGCGGCTTAAACTTGATTTCGATTCCGAGAATGGCTCGATCCGCATTTTTTTCGGCCAAATGCGCGAAGTGGTAGCCATTGCCCGTGCCGATTTCGAGATCGAGTGGATGATCATGGCTCACATTGAAGAGTTCGTCTCGCCACTTTGATTTAAGAAGCGGTGCCCGTTCTTCGTTCAAAGCCCACTTGCTGAAGTCGCCGTTGAGAAGGTGGACGTATTCCGTCGGGCGGCGTAAGTTACGGGTCAACGGCATTTTCGATTTGACCCGCTGGACGCGGTCTAATTGAGCTTTAAATGTATTCATTGGGCCAGGACTTATCAAGTTCGCCTCTAATTGAATAGTTAAAGTTGAATGTTACAATTCAGATCGACTGAAACGAGGAAAAAACTGCATGAAATCACTATCTATTGCGATCGCCCTAAAACTGGCACTTGTGAGCAGCAGCGCCGTCGCTGTCCCGAGCGAAGGTAGCCATATCATGACCGCCGGCGCATCGCCTTATGCGGTCCAAATTGCCCGTGATATTTCGCTTAAAGGCGGCAACGCCGTTGATGCGGCCGTGGCCATCGCACTTAGCCTCGCGGTCACCCACCCTTACTATGCCGCATTTGGAGGCGGTGGTTTTGCCATGGTCAAAGTCGACAGTCGAATCGAAGCACTCGATTTTCGTGAAAAGGCGCCGCTCAAGGCAAAACCTGAGATGTACGAATCCAAACCAGTCGCGGCATCACGAACCGGGGGACTTGCGATCGGTGTTCCCGGTGTCGCTGCCGGACTTTGGGAACTCCACCATCGTTACGGACACCTCAAGTGGAACGCTTTATTTACTGCCGCGATCGACCTCGCCGAAGGCGGCTTTCGCGTGAGCGGCGAGTGGGTCAAAAACACCAACTCAACTGGGACGCGCTTCAACGATGCGGGCCTGAAGTTCTTTTTCAAATCCAAAGCTGAACCATATAAGCCCGGCGAGCTTCTCAAGCAACCTGCGCTTGGAAAATTCTTGCGCCAGTATCGCACCCAGGGTCCCGACATTTTCTACAAAGGTACTTTCGCCAAAGAATTGATCGACGTGTCGAACGCAACCGGTGGAATTTTGTCGCTCGAAGACCTCAGCGCCTACAACGTTCGTTGGCTGACTCCCCTGCAAACGCAGTTCAACGGCTACCGCGTAAGCCTCATGCCGCCGCCGAGTAGTGGAGGAGTGCTCGCGATCGAAGCGCTCAAGCTCATGGAAAAATTGAAGCTCAGCGATAACGCGTTTCTATCGATCGATGAGTACCACAAATTGATTGAAATTTTAAAACTCAGCTACCACGGGCGCGCCCAACTCGGAGATCCTGAAATGAGTCACCTTCCAATCGACCAACTGACCGGCGACTCCTACATCTCGAGTCTTGCCGCTATGTTTAAGCCCGATCATGCACTTGACACCGAAAAGGTCCCGGAACTGAACTTTGAAAAAGAAGAGACCACGCATTTGTCCGTGATGGATGCGGCCGGCAACGCCGTCGCAATGACGATCACACTTAACGGCGACTACGGCTCGGGTGTGGTGACACCAAAGACCGGCATCGCGCTCAACAACGAAATGGATGATTTCACCACCCACATTGGCAAACCAAATATGTTTGGACTGATTCAGGGCCAGGCGAATACTGTTAGAGCGAGTGCCCGCCCGCTCTCCTCGATGACACCGACGATTGTCGAAAAGGATGGCCGCACCGTTCTCGCCGTCGGCGCACCCGGCGGCCCGCGCATCACGAGCGCCGTTATTCAAGTTTTATACCGAATCTTAGGTCAGAATCTCGAGGTTGACCACGCCATCCAAACGCCGCGAGTGCATCACCAGTTCACACCTAACTCGGTTAAATACGATGAGTTTAGATTTACTCCAGAAACGCTGGCCGGCCTGAAAGCTAAGGGCCATGTGCTCGAAACCGGCAGCACCGCGCGGGTCTCGGGCGTATTCCGCGCTGCAGATGGAGTCCTCCAGGGCGCTTGCGACTCACGTGGAGAGTGTGCCGCCGGCGGATACTGATTCGGCGAATTTTAGTGCGCGTCCGTTCCACCAGATGCCGGCAACCCAGAAGCGCCTTCAGTGGCAGTCGACGGTTTTCCGGGCGGCACGGCGGCCGGATCGGCTCCATCGGCATCCATCGGAAGCCCGTCGGCCGATGGATCGGCTCCGGGATTCATCGATGCATCGAGAGGAGGCGTGGGCACTGGCTCAACTGCCGCACCGGCGGGGGGAGGGGGCGGTGGCGCGCTGCTTGAACGATCAGAATTTGTGCATTGCGAGCAACCGCCGAGGGCCAAAAACAATACCGCGGAAGAGAGAATCGCGAATTTAAAACCGATTTTTAGCATTTTTTCCTCATGCAACAGGAGAGAAAATACTTGGTCGCCTGATACCGCTTCCGCAGCTTAGATTCGCCACCAGAAATATGCAATGGCCGAATCCGCATGCCTTCAACTGGTCTTGAATCACTCTACTCGTTCCGGCAAGCTTTAACGATGGAACCACCGGTCACGAACTCGCCAGCATCCCGTACTCCCAACCTAGCCCGGTTCGGAGCATTTTCGCATTTGCCGTTTACGGTCATTTGGTTTGCGACTACGTGTTCTTGCACTGGCATTGCCATCTCAGACGCCGCCTCAGCTTGGCTCATGACTAATCTTAACACCGATCCTGCGTTGGTATCGATGGTGCAAGTTGCGAGCAGTCTGCCGATGTTTCTTTTCACATTCCTCGCAGGCGTGCTCGCCGACATGGTTGACCCGAGACGTTTTTTGATTGCGCTTGAACTATTCATCACGATTTCGATTCTCCTTTTTGGCGGAGTCATTTTCATGCAATGGGTAACTCCCAATATTCTTCTCATTGCGACTTTTACCCTCAGTGCGTGTTGGTCGCTCGCGACACCGGTGTGGCTATCGATCACTCCACTTCTCGTTCCGCCGGAAGATCTCGACAGCGCCAACTCAGCAAATAGCGTCGGCTACAATTTGAGCCGGGCGATTGGTCCTGCGCTGGCAGGTTTTGCGCTGTCAGCCTTCGGTCCGGCTGCTCCTTATTGGATTTTTGGAATGGCCGATTCGACAACCGTCATGGCCCTGTTTTGGTGGAAGTCTCCAAAAAGACCGAAACGTCCAACCGAGAGCTTTTTCACTGCGATCCAAACCGGGGTCGTTTACGCCGCGAAAAATAAAAAACTCCGCGCAACTTTTGTTCGCACGATCGCAGTCTATCCATTCGCTTGCACCTACAGCGCGCTACTCCCTCTCGTCGCGCGCAATCAGGTGACCCAAGGACCGAAGTTTTATGGGGTCATGCTTGCTGTCATCAGCATTGGCGCTGTGATCGGCTCTCTCATATTACATCAGATGCGAAAGTGGCTGGGCGCCGACTCCGTCGTAGCTGCCGGAACAGTGGGAATTGCAGTAGCCCTTTGCCTATTCGGCCTCGCACACTCACCTGCCGTCGCACTCATTGGCGCGCTGGTCGCGGGGGGCTCATGGACGATCGTACTTGTGGGCCTCTACGTCTCGACGTTTCTGTGTCTCGATGAATGGATTCGCGGTCGCGGAGTTTCAATATTTTTAACCGTTCTCTTTGGCTCAATGACTTGCGGAAGCATGCTTTGGGGCCAAGTTGCGGCGAAGTACGGACTGCCTTCCGCTTTTTTCATATCGGCAGGTTGCCTTGTGCTGATGATTCCTTTGACATGGCGCTGGAAGCTGCAGGCGGCTCAGGGAGTCAACCCCTGAGCCGCATTGAGAGGATAGCTGCCTTAGCTTCAAATTTGATGCCGTTAGCTCGAAGTTAGACGGTCACGGTCAACGACGCGGTCGCGATACTGCGGCGGCTCTTCCGGCGAGGTTAGGTCTTCGAGAGAAATGTCGATTCTCTTTTCGAACGGCGCTCGCCTGACTGGGCACGGGCTGACATCGCAGGCTCGGCAGTATTTCTGCCGACACGGATCGACATGCAAACGAAGCTCGGCATGTTGCGGATATTCCTTCATCACCCAATTCTCATAGGCATCGGTGCGGTCATGGGCTTCAGTCACGGTCCAAAACTCCGGTACGACCACGTGGGCGTCAATGTGGTGAAAACTTCCAGAGCGCATAATCCGCACATGATGAACCTGAATAAAGCCCGAGGGTCTTTGTTGCGAGACAATTTCTGATAATACCTTGAGCGTCTCGAGATCTTCTTCGTCGAGCAATCCACCGGCCGAACGGCGAACAAGTTTCACTCCGGTCCACGCGAGCGATAAGCCCACAATCAGTGCTGTGGCCGAATCTAACCACACGTAGCCCGTCGCGTGAACAAGCGCGAGACCCACGACGACGCCAAAGGTAGTCCAAAAATCTGAAAGCACATGCTGGCCACTCGCCTTCAGCGCTTCTGAGTGATGTCGCTTGCCCGAGCGCAAGAGGTAATAGCCAAGAAGCGCGTTGATCAGCCCACTCGCAATGATGAGGGCTAATCCCCACCCGAGGTCCTGGATCGGATCACTGCGTCCGAAGGTCTGGATGGCCGCGACGATGATCATGATCGCTGCAAAAAATATCAGTCCACCTTCAAACGCGGCGGAGAAAAACTCGACTTTGCCGTGACCATACGGATGGTCCCGATCAGCCGGCTTGTCCGCAATCGCGAGTACCAACAGAGCCAGTGCGGCCGCGACGACGTTGGCGATGCTCTCAAGCGCATCGGATAAAATCGCTTCTGAATGGGTGAGGTGAAAAGCCCAAAACTTAACGACTAATATCAAGATGCTTGCTACCAGCGAAACCCGTGCGGCTCGCCCAACAAGGCGTTCCTGATTTCGATTTTTTCCTGTTTCAACTTGAGGTTTGCCCATAGGTCGTCAACTTACCCAGATCGGTCATCCTCTGCAAGGTGACAATTAGCTCGATCTGCGAACGTCCGAAGCCACCGTTTCGTATGACTCCACGCAGTTTCGGCCGTTGCGCTTGGCCTCGTACATGGCGTGATCGGCAAAGCGAATCAGCGTCTTGGCATCGATGGTTTGAGTCGTCGGGCGAACGACCGCCACGCCAAGGCTTGCGGTTAACTTCATCGAATCTCCATCTTTAGCAAACATGTACTTTTCAATGACCGCACGCAAGCGTTCGGCGAACATGAGCGCGCCTTCAGGTGTGGTTTCCGAAAGGGCGACCATAAATTCGTCACCGCCGTACCGGGCGGCAAAGTCGACGCCGCGAATGTTGCCTTTGATGAGCTTGCCGACTTCTGAAAGAACAAAGCTACCAAACAAATGGTCATGGTGGTCGTTGACCAGTTTAAAGTTATCCATGTCCATCATCACCACGCCGACAGCACGGTTACTGCGCCGCGCCCGACTGATTTCGGTGTCGAGCTTCTGAAAAATCGAGCGCATGTTGAAAAGTCCAGTGAGATCGTCGATATCGACAAGTGCCTGCAGACGTGAGTTGGCGAGACTCAAACGGTCGGTGAGATCTTTAATTCTCAGGTGTGCGCGAACTCGGGCCAGAAGCTCGATCGGATCAAACGGTTTACAAATGTAATCATCGGCGCCCGTCTCAAGGCCCGCAACGATGTCATTTGTTGCATTGCGCGCACTGACGAAAAGGACCGAAACGTAGGAGTCACGGCTGCGCAGAAGTTTCAAAGTTTCGATTCCGCTGATCCCCGGCATATTGATGTCGAGTAGGATTAAGTCGGGAAGTACATTTTTGAGTCGACTCAAAGCTTCTTCACCGCTTGATGCTTTTTCGACACGGTAACCTTCATGCTCAAGCGTGCGAGCCATAAGCTTGAGATTATCGAGATCATCGTCGACCGCGAGAATGAGCTGGTCGGCGGGATTCTTTGCAATATTCATAATCGACTGTTGTGTTTTTTGCGACAAACTGGACGTCTCCTTCTTCTTATTTTAGCGGACGCCGGCGATCTTCCCGAGGCCAGTTCTTCCCTTTTGACGACCAGACCCCCCAAGCCTGGGCCCAGGTCTCAGGCCTATGGCCGAGTGTTGCTGGACTTTTTTCGCACCTTCAGCGATTGTTGGCTTTTCCAGCGGGGGTAGCATGTCATATCAGCACGGTGAGATCGAAGAGCGGTGGCAAAAAAAGTGGGCGGAGACTTCGGCATTCAAAGCTGAATCTCAGTCGACCAAGCCGAAATACTACGCGCTCGACATGTTTCCCTACCCGTCTGGCGTCGGCCTGCACATTGGACACATGGCCTCGTACACACCGACCGACGTGATCTCTCGCTACAAGAGAAACAAAGGCTTCAACGTCCTTCACCCGATGGGTTACGACGCTTTTGGACTTCCCGCCGAGCAGTTTGCGATCCAGACGGGAATTCATCCCGCGAAAACCACCGAACAGGCGATCGAAAACTTTCGCCGGCAACTGCAGTCATTTGGCTTTAGTTTCGATTGGTCGCGCGAGGTTTCAACTGCAGATCCAAAGTTTTACAAATGGACGCAATTTATTTTCCTCAAGCTCTTTGAGCGCGGTTTAGCGTACCAAAAAGAAGTGCCGGTGAACTGGTGCCCGGCTTTGCGCACAGTCTTAGCAAATGAAGAGGTCATTGACGGCAAGAGCGAGCGCGGTGACCACCCCGTCATTCGCATGCCCATGAAGCAGTGGATGCTCAAGATCACGAGTTACTCCGAGCGCCTGCTCGCCGACCTCGACAAAGTCGATTGGCCGCAGAGAAGTAAAGAAGCGCAACGCAACTGGATTGGTAAGAGCGAAGGCGCGACCGTCCATTTTGCGATTCAGGGAATGCCCGCAGAGAAGCTTGAAATTTTTACCACGAGGCCCGACACCCTTTTCGGTGCCACCTTTATGGTGATCGCACCCGAGCATCCGCTCTTACAAAAAATTAAATCGTCTGCGCAAGCAGGCGCCGTCGACGCTTACATTAAAAAAGCAGCCTCAAAGCTCGAGGTCGACCGTAAGGCGGCGAATGAGAAGACGGGAGTTTCCACTGGCGGTTTCGCGATCAATCCGATGACCGGTAAGGCGATTCCGATCTGGACGGCCGATTACGTGCTGATGGATTACGGCAGCGGCGCCATCATGGCCGTTCCAGGCCACGACGCACGCGATTTTGAATTCGCGACGACTTACCAGCTGCCAATCGTGAGAGTGCTTGAAAGCACAGATCCCCTGCCGTTTGAAGGCGACGGAAAACTAATCAACTCTGATTTTCTCAACGGCCTATCCAAGCCAGCAGCTATCGAAAGAATGATTCGCCACCTTGAAGAAAAGCATCTCGGCGGCCGGCGGATCGAGTACAAACTGCGCGATTGGCTGTTTAGTCGCCAGCGCTATTGGGGCGAGCCGTTTCCGATCGTGAGCTTTCCACAGAAGGGCCTGAAAGCGGTTCCTTTGGAAGAACTGCCCGTTTTGTTGCCTACGGTCGCCGACTACGAGCCCTCTGAAAAAGGCGAAGCACCGCTGGCGCGCAACGCAGATTGGGTTCGCTACCAAGATCCTTTGACTGGCGAGATCGGCAAACGCGAATCCGACACGATGCCTGGTTCGGCCGGTTCAAGTTGGTATTTTTTGCGCTACATCGATCCGCACAATGACCGTGAGCCCTTTACTTACGAGGCGCAAAACTACTGGATGCCGGTCGATCTCTACGTCGGCGGCCCTGAGCACACGGTTGGCCATTTGCTGTACTCGAGATTCTGGCAGAAGGTTCTTTTTGATGCTGGGCTCGTCAGTCATGACGAGCCCTTTCAGCGGCTGGCGCACCAGGGAATGATTTTAGGTCCCGATGGCGAAAAAATGTCGAAGTCACGCGGCAACGTCATCAACGTCGACGACGTTCGAAGTCGCTACGGCGCCGACGCCCTCAGGCTTTTCATTCTTTTCATGGGCCCCATGGACCGCGATAAGCCGTGGCAAGAATCTGGCATCGAAGGCATCAGTCGCTTTCTCGACCGGCTCTGGCGGATTTGCATCGGTGAGGACGGGCAAACTCAACTCGACAACTCGGCGCCCTCGGATGAGCTGGGCCGTCTGGTTCACAAAACGGTCAAAAAAGTCGGTGAAGACATCGAGGGCTTAAGCTTCAACACAGCGATTTCTGCAATGATGATCTTGCTCAACGAAGTTTACCGCACGGGCCAGAGGCCAAAAGTGGTGCTTAAGACTCTTGTGCAAATTCTATCTCCCTTCGCTCCACACCTCTGTGAAGAATTGTGGGCAAAGATGGGTGAAACAGGATTGGTTTCGCTAGCCCAGTGGCCGAGTTACGATTCGAATTTGACAGTCGACTCCGTCGTCACTATAGGTGTGCAAGTTAATGGCCGTTCTCGTGGAACAATCGACCTCGCCAAGGACGCAGCTGAGTCCGCAGCGGTGGCCCAAGCGCAATCGCTTGAGAGTGTCCGCAACGCCCTTAACGGAAAACCAATCGACAAAGTTATTTACAAAGCAGGGAAAATCCTTAACCTGATCGTAAAAGGCTGACGTTAGACAAACGACATAGGAGACGAGTTGGGATTAGATAGCCCGAATCAGTTCGCAGACAGATCTGCAGGCGGCCCTGCCCAACAGGCCCGAGGCGGCGCTCAGCCTTGGACCGTCGAATCCAGCCGCGATCTCTACAAGGTCGGCTCTTGGGGTTCTGGCTTTTTCGATATCAACGAAAAAGGCAATATCATGATCACGCCGCACGGACCGAGCGGACCGTGCATCGACCTTCTTGAGCTTACCCAAGATCTGCAGGAGCGCGGAATTCAGGTTCCGATGCTGATACGTTTTCCCGACATTACAAAATCAAGGATCGAGCTCATCAACGGTTGCTTCAACAAAGCGATCGAAGACAACAGTTATAAAGGCAGCTACCGCGGCGTTTACCCGATCAAGGTCAACCAACAGCGCCACTTGGTTGAAGAGTTGGTGAAATTCGGTTATAGCGCAAAGCTCGGACTCGAGTGCGGATCAAAGCCCGAGCTTTTAGTCGTGCTTGCCATGATGACGACTCCAGATGCACTGATCATCTGCAACGGCTTTAAAGATCAAGAGTACATTGAGACAGCGATTTTGTCTCAAAAGCTCGGCCGCAATACCATCATTGTCGTAGACCGAATGGTCGAGCTGCCGATGATTATCGAGGCCGGCAAGAAATTTAACACACTTCCCAAGATCGGCCTACGGGCCAAACTTTTCACCAAAGGCAGCGGCCGCTGGATTGATTCCTCGGGCGACCGCTCTAAATTTGGCCTGACACCGCTCGAGATCGTCGACTGTGTCGATATCCTCAAAAAAGAAAACATGCTCGAATGCCTCGAGCTGCTGCACTATCACATCGGCTCGCAGATCTCTTCGATTTCCTCTGTCAAAGGTTCGCTCAAAGAGGGAACGCGCTTTTACACGGAACTCTTCCACATGGGTGCGCGCCCCAAGTACATCGATGTCGGTGGTGGCCTCGGCGTCGATTACGACGGCTCTGGCTCGACAGACAGCTCGATCAACTACACCGAGCAAGAATACGCCAACGACGTGATTTCGATCATTCAATCGGTTTGCGATGAAAAGGGAGTCTCTCACCCTACCATCGTCACCGAAGCCGGCCGGGCCCTCGTCGCCCACCACTCAGTTCTGGTTTTCAACGTTCTCGGTATCAATGAAGTGCAGAAAAAAGAGCCCGCGCAGACGCCGTCAAAAGACGATCACCGCGTGGTGCAGGATCTGGCGTACATTCACGAAAAGCTCAACGATCACAATATTCACGAGTTTTACCACGACGTGATGCACGCCAAAGAAACAATCCTGCAGCTCTTCACGTTTGGAGTCTTGAGTCTCGAACAACGTGCGAAGGCTGAAAATCTTTGTTGGGTCATTCTCACCAAAATGGAAAAACTTGCGCGGCGTTTGGATGATGCCGAAGAGCTCGCGCAGAATCTCCGGGAGCTTCTTTCCGATACGTACTTTTGTAACTTTTCGGTCTTTCAATCCATGCCCGACTCATGGGCGGTCGGACAGTTGTTCCCAGTCCTGCCGATTCACCGACTCGGCGAAGAGCCGACTCGCCGGGCTATCCTTGTCGACCTCACTTGTGATTCCGACGGTAAAATCGGCCAGTTCATCGATGACGGTGGCGCTCACAGCAAAGCGAAGAAAACCGCACTTGAAGTTCACGAACTGAACGAAAAAGATCCTTACTTCATGGGCGTTTTCCTCGTTGGCGCTTACCAAGAGATTCTCGGTGACCTTCATAACCTCTTTGGCGATACCGATGCGGTTCACATCACGATCACGTCGTCCGGCTACACGGTCGATCACGTTGTCGAAGGCGATACCGTCACCGAAGTTCTCAGCTACGTGCAGTACCAGCGCCCCGAACTGATCGAAAGCATTCGCCGGGCCTCTGAAGAAAGCATCATGCAGGGTACGATTTCCAAAGCTGAAGCGCGCCTCTTGATGCGCCATTATGAAGAAGGGTTGTCAGGCTACACCTATCTTGAAGATCCTGAGTGAGAGTTTGGGCTGTGCAAGAAGACAGATCTAGCAACCGATCCACGATGTTGACCGTCGACATGGCGCATGAAAATGCTCAGATCAAAATTAGAGGCCGCTCGCGATATGTGCTGCTGCGTACCGACGTCCAACATCGTGGATCGGTTGCTGCTAATTGCGAGCTCAAGTTTCTTCGTAGTCCATACTGAGTCCGTAGGTTTCCCTTAAGATCAGCAGGCTCGAAAATGCCAGAAGCATCATCAGTAGCCCGACAGAAAAACCCGATGCCGTAATCCCAACCTGATTCTTAAGTGCCACAAATAGTATCGAGACCAAAACCAGAGAGCCCCGGGCAAAATTGGGAATCGAAATGGCCACCGTCGCACGCAGATTCGTGCCGAATTGCTCTGCTGCCATCGTGACGAAGGTCGCCCAGTAGCCACCGGCTAATCCCAAAGCTACGCAAAGTCCGTAGAACAGGTCGACGCTTAAGCCACGAACTAGGAAGAACACACAAAGTAAAATGGTGAACGCGGTGAGCGAGATCGCGACGCTCTTTTTACGGCTCTGGAAAAACTGGCTGAGCAATCCGCTGCCCAAATCTCCTGCGATCAAGCCCAGGTAGTAAAAAAATACCGCTCTTCCGCCCTCAACCGGTGCTTTGACTTCAAGAGCCTCTGCTAACTCTGGAGCCAGCGTCATCAAAATTCCGACCGCGTACCAAAGCGGTGCACCGAGCAAGATCAGACCCAGGTAACGGCGGAGTCGATCTCTTGATCTCAGCAGAAAAAACCAATCGCCGCGCGGGAGATCTTTGTTTCGAACCTCTTTGTAGAGCCCCGACTCAAAGACGCCGAGTCGAAGAACCAAGAGCACCATTCCCATGACTCCGCCAAAAATAAAGGCGTTTCGCCAGTTGAAAATGCGACTGACTTCCCACGCAAGCAAGGCACCACTGACGCCCACCGAGGCGATCAATGAAGTACCAATGCCGCGCTTTTCTCGTGGCAGTGTCTCAGCTATCAGAGTTATGCCGGCGCCGAGTTCACCCGCAAGTCCGAGTCCCGCGATAAAGCGAAGGGCGGCGTAGGTATTTAAATCGTACACAAAGCCGTTAGCAAAGTTCGCGAGTGAATAGAGAAGGATCGACGAAAACAGCACCGAAACGCGACCGAACTTATCGCCAATAGCGCCGAACAAGAGCCCGCCCACGAGCATTCCCGCCATCTGCAGATTGAGCAAAAGAATTCCGCGATCGAGGATCTCAGCTCCGCTCAAACCCAGATCACGAAGGCTCGGCACTCGCACAACACTAAATAAAATAAGATCATAAATATCGACGAAGTAGCCGAGAGCGGCCACTACGATCAGCAGAATCGTTGATTTGTGAAGGACTATCTCAAGGTTCGCCATTTTCAGGCTTAGAGGGTTTTGCGCGGATCGAGCGCGTCGCGAACGGCTTCGCCGATAAGGTTAAACAGCGTCAGCGCTATAAAAAGGGCAAGTGACGGATAGACCGCAAGCCACCAAGCAATACGGAAATTTTTTAAGGCTTCGTTCAGCAACTCTCCCCAGCTCGGAGTTGGTGCCGGAACGCCGAAGCCAAGAAAGTCGAGTGCCGCTAGGCCCGCAACGTTGCCGGCGATAAGGAACGGACTCATCGTGATCCACGGCGTGAGGCTATTGGGCAAAATATGTCGGAATATGAGCCGTGACCTCGAAGCTCCCAGCGCTCTCGCCGCCTCGACAAAGTCGCGCCTACGCAATTTCAAAAATTCGGCGCGGAAGTAGATCGAGATTCCCACCCAGCTAAAGAAGACCGTCAAAACTCCGAGGAGTATCAAGCTAGGTCTGAATATCGATACGAAAATAATCAAAATCATGAGGTACGGAAGCGACTCGATGATTTCAATCGCCCGTTGCCCTGCGAGATCGGTCCAGCCACCTTTAAAGCCCATGATCGCGCCCGCAATCATACCGACGATCGAAGACAAGATCCAAACGATCAATGCGTAGCCGAAGGAATATCGATAGCCATAAAGAAGGCGCGAAGCCACATCTCGGCCGCTCTCGTCCGTGCCGAGCCAGTTCACGCTCGAGGGCGCTCCCGGTAAATTCTCGACCTTTTCGTTTCGCGAATAAGGATCCCAGCGCAAGATCGGCCATACAGCCCAATCGCTTTCACTGAGTTTGAGTTCGGAGTACTCCATCTGCGCAATATCGTCGCGGCCAAACACTCCGGGGTAGTAATACTTGAAAACTGGAAAGTAAGTTTCGCCGTGGTAATGCAGGATCAAGGGATCGTGATTCGCCCATAGCTCGGCGGTAAAACTAAAAAATGAAATGGCCAGCATCAACCAAACCGCGACAAGACCAAGTCGGTTGTTGCGGAACCGGCGCCAGCGTTTGCGGGTGATTTCGTTTTTGATGAAACGTTCGATCATGCGAAATCAATCCTTGGATCAACCAAAACGTAGAGAAGATCAGCAAAAAGTCTGCCTACGAGAAACATGACACTTTCGAAAAATAGAAGTCCCATGAGAACATTATAATCCCGGGAAGTGGCGGCCGTAATGCTGAGCAGCCCCATGCCGTCGAGATTGAACACCGTCTCGATCAGGATGGAACCTGAGAAAAACAACGTGAGAATTCCCCCCATGCCAGTGATGATCGGAATGAGGGCATTGCGAAGCGCGTGCTTCATATAGACGGTTTTTTCGGAGAGGCCTTTGGCCCGCGCGGTCCGTACGTAATCAAGTTTGACGATGTCGAGCATCGAGTTTTTCATCATGAGAGTCAGGAAAGTGAAGCTCCCGATCATGTAGCAGATCAGTGGCAAGATCATGTGCATGACGAGGTCTTTGAGTTTTCCAACTGTCGAGAGATCGACATAATTATCAGAATGTAAACCGCTAAGAGGAAACCAATCAAAATAACTTGAGCCTGCAAAGAAAACCAAGAGCAGGATGCCCAGCATCACCGGAGGCACGGAATAAGCTACAAATAATACCAAGCTCGTCGCCCGATCAAAAGCAGAGCCATCACGAATTGCTTTCAGAACTCCGAGCGGTATACAGACCAAGTAGGTGAGAATAAACGAAACGATTCCGAAGGTGAGCGAAACGGGAAACTTACTTGCAATCAACTCCGTCACTGGTTCTTCGTATTTGAAACTGTCACCAAAGTTGAGTGTTGAGAGGTTCTTCATCCAAATGCCATAGCGCACCAAGAGTGGCTTATCGAAACCGTACTGTTTATTGAGAGCGTCAATCACTTCCTGCGAAACACCCGTATCACCACGCGCACTCATTCCCTTGCCACCGCCGCCCATGCGTATGGCCTGCAACTGTTGCTCGACGGGACTGCCCGGAGCAAGGTTGATAATGATGAAACTGAGCAAAGTGATCCCGAATAATGTCGGGATCATCAGCAGCAGTCGTCTAAAGATGTAATTGACCATGGAGAGTTAAAGTCCTTGTTGCTTCTTCTTAGTTTAGGCCGACAGACGGCTGATTGACAGCCGCCTCAAGGCGCCGCCTCAAAGACCGTCCGTATAGCAAACTTCAGGGCCATCCGCAATC
This sequence comes from Bdellovibrionales bacterium, assembly GCA_043746165.1. GTDB lineage: Bacteria > Bdellovibrionota > Bdellovibrionia > Bdellovibrionales > JAMPXM01 > JAYTRM01. Next base: position 3,089 of record JAYTRM010000032.1, on the reverse strand, counting down.
AAGGAGCGGCCCACCAGTAGTCGGAACCGACGTCAAACTTGTAGGTCGGTTTGACCATCGCCACTTTGTTTGAGTGGGCGTACAGGACGTACTCATCATTGAACATGAAGACATACGGGTAGTCTTCGGCGATCATCTTGTAAACTTTGCGTAAGATCGGAATTCGCTTTTGCTTATCGAGCTCTCCGCGGGCCTGGTCAATCAGCTTGTCAGCCTCGGGATTCACGTAGCCGATAAAGTTTGAGCCCCCAGGCACGGCGCTCGCCGAATGCCAAATCTGTTTGGGGTCGAGATCGACAGAGCCACCGCCCCAGCGCAAGGTGACGGCGTCAAACTTGCCTTCGTCCATGGTCTTCAGCAGCGCGTTCCATTCGAGCAGCTGCAGCTGCATGTCGATGCCGACCTTTTTCAAATCGTTTTGATAAAGGACGTAATATTTCTCACGTTCTTTGGTTGGGTAAAAAAGTGTGAAGCGGAACTCAACTTTTTTTCCGTCCACCATCTTCTTTAAAATTCCGTCGTGATCGAGGTCAGTCCAACCCGCCTTATTGAGAATCTCAACCGCTTTTTTGGGATCGAAGGGAAGGGCTTTAACAGATGGATCGGCGTATTCGCTCTGCTGATACCACGGGCCGGTTGCCGGAAGTGACATTCCGAAACGGAATTTCTTGATCATTTCGTCGCGGTTCATGAGCATCGTCAGCGCCTTGCGAACGTTTTTGTCCTTGAACAAATCACGGCGCAGATTCCAGCCGATATACATGTAATCTTTGGGAGAAAGATTTTTTGTTTTTACTTTGAAAACAGTCTTTCCCCACTCCGGCCCTACGGCTTTTTGCGCATAGGCATCTGGAAAAAGATCGTCGTAGATATCGAGTTCGCCTTTTTTCAAGGTCTCGAGAATGATGTTTTCATCTTGGATGAAGCGGACACGGATGCGATCAAAATTGTACCGGCCTTTGTTTTGCGGAACGTTCCAGCCCCACCATTTTTTGTTCTTAGCGAAAACCAGGGATTGGCCTTTGTCGTAATTCTCGAGCAGGTAGGGTCCAGAGCCGAGAATCGTTTTATTTATCTTTTTGCCGGCCTCGGCGTCGCCGTAATAATGCTTGGGAACAACTACCATGGTACCCAGGGTTTCAAAGTTACCAAAGTACTTTTCTTTGACCGTGAACTTAACGGTCTGGGGATCGATCACTTCCGCTTTTTCGATGTTTTCGAAATAAGCGCGCTTAGGGGCCGCATTGTATTTGGGGTCAAAGACGACATCGAAAGAAAATTTCACATCTTCGGCCGTCAGCGGATGGCCGTCTGAAAAGGTCGCGCCGGGACGGAGGTGGAATGTGATCGTTTTACCATCTGCCGATTGTTCGGCGCGATCGGCCAGAGCAGGACGCCATTCATAAGTATCCGGGTCACGCTCCATCAAGGTATCCATCACGGTGGCTTGGACAGCTTGATTGTACAAATCGATTCCGGTAATCGGATTGAGGGTCGATGGCTCGGTCTTCATCACCGAATTTTCCGTACCCTTTTGAGGGGCGTTGAGATTTCCGACGGATTTCTGGTCGCCTTCGATGACCAAAGCCGACGGCTTGCTAGATGTTTTAGCCGCGAAAGTGGCCGAGCCCGACAACAGTACGGCCGGTAAAACCAGAGCAGCTAAACCTAAGCTCGAAAACTTATTGAGATTCATGGTAAAACCCTTTCCCAGAGAAATAGAGTCAAAACGCAAGCGCCCTACACTCATACATTCGACCCCAAGAATCAAGCGCTTAACGACGGGCTTGGAACCGACTTCCTTTGCGGTTGTGAAAGTTAGCTGCTCGTGCTGTTTTTTTGCTACCGACCGTGTTAGATCGTCGAGCCATGACATTCAATCCCGACAGTACCGCCAGCCGAGAATCCGGCCTTTTTGGCCTTCCCTTTTCCGCCGATCAATCGCTGATTCATCTCATTCCTGTGCCGTGGGAAGTAACCACGTCTTACGGCGCTGGAGCTTCGCGGGGACCTGCGGCGATTTTACGCGCGAGCCACCAGGTCGATCTTTTTGACCTCGAAACTGGAGAAAGTTACCAAAGGGGCTACTTCCTTCAGCCAGAATCCAACGACGTCAAAACTTGGAACCGCGACGGCAAAGAAAAAGCTCAACGGATCCTAAAAGCCATTGAGCGTGCAGATGATCTCGACCCCGCCACTCAGAGGCTACTTGCCGAGGTGAATACGTTGAGCGACCACCTCAATGCCTGGGTGCTAGCGCAGAGTCAGGAGATTTTGGCGAAAGGAAAGATTCCGGCGGTGGTGGGTGGCGACCACTCTTCGCCTTTCGGGCTGATGCAGGCCCTTTCGCAAGCACACGCGGGTAAGTTCGGCATCCTCCACATCGATGCCCACGCCGACCTTCGCCAGCACTATCAAGGTTACCGCTATTCGCACGCTTCGATCATGCACAACGTGATGCAGGAACTTTCACCGCAGCGGCTCGTTCAAGTTGGGATTCGGGATTTTTCACGCGGCGAATACGATTACATTCAAGCCAACTCGAGAGTGACGACCTTCTTTGACCAGGTGCTCAAACGCCGACAACAGCGTGGAGAAACCTGGCAAAATATCGCCGGTGAGATCATCGCGGCCCTGCCCGAAAATGTTTACATCTCATTTGATATCGACGGACTGACTCCCGATCTCTGTCCAAATACCGGAACGCCGGTACCGGGCGGCCTCAGCTTTTCCGAAGCCACTTCGTTAATTGCGGCCGTGGCTGAGAGCGGCCGGCGGATTATCGGCTTTGACATCAACGAAGTCGCCGAACCTGAGGGGTCTGAAGACGATTGGGACGGAAATGTCGGTGCCCGACTATTATATAAACTTTGCGGTTGGACCGTGATGTCTCAGCAAAGAAAAGAAGCGAGACTTCAGGAATGAGCTGGTGGGATCAGGGCGTCCGCTTCGAATGCCAAGGCTCAGGAGGCTGCTGCGTCTCGCGGGGCGAATTTGGTTTCGTTTATTTGACCTTGCAGGAACGCCGATTGATGGCCAAGTTTCTCGGCCTCAAAACCGCCCAGTTTACGCGGCAATATTGCCGCAAG